>JBEGON010000108.1:0-18576 GCA_041181965.1 Actinomycetota bacterium
GGGAGAATTTGGGATCTTCATCGCGCTTACCGTTTGGACCAGTCAAATTGATGGGCTCAGCCCAATGTTGTCCATCCCAATGTGTGACAAAAACATCCCACTCATTTTCATCCAAGCCAGCTGCGCTCGCCATGAAGGTGAATGATTTTCCGTCAGGTGAGAAGTGTGCATTAATGGGCGATACAACCGTCGTCCAATCCGCTCCAACCTCAGTCATCTTGCGCGCGGTGAGATCAACCATGTACAGGCGTGAATCCCAGGCGCCGTAGTCGCTGTATCGATGGTAAATCACAACACCTTTGAGATAAGGAACTCCGTTGGAATCAAATGCCGGTGTGGCCATCGCACATGAACTGAGGATGCTGACAGCAATGAGTGACAAAGCAATTCGCATTTTTTGCATTTCAAAGAATCCTTTTGTAGAGCCCAAGACTAACTTCAAATAGTGTCAATTTGGCTTATTTTTCGCTGCTTTTTCGCGTATTGTCACACCATGCTCAACATCAAACCCACCATGCATTTTGCACATAGTGGTTTACATGATGCAAGCAAACCTGCCAACTCACTATCTGCGATTGTTGCCGCGGCAGATGCTGGCTATGGCGTAGAGATTGATATTCAAGTATCTAAAGATGGAATTCCTTTCATCATTCACGAAGACAACACTTTTACCGACACCGGAGTGAATTTCCACATTCCGAACACTTCGTCGGAAGTTCTTCAAGAACTTTCATTCAAGGCAACAGGCGAAAGAATTGCAACCCTGCAGCAAGTTTTTGAAGCAATTCCACCAACTACCCCAATTCTTCTTGATGTAAAGCAAACGAAATTTGTGTCGCACACAATGCGCGCAGTGTGTGCGCTTGCCGCAGATCGGGTCGAAAGCTCTGCAATCCAAAGTTTTCAACCAACTGCAGTGTGGAAAGCAAAACACCTGCTACCAAAGATGGCGGTTGGTCAGCTTGGTGAAGAGTCCAATCACACAATGGGTCCAATCCAAAAGTTTCAAACTGACACATTGATTACCAATTTTGTAAATCGACCAGACTTCATCGGTATGTACTTGCCGATGCTGCGTCGCAACATCACGACCTACTGGCGCAACAAACTTGATTGCCCATTCTTGGGATGGACTGTTGTTGATGAAGAAGACATGGAGCTATGTCTCGAACTTGGTGTTTCAATGATTTTTGAAAAAGTTCGACCCTAAGGATCACAACGAAATATTGTTGCCGTGACGAATGACGTGTTGAACACCGTCATTCCACACAACAAAATTTGCTTCTTTACCAACTTCGATGGATCCCACATGTGCAAAACCCATAGCGCGTGCTGGTTCTGTCGATGTTGCTTGCACTGCTTCTACTAGCGACAGATTCGCTTTTGAAACAAGGAAGCTGAAAGCGCGTTCCATTGTCAATGTGCTACCAGCAAGAGTCTTGGTGCCGCTGAGATGTGCAACGCCATCCTGTGTTGTGACCGCCAGACCACCGAGATTCCAATCGCCATCCGGCA
The DNA here is from genome assembly GCA_041181965.1 of Actinomycetota bacterium. Lineage (GTDB taxonomy): Bacteria > Actinomycetota > Actinomycetes > S36-B12 > UBA5976 > JAFMIT01. Next base: position 1,516 of record JBEGON010000108.1, read on the forward strand.
TACCAGCAGCGACAATGGCATCAGTCACGCTAATGAAACGACGGCCTTTCTTATCGTGGACCATCCGCACTTTATCGAGACCAACATGGACTCCATCAGCAATGATTTCGGTAGAAATGCGTTCATCTTCGAGAGCCGCCATGCCAAAGCTCGTGTCTGGATGGTCGTAGGGACGCATTCCGTTGAAGAAGTGAGTGACGACTTTTGCTCCAGCATCAAAGGCGGCGACACCTTGCTCGGCGGTTGCCTCGGAATGCCCCACAGCCACCGTGATTCCGGCCGCGGTCAGAGCACGAATTGCGTCGATCGCGCCTGGAAGTTCTGGTGCAATCGTGATGTGTTTCAAAACGCCTTGCCCCGCTTTGATGACAGCAGAGACCAAATCTGCGCTCGGATCTATGAGTGCTGCAGGGTTTTGGGCACCGCATCGTGCATGCGACAAGAACGGTCCTTCAAGGTGAATTCCCGCGATCACTCCTTCTGCAACCAAACCTCGCGCTGACTCAAGAATCTCAATTGCTTCTGTAATCGGCCGACTCACTTGGCTTGCAAGAATGGTCGTCGTTCCATGCTGCAGGTGGAAATTCGCCGCACCGCGAATTTCATCAAGTACACCGAATGAAAATCCGCCGCCGCCATGACAGTGAATGTCAACGAAGCCTGGAATGAGTGCACCTGAAAATTTTTCTGAATCTGCTGGTCCTTCAGAGCTCACTTCAACAATCACACCGTTGTCGATTGCTACGTAACCATGTGCAATTTCGCGATCAGGAGTTACAACAATGTCAGCAGTGATGTATCTCATCGAAGGCAACCCTCTGCAAGAAGTGCTGCACCAAGACATCCAGCATTGTCACCTAAAGCGGCGATGAGTAGTTGAGGTTTGCGGTGAAAGGAAATTCGTTCGTCAAGTTTGCGATCAATTTGTTGGAGTAGTCGTGCACCTGCTTGCGACAAGCCACCGCCAAGAATGATTGCTTCTGGAGCGAGAGTGTTCATCAACCAATCGCACGAGTAGGCAATCGCATTGACTGCATCTGTCCAAATAGCTGTGGCATCTGCGTCACCAGAGTTTGCGAGTGCAAAAACTTCTTCACTCGAAGCTGTCTTGCCGCTGCGGTCTTTGTACCGACGCGCGATTGCCGATGTTGATGCAATTGCTTCAAAACATCCTCGAAGTCCGCAACCGCATTCTTCGTTATGACCAACATTCGCGTGACCGATTTCGCCAATCAATCCATCTGATCTACGCACCTGACCATCGACGATAAGACCAACAGAAATCCCAGTCCCTATAGGAAGAAACGCAACGTTGTTGAAAGTTTGACCGGCACCAACGAGATGTTCTGCCAGTGCAGCAGTGCGGCCATCATGGCCGAGATTTGCAGGTATTTTCAGCAAATCTTGTAGTTCGTCGCGCAAAGCAAGGTTATGAATCTTCAAATTTGTTGCGTACTTGATGACACCACGATCTTCATCAATCACTCCGGGAGTGCACACTCCTACTGCAGATATTTCAATTTCAGATCCGCGGCAGAGATCAACAATCTGATGCACGAGTGCTTGACCATTGTCTGATCCGACACGGGTTGGTGTACGTGTGACTTTGGTAATGGAACGTTCCGTGATATTTGTTGTATCAACTACAGCAGACTTGATGAACGTGCCACCAACATCTACTGCAAGAACGTGTGCCATGAGGTCAGACTAGAACTACCGAGCGGCTGAGATGACGTGGTTGGTCTGGATTGACTCCACGACGATGTGCAATCTCTGCTGCGACGCGATGTGCCAAGACGAGATGTGCCATGGGATCGATGTCGCGAGTTTCGAAGTATGCGCCAGTTGCTTCAACATCGCGTTGAAGATTCTTCGGTGGATTTCCGAAGCACCACACCACACGACCCTTTTGTGCAATCGAGATTGGACCATGGCGGTAATCCATAGCCGGGTGTGTTTCGGCCCAGAACTGTGCAGTTTCACGTGTTTTCAACGCGCCTTCGCTCGCCATCGCGATTGCCCAGCTTGTGCCAAGGAATGAAATTTGTTCCGCGGATGCGAGCACATCAAGGTCAACCGCGAGCATCTCGCGACCTTGTTGCGCAATCGGTGCCATGTCCTGACCAATATGCGCGCGCATCAATGCCAGACACGTTGTGGCAAAACGTGTTGAGACCACAGACTGTTCTGGCGCGAAATCAATGACGATGGATTTATCGGCCGCAGCGGTTGCTGGTGAATCCGCCGTGGAGGTGAGGACTGTTGTGGGGACTTTTCCCTTGAGATTGGCGAGCACCTCGACAGTTTCACTCGTGGTGCCAGTGCGGGTGAGGGCGATAACGCGGTCGTATGTGCGGCCGTAATTGAACTCGCTGGCCGTGAAAGAGTCGGATTCGCCGAGTCCTAGGGACTCGCGAAGACTGGCGAAAGCCATCCCCATAAACCAGGAGGTACCGCAGCCGACGAGGGCGATTTTCTCCCCATTCTGAGGCAAGGCGGAGGCGTGCGCCGGCGCAACCTCGGCTGCCTGAATCCAGTTTTCTGGCTGGGTCAGGATCTCGGAATCAATATAAAAGCCCACGATTGCCTCTCTAGCGAATGTGAGGGATTGTAAAGTATGCTAACGAATTCGCAAAGGATTACTAACACAATTTTTGGGCTTCCCCTCACTCGCAGGCCCGAACGCAGGACAGGAGGCATGCTTTGACTGATCAATCAGCGCAAGTAATCCCCTCGTACCTCCGCGAAATTAACGAGCGACGCGTCCTCGGTGTCCTTCGCGAATCCGGAACCGCACACGCGGCGGAAGTTGCGCGACTTGCAGGTCTCTCACGCCCAACAGCGGCACAAATTCTTCGCTCACTCATCGACGTCGGTCTGGTTGAGGAATTGGATCCAACGTCCGGCGACCCAAAGCGCGCGCGCACGATGTATCAAGCTGTATCCGATCTTGGCGTCGTGTTGAGCCTCGACATTGGTGCTCGATTCGTTCGCGCAGCAATTGCTGATCTGAATGGACGTGTGCTCGCATCACACAGTGTCCCGACAACAAGTCTTGCGCTCGACAGCATTCTTTCCGTTGTGAAAACCGCTACTACCGACGTTCTCACTTCTGCTGGATACACCCGCGATGATGTAGTGAGTTTGGTTGTCGGCAGTCCAGGTGTCATCGATCAAAAAGCTGGCAGCATTTCAATTGCCGGAACGATTGCAGAACTTGATGGCGTTGTGTTGTCCGATTTGATTGGCAAAGATTTCAAAGTCACCCCAACCATCGAAAACGATGTAAATCTCGTGACAATTGCCGAACAAACTTACGGTGAAGGACAAGATGTCGAAAACTTTGCTGTGATGTCCGTTGGCTCTGGTATTGGTGCCGGGTTAGTTCTCAACAAAAAATTGCATCGTGGTTTTCGTGGCGCTGCAGGTGAGATTTTTTATGTACCTTTTGGCGACATCTCTGACACGCATCGTTCGGAAACTGATCCTTCTGGTTCAAGCATTCAACGAGTAGCACAACAACTTGCGCCGAAATTCTCAAACTCTCGCCTTTCAGAACCTTACGACTCGGTGTCAGTATTTGATGCGGCTCGCTACAAAGATCAATTGGCACTCGCAGTAGTTGAAGACATCGCACAGCGGATGGCTCGCTACATCGCATCAATCACCGCTGTTGTTGATGTTGAGACCGTCATTCTCGCTGGCGGTATCGGTCGCCAAGCAGACGTACTTTTGGCTGAAATTCAGGCTGTCGTGGCTCGTTTAGTGCCTTTCGCACCAACCATCGCAGTATCAAGTCTCGGAGAGACTGCAGTTCTCATGGGTGGAATCGCACTCGGAACACAACTCGCACAAGACGAAGTATTTGCTCAACGTTCTGCTGCATATCAAGCAGCTCGAGAAGTGAGCTAACAACTCAATGAAACTTGCTGTTATTGGTGGTGGTTCCACCTACACACCAGAACTTATTGACGGTGTACTTCGACGACGCGATCGTTTGCCAATTACCGAAATCACACTGTGCGATATTGATGCAGAGCGATTGAATGTTGTTGCCGATTTTGCACAACGCATGGCTGACGCATCTGGTGGCGGGATTCAAATTAATCGCACGGCCTCGCAAGCTGAAGCAGTTCGTGGTGCGGATTTTGTCGTTTCGCAATTCCGTATTGGAAATCAAGCAGCACGACATCGCGATGAGCTCATTGGTCGACAATATGGATTGATTGGTCAAGAAACGGTTGGTGTCGGCGGATTCGCCAAAGGTTTGCGCACCATCCCGGTCGCACTCAAACTTGCTGACACAATTTTGCAAGAAGCCCCGAATGCACAACTTCTCAACTTCACCAATCCCGCAGGCATGGTGACTGAAGCGCTTTTGCGTGAACGTCCAACTTTAAAGACCATCGGACTATGTAATGTGCCTTGGAATATCAAGACCGAAATTTCGCACACTCTCAATCAGCCATTTGATGATCTCGAACTCGACTATGTTGGTTTGAACCACTTGTCATGGGTGCGAGGGCTGAAAATTGCTGGAGCTGATGCGTCGAACGACGCAATTCGCGGATTCCGCGGTCTCACTGGCAAACAAGCGCAAGGCGAAGAAGAGCCCAGTTGGACACCGGAAAGTATCGATGTGCTTGAAGCGATTCCAAACTACTACTTGCTCTACTACTACGAAACTGAGCAGTGGATTAAGCACCAACGCAATCATCCAACTCGCGCGAGTGAGGTCATGGCCATTGAAGCGGAATTGCTTGCGAAATATCGAGATCCAGAATTGCGCCACAAGCCTGAAGAGTTGATGAAGCGCGGTGGCGCCTATTACTCGGATTCCGCAGCAGAATTAATGGCAGACATCACCTCGAATGCCGGCCGCACACACGTCGTCAATGTCAAAAACAACGGTGCAGTACCAGGTGTTGATCCTGATGTTGTGATGGAACTTCCATGCATTGTTGATTCTCGTGGAGCAACACCAAAACCAACGTCGGCAATGCGACCAGACATTGACGCACTGGTTCGCAATGTCAAAGACTTTGAACTTCTCACGATTTCAGCCGCAGTGCATGGGGATGAAGATGCTGCGCTTCGCGCGCTGCTCTCAAATCCTCTTGGACCAGATCTTTCATCAGTGAAAGATGTGTGGAACACGATTAAAACTGAACACCGCGGATTGCTCGGTGCGCTAGATGACTAAATACTTCCTGGGCATCGATGCAGGTGGAACGAAAACTCACGCAGCAGTGATGGATGACAGCGGCGCAGTTGTTGGTTTTGCTGGCAATGGATGTGGCAACTGGGAACGTGTTGGTGTTGCGGCAGTGATGAAAACCCTTCATGAAGTGATTGGTGACGCACTCAAACAAGCAAAGGTTGAGAAGCGCGATCTTTCTGCCGCTACTTTTGCAATGGCGGGTGTTGATTGGGACAGCGATCAAACCAAAATGTCGAAGGAACTTGAAGTTTTTGGTTTCCCCATTACTCCAACTGTCATGAATGACGCCTACGCGGTTTTGTATGCAGGCACTCCACGCGGCATTGGATGTGCATCAATCGCGGGAACCGGCGGTAAGACGGTTGCTTGTGATGGCACACAGGATTCTTCAACACTTGGAATGTCGCTCGGCGAAGGTGGCGGTGCTGGTCAACTTATTGCTGAGGCACTACAGATTTTGGCTCGGATGCAGCATGGCCAACATAAACGTACGCCGTTGATGGCTGATGTTTTGGATCTCACTGGATTCTCGAAACCCACGGAATTCTTTGAAGCAATTGCTCGTGACCATCTCAGTCTTGAAGAATCTATCGCGCCATTAGTTTTCGAAAAAGCAGCGGCGGGTGACATTGCAGCAATTGAAGTCGTCGAAGTTGTTGCACGCCAACATGCATGGGATGTGCTTGGTTTGGTCGAGAAGATGGCATTCTCAAGTCCAGTCGCTTTGGTCCGCGCCGGAGGCTTGCACACAGCAAATTCAGCGGAATTCAACGCCGCTTTTGAAGATGTCATTGCTTCGAGCAAAGTTCAGTTTGATCCGTCAATCCTTGAGGTTCCACCAGTTTCCGGTTCCCTCTTGCACGCGGCGCTTAGTTGTGGAAGCGCACTCGATGAAAAACAACGTCACAAACTTTTTGAAGATTCTTTAGCGAAGAGAATGTAAGGCGGCTATGAAATTCACCAATGCGACACCCGAACAGCAAGCAATAGCGACTTCTTTCTTTGCTCGCCACCAACGTGATTTCGCAAACGTGACATTGACGGTCAACGTCGATAAGCACGCAGATATGCAACCAGAAGCTTTTGCACTCAGTGCGTCACTCGACTCAAAAACCGCGATCATCAAATGCAATAGCAATCGTGCTTTTCGTTATGCGCTGAATGCACTTCGCAAGTGGGTACGTAGTGGTGAAAGCGCAATCGAGCTTTCCGACAAACCAGATTTTCGTTTTCGTGGAGTGATTGAAGGTTTCTACGGAAATCCGTGGACGCATGAACAACGACTTCGAGGTGCAGAACTTTTCGGCGACTTTGGCATGAACACTTTCATGATTGCGCCAAAAGATTCACAGTGGCAACGCTTCCAATGGCGTTCCCCATTGACATCAGAATTTGTTTCATCGCTCAAAGAAATTATTGATCGCGGCTTAGCAAACGGTGTGTCTGTTTCAGCATGCGTTTCGCCTGGGCTTTCCGTGTGCTACTCAGACGATGCAGATGTTGCCGCCGTTGCGCACCGCTTTGCTCAACAAGCAGAAGTTGGTGCCGATCACTTTGGATTGTTGCTTGATGACATTCCTGACACATTGACACACGAAGCAGATATTGCGCGCTATCCAGATATCGCCACTGCACACGCTGACTTCGCCAACCGAGTGCGTGAAGCATTGATTGCTCAATATCCGCATGCGCGTCTTGTGTTGTGTCCAATGCATTACGCCGGACGCGGCACCGAGCCTTACTTGCTTGTGATGGGCGAAAACCTGCATCCACAGATTGATTTGATGTGGACAGGTCGTGACATTTGCAGCGGTTATCTCGACATTTCTGATGCGGTGATCTTTGATCGCTCCACTCGTCGTCCCCCGTTTTATTGGGACAACTACCCCGTCAATGACGGCAGCATGGCTCGCAGATTGCATATTGGTCCATTGACCGGTCGTGAAGCTGGCTTGCATAAATATGGTGCAGGTTTACTTGCCAATCCTTCGGAACTCTTTGAATGTTCCTTGATTCCACTAGCCACTATTGGTGACTACTTGTGGACAACCGGTTCGTATGACCCGATGAAATCATGGGATGCCGCTCTCGCAGATTTAATCTCCAACGAAGGCGATCGCACAATCACCCGCGAGTTTTTCCGCAACTCATTGGGATTGAGTGGTTCGTGGGCTCCAGCATTCAATGAAGTCATGGGTAAAGCTGCAGTCTTGTGGCGTGCAGGTGAGCCACAAAAGGCCGCGGAAATTTTCCATAATCATGCAGCTGCCATCGAAAGCGCTCACACACGACTCACTTCTACAGATTTTTCTGTGCCCCTTTTGCAGCGTGAAGTTCAACCGTGGTTGGCCTTGTACAAAGTGGGTGCTGGCTGGATTGAAGCAATGGCAAAAGTCTTGGATTCAGTCACGGTTGCGGAAGATCGTTCACTTCATGCACCAGCAGCGGCACGGGAAATTATTGCGCAACTTCGTCACGATGTATTCCATCAGCCGTACCAACTATTCGGTGACGCGCCAGACGGCATCTTGCGTGAACTTGAAGTGGAACTGAGTTTCGATCTCTAATTACAAAAGCTTGTTCACGCGGTCAAGATCTTCGGAGTTGTCGACCTCAATCGCAAGGAAAGAAGAAATATCGACTGGCAGGACACGTAGACCATCATTTTCGATGGCTAGTTCAATGCCGCGTTCGAAGTAATCCTGGTCATTAACTTCAGCGAGACGCTTGATGAGTAAGCCTTTGTCCGCATTGCTAATGAAGTTGATTCCAACGGCTTCACCTAATCCGCCGACCACAGTCTTCGAAAGTTCCTTGATGAAACCGTCTGCGTTGAGCGTGTACTTCACTTCCTCGTCTGCAACACGTGCTTTGTTGACAACGACGAAAGATTGATCGGCTTCGATGTGTGGTTTTACAAGTGTGAGAATTTCAGGATCAAATACGACATCACCGTTTAACCAGATGACACCGCCTTCTGCCGAATGACGCAGCGCTTTCAGGAGACTCTTTGAGGTGTTGGTGCTGTCGTACACCTCGTTGTAGACGAAGGTTGAGTCGGGAAAGCGTTCGATGATGGCCTCAAGTTTGAAACCCACCACAATGGTGAGGCGATAGTTGTCTCCAAATGCCGCGTTGAGGTTGTCGATTTGCTGACCCATGATGCTGCGACCATCAGACAATTCCGTCAATGGTTTTGGCAGTGGTCGCGCAAGGCGCGTACCCATACCTGCCGCAAGAATTACCGCCTGAACCAGCACATGGCTAATCTAAGGCATCGGCTATAGAGCGAATGCGCTCACTCGTGCGGGAGAGGATTTGTGATGGGAAATCCTTCTCTTTCCGTGATTATGCCGATTCTCAACGAAGAGCAATATCTCCGAAATGCCGCCGAAAGCGTGCTTCGTCAAGACTATGACGGCGACTGGGAATTGATGCTTGTGCTCGGACCATCTGTCGACAAAACGAATGAGATTGCTGCGCAGTTACAGCAAGAATTTCCTCGTATTGTCTTGGTTGATAATCCTGTAGGAAAAACAACGAGTGGGATGAATGCAGCGATTGCTCAATCTCGCTATGACATTGTCATTCGTGTAGATGCGCACACTGAGCTTCCTCAAAACTATTTCAAAGATTCTGTTGAGATTCTCACAGCGCGTAATGCAGATTTGCTTGGCGGTGTTATGCAAGCTGTAGGTGACACGCCATTTCAAAAAGCAGTCGCATGGGGATACAACTCGCGATTTGGACTTGGCGGCGGCGCTTATCATGTTGGCGGAGAAGAACAAGAAGCCGAGTCGGCGTATTTAGGAATTTTCAAGAAGAATGCGCTTGAACGAGTGAATGGATACGACACCAACATCATTCGTGGTGAAGATTGGGATCTCGCCCAACGAATTAAGAAAACCGGCGGACTTATCTGGTTTTCGCCACGTTTGGTCGTGAAGTATTGGCCCCGTGCTTCAGTAGGTTCACTTGCCCGACAGTTTTATTCCACTGGTGCATGGCGTGGTCATCTCACGCGGCGCAGTATTAAGGAAGCATCACTTCGCTACTTCATTCCGCCATTAACAGTTATTTCGATTGCTGCCGGATTGATTGCACAATTTCTTGGTATATGGATTGGAAGTTTGCCAACGCTTGTGTATGCAGCTGCGTTGATGCTTGTCACCATCACTGCTAGTGGAATAACAATCTGCACACGTGCCACTCTTCCTATCGCACTTGCCACGATGCACTTTTCTTGGGGATACGGATTCATCCTGGGATTTATCCGCGGTGCAGAATCAACCTTGGACCGTTCGCGAGTGACGCAGTAATGATCAACAAACTTGCAGCGGTCAAAGGGCAGATTCAGCGTCGTCGACACGACATTCAACGCAGAAATACCTATAAAAAGGCTAGTTTTGCCCCACTTCGCAATGCCGTTCTGTTCGAAAGTTTTCAAGGAAAAGTTGTCGGAGATAGCCCTTTCGCGATCGCTTCACAGATACGCAATGCTCGACCAGCCTTGAAAATGCTCTGGACTGTTCAATCACCTGAAGTTGAACTACCAGATTATCTAGAACCGGTTGTGTTTGGATCTGATGCCTGGCTCACTGCGATGGCTACATCGAAATATCTTGTAAATAACGCGGTTTTTCCCTGGTACTTCACTAAACGAACAGACCAGATCTATGTTCAAACATGGCATGGCACCCCACTCAAGCGAATTGTTAATGACGTAACCAGTGGTGCTGCGTCGCGCGGTTATCGAATGACGGTGACACGCGAAGCGCAGATGTGGAATTTTTTGGTTTCTCCTAGTGAATACTGCAATCGCACTTTTGCTTCAGCATTTAGTTATTCAGGAAAGTTTTTGCGTGGCGGTTACCCGCGAAACGATCGACTTGTTGGATACACATCAGATGAACGAGATGCCATTCGACGCAAGCTTGGCATTCCTACGTATGACACAAAAGTAGTTTTGTACGCACCTACTTGGCGTCCGAATCTACGCAACGCCGACGGTAGTTGGTCACAAGTAGATTTGTTTGATGTAGCAGTCCCAGAAGACACAGTCGTGCTGTATCGCGGTCATACCAATACGTCTGTTATGGATAAGGAATCGGCACAAAATCGGATTGATGTCACAAAGTATCCAGACGTGAACGAATTGATGATTGCCGCAGATGTGCTTGTCACTGATTTCTCATCAATCATGTTTGATTTCAGTATCACTCAAAAACCTTTCATCGTCTTGGCGCCAGATATCGCGCAATACCGTCAAGACCCTGGTTTTTACTTCGAATTGGCCGATCTCGCACCGGCTCCGATTGTGAACACTGCCGAAGAAGTTCTGGAAGAGCTCAGCAAACTTCCAAACAATGTCGAGAAATTCCGCGAAAAATACGCCACTTGGCGAGAGATGTTCACCGCAGAAGAAGATGGCCACGCGACCCAACGAGTAATCTCAACCGTCTTTACGGAAGGGAAATAGCCGATGAAACGGCAGTTGATTTTGCGAGCTATTCGACTGCTCAAAGCCCTTCGAGTCATTCCTTCATATTTCACACTCGAAGATGTCGCCGCTTTACGATTAAACACACTCTCTCGAGCAGTTGTTGCGCCGGATGCAACTGCTGAGGCTGATCTACCGGAAAACAAGAGTCGTCTGAAGAACCTGCTGTCAGCACTTTCAGCACACGATCAAGAATTGGCAACTCATGTGCGCACAGTGTTGCGAGCGAATCGTTTTGATGAATATCAATTGATTTTCAACGAGCTCGTCATGATCAATGGTTTGATAGGCGGGAATTTTTCGCTGCGAGGGCTGGCTCGCGAACGGTACGTGTCAGTCTTAATCAAAACTGCTTTACGTTTCGGCGCCCGCGAAGTCGTGGAATACCAACTATCAAAACTTGCCGCAGCTGACGAAAAATGGATGCAGTCCAAGCTCGCAATTTTTGATGCCACGCAAAACTCTCCAGATGAGGCAGCGTTTCTCAACGCAACCCGTTCGAACGCTGATGGAGTGAATGCGCGAGTCCGACGAGCTGCATACCTACAAACTCAAAACAGAGATTATGCATCTGTTCTAGGTGATCTAGCGCATCCCGAAATTGCGATCATTCGTCACAACGCTGCGGTTCTTGCTGGAAAACCTGATGGCTCTCTCAATGACCTCTATCGTCACTACGGTCTGATTCCATTGCATTTATCGCCAAACTTTGTGCCAAATGTGATGAATCTCGAATACGAATCTGCAACGCCGGTACCTTCGGACAGCAAAGTTTCAGTGATTTTTCCTGTTCGGAACTGTTCATCCACGATTGAAGCTGCTTTGCAATCTATTTACAAACAGTCGCATACCAATATTGAAGTAATCGTTGTTGATGATGACAGCACTGACAACACAGTAGAAATTGCCAAGAAAGTTTCCACACGATTCCCGCAGATATCAACAGTGATTATCCAGAATCATTGTTCCGCTGGACCATTTGTTTCGCGCAATCGCGGTATTGCTGTAGCTACAGGTGAATACATCACGTTTAATGATGGTGACGACATATCGCATCCGCAGCGTCTTGAGATTCATGTTCGCAATCTGAATTCCAATCCAAACCTAATGTTTGAAACTAGTCGCTCAATGCGTCTGCAACGCGACGGAATCGTGGCATTCCAACCATGGCACCCAACTGTTTTCTTACACCTTGGTGGACCAACATTTATCGCGCGTCGTGAAATGTTTTCAAAAACTGGGGTCTTTGATTCGGTTCGCTTCGACGGAGATTTCGAATTTTCGCGTCGGGTTGATCGTTTGGTTGGCATTCATGCTGGACGACAAATCCCGTTACCTCTGTACATACTTGATTTGGCAGATCAAAACCTGACTACACATGGTCCGGGTGCTCTCGATTTTTATCGACGCAATGATGAACGAAACCGTTATCACTCATTCATTCTCAATGTTTATGACACCATCGACAATCCACGTGATTTGGTGCTTGATGGCGTTAAGCGTCTCAATCATGGCGATTACTCCGCATTCGCCCTGCACGTAAGTGCAGAAACAGTCGCAAACGCAGTCGGCAATTAGTCTTCATTTACGCCCGCTGCGGTAGCATTACGAAACAAATTTCGCTCGCCGAAACCGCACATTTGTGCGCCTGGTGCTGATGAGAAGGTTGACGATATGGCAAACGCGCTGCAGATTGGCAAGCACAAAATCGGCGATGGTCTACCGATTTATTTCATTGCCGAAATTGGTCTGAATCACAACGGATCAATGGAAAATGCCAAGAAGCTCATCAAGATTGCCGCTGAAGCTGGCGCTCAGGCAGTGAAGTTCCAAAAGCGCACTCCTGCTATTTCAACACCAGAACATATGAAGGATGTACCTCGCGAAACTCCGTGGGGCACCATGACCTATCTCGAATACCGCTACAAAGTGGAATTCGAAAAAGAGCAATACGCGGAGATCGATGATTACTGCAACGAGCTCAACCTTGACTGGTACGCATCTCCATGGGATGAAGAAGCTGTTGATTTTCTTGAGTCGATGAAAGTCTGTGCGTACAAAATTGCCTCTGCGTCGGTTACCGATCTTGGAATGCTGCGCAAAGTTGCAGAAACAAAGAAGCCTGTGATTCTGTCGACTGGTATGTCAACTCTCGAGCAGATAGATAAAGCGGTAGAAGTTCTCAGCAAAGACCGCTTGCACATCATGCACGCCACATCCACTTATCCACTGCCTGCTGAAGAAGCTAACTTGCGCACGATTCACACACTTCGTGAACGTTATGGCGTAAGCGTTGGCTACTCCGGACATGAGCCTGGTTTGCAAATTTCAATTGCCGCTGCTGCGCTTGGTGCAACTTCGATTGAACGCCACATCACTTTGGATCGCACGATGTGGGGCAGCGACCACGCGGCATCACTCGAGCCAAAGGGATTCGCTCAACTCATCCGTGATGTGCGGATCGTCGAAACTGCACTCGGGGATGGCGTTAAGCGCGTATTCCCAGGCGAGCTTGCACCGCTCAGCAAACTCCGTCGCATTGACGGCTAACGCTTAAAGAGCAATCGATAAAGCTTAAATAGCGGGGCACTTTGTTGTGATAAACGAAGTGCCTCGCTTGTTGCATTCTTCAGCAACTGTTGTGAACTAAAGTGTTGTGAAAGTTCCGGTGAAGTGCGCGATTGAATCGCGTCAATCGAAGAAATCCAGTCATTTTCCGCTGAATTATGGAAGTAGTTGAGTCGCTTCCAATCGTCGGTTGGTAATCCTCGATAAGGGAGAGCCACATCCTCAAGTCGGTTTACTAAGCCGGAATTCATAAACACTTCATTTGCACGAGCACGAGAAACACCCGCGTCAGCCACAATCAAGGTTGGGTTGCCCAGAGCAATAGATTCAATGGCTGCCGTTGAACTGATAGTGGCGAGAATGGTGTTGGGATTTGCAAGTGCGTCTTGCATGGAACCGAAGAGGAAACGAATTTCATCACGAGTCGCTTCATCTCGGGTTACAAGTTCATTGAATAAGTCTTGATAAGAGAACAACTCTGTGTGCGTTTGCGCCTCACCGACAAGTGCGCGCAATTTGATATAAATTGTTTCAAGTTTGTGTTGTCGCTTGAATTGAAGAAGAGCTCGCAGAACATTAAGACGTTCTTCTTTTGTTGCAGGAATGTCTGGTTGGGCAGCAAAAACAAGATCCTGAGAGTCGTCAGTTTGTTTTCTAACTTCAATGTTTTGAATGAACGGCAATGTTGAAAGCGCCACTACTGGATGTGATCCAAAAAGTTGCGTCATTTCACGGGACAATGTTGTGCGTTCATTGTGACTCGCAACAATTAATACATCGAGTGCTAGTCGGAAGCGCAATGAATTCTCATCTAGATGAGTGGCGATTCCGGGTGATCCACCAATGAGCGCAATCGCTCGACCCCATGATGTTTTATCGAGTCGCTGACGAAGAGCCAAGATAAATGGACCCGGACCCGCAACGACTACTGCAGTGGGAGGATTGTGTTTCCACTTATTCATCAGTGATCTGGATGAAATGTGTTGCATTACTGAACGCGCGTGCGGCGTGTGTGCAAGTGCTGCATCAAGTTGACGTGCGGTCGGAGATTGTTGGTGATCCATGACGTAGAAGTTGGTCTTCCAACTTCTCGGTGCAAGCTCCAATAGTCCAGCCGCCCACTTTGCGTATGAATCTGTCATAGCGACGAATTCCACGGTTTTAAGCGGGTTTTGCTGCATACGAGGAATCTACCGTTCAGCTCTCTCAAGTAGGCTGCGACCGTGTCAGTCGTGGCAATCATTCCAGCGCGTGGAGGCTCCAAGGGCATTCCAGGCAAGAATCTCAAACTGATTGGTGGCGTTCCACTGATTGGGCGAGCTATTCAATCTTGCAAGAATGTTGCCGAAATCTCTGATGTGTATGTCAGCACGGATGATGCAGCGATTGCAGAAGTGGCTCGCCAATATGGCGCCAAAGTTATTGATCGCCCAGCAGAACTCGCATCCGATAGTGCCTCGTCTGAATCTGCACTATTGCACTCCTTGGCGAACATCTCACCCAAGCCATCAACAACTGTTTTCATTCAAGCAACGTCACCGTTCATTCCAGAAATCGCTTTACGAGCTGCTGTGCAAAAAGTTGAAGCCAGAACTTTCGATGTCGTTTTTAGTGCTGTCGAAACCTATGGCTTTCTATGGCGAAAGAATGCTGAGCTGGCAGAAGGCGTGAACCACGATTCGAGTTTCCGCCCTCGACGACAAGATCGTGAACCGCACTATCTCGAAACCGGTGCGTTCTATGTCATGAACACCACTGGATTCGAAGAGGCGAAATATCGGTTCTTTGGCAAAGTGGGCATTGAGGAAGTTCCCGAGTCTTCGGCAATTGAGATTGACAATGCGGAACAGCTTGCGCTTTCTCAACTGATTGCAGAATCTCCCATCGCTGATGTATCGCCGTTGTATGCCAAAGCATTAGTTATGGATTTTGATGGTGTACATACTGATGATCATGCATACGTCACAGCTGAAGGTATTGAATCAGTCAGAGTGAGTCGCTCCGATGGTCTTGGCGTGAGTCGATTACGTGACAAGAATTTTCCGATGCTGATTCTGTCGAAAGAGACTAATCCAATTGTCACGACTCGTGGAAACAAATTGGGCATCGAAACTATTCAAGGCATCGATGACAAGCTTCCCGTTCTCAAAGAATGGGCAGCCAAAAAAGGCTTAAATCTGGCTGATATCGCGTACATCGGTAATGATGTAAACGATCTTCCGTGTCTTAATGCCGTTGGTTATCCAATTTCGCCGGCCGACGGTCGACGCGAAGTAAAAGACGTCGTCGCCATAGTGACGACCCGCAAGGGCGGCCGAGGGGCAATTCGCGAGATTGCTGACCGAATCCTTGCGGGTCTCAAGTAGTTGCTACTTCAGCAGTGACTTCATCTGCTTGTAGATAATTCCAGCAACTTTGTTTGGCATGTACCGTGCTAGTCGATCCATCATTTTCGCGTCAGAACCGGCAAATACGTGGTACTGCTTGTTTTCAATGCCATCGACAATCAATCGCGCGGTTTCTGTTGGTGATGTCATTTTCATGGCAGGCGCATCTGTTGGCATGTCCATGTGAACACCAGAATTGTTCGAGATATTGGTTGCAGTTGCACCCGGGAAGATGACTGTGACACCGACATTGGTGTCCATCAATTCCGCGTACAAACCTTCAGACATGAGTTTCACTGCGGCCTTAGAAGCACCATAAATACTTTGTCCAGGAACAGGTGCATACGCACCCATGCTCGAAACATTTGCGATGTGAGCTTCAGGACGCTTGAGCAATTCCGGCAAAAATGATTTTGTCATGTGAACGACTCCCCAGAAGTTCACATTCATCACTCGTTCAATTGCCGCATATTCCAAATCGTTAATCCGCACGAATGGCTGAATGATTCCAGCTACATTTACGATTGCATCCACTTGGCCATGTCGAAGGATTACTTCGTTCGGCAATTCCTCAACGCGATGGCGTTCTGCGATATTTGCCTGATGGAGCGACAAATCTGGATTGTTGCCGCTGAGCTTTGCAGTTTCGTCGAGTCCGCTCAAACTGAGATCAACTGCAGCTACTCTCGCGCCGCGCTTCAACAATTCGAGAACGACTTCACGGCCGATGCCATTGCCACCACCGGTGACGACGAGAACTTTGCCTAAGACCTTCATGATGATGCTCCTTTCGGGAACACCCCAAGTGTGCGCCTCAAACTGCCAAACATCTAGTGACCTATGTCCCAACTTTGAGAAGAGTGCGCCTGGCGTTCTGTTTGTGTCATGAGGTTGTTAGGTACGAAATATTCGTGCGAAAAGGATGGATTGGTCACTTACGCTCTGCTCAGGAGTTGTTCAAAGGAAAAATATGCTGTTTACATACCTCAAACGTGAACTAGGCAAACGTCGCCGTCAAACGGCTGTCGTCGCAACAGGTTTGGCTATTGCCATTGGCCTAGTTGTCACGGTGGATGCTGCAAGCGCTGGAGTCTCAAAAGCACAAGACACTGTTCTCCAGTCGCTTTATGGAATTGGTACAGATATTTCCATCTCAAAACAAGGCGTGCCAGGCGATGGCGGTCCACAACGATTCGAAGTTGGTGGAACTCAAGGCCAAACCTCGCGTGGAACTCGAAAATTCAATCGCACACGATTTGAAATCGCTCGTGATTCAGCTGTGATCAATGCTGATGAAGTAAAGACCGTAGCCAAAACAAGTGGCGTAGCCGGTTACACGACATCGTTGAAGTTGAATTCCGTGACATTCAATGGACAACTTCCTG
>JBEGON010000109.1:0-11110 GCA_041181965.1 Actinomycetota bacterium
ACTTTTTCGAATCCTCGTACAGCAGCAATCACTGGCTGGTCTGCGGTTACTTCGATAGCCGCATCTGATGATGTGATCGCCGAAGACAAATCAAAAATCATTGGTGTTTGTTTTGGAGCCAATACATTCTCTGCACCTGCCAGAATGAATGAGCCATCGCTGCTGTGAATGCGAACCGTCACGATGGCATCTTCAGCAGTCGGCATGATGACAAGTTGTTGCTTTTCTGAATTGCCGCGTATACCAGTGATTACTGCGGTATTGGAAATTTCAGTAACTGGCGCGATGAATGTGCGACCTAGTTTCTTCTCACCACTCAACACTTCAGTTTGAAGTGACGGCGTGATTCGACCTTCGACTGCATGAACTCGAATTGAGGCGGTCGAAACACCTGGAATTGCCTGCGTGAGATCTACCAAACGCACTTTGTTTGCCGGTACTAAGACGCGACGGAATTGACCTACTTGCAATTCGCCATCTTGAGAATATGCAGAGAGAGCGACAATGGCATCAGCGTTGTCAGGATTGGCCAAAAGCAATCGAGCGCTGAAACCTGAAAGGGTGCGGACTCCCGTAAACCACCACTCATCGCTAGGCGCGCGGCATGTATCTGCGGCAACGCCCGAAGCAACTTTGTCTCGGCTCCGAGCAACAATGGTGGTGGCGAGAGCGTTCGATCCATCACCTTCAGAAATCACAGAAACTCCAGCGCCCGATTTAATGTCTTGCGACAGCGCTTGCTGTGGCTTCAAAGTAGTTGTCTTGCCGTTGATGACGAGATTCACTGATGATGCGGCATTTCCATTCGACATGTAAATACGTTGCGCAACTTTGCTCGCGTCTTCTTTCCAGCCAATGCATTGCACAACATTGATTTGACGCGGTGACGTGTATTCGCCCTTGTCAGTAGTTGATACTTCGACATAGCCAAGACCCACAGAAGCGGCGATCAAAATCGCCACTGCCGGCACACGAATTTCGCGAACAAGTAGGCGGAAAATTTGGCTCAGGATGTTTCTCATGCCTGCTCCAACCATTCGTCACGGTAACTGTTGCGTCGGCGTGGAGCCAGGACCACAGCTATTGACAGATATGCAAAGCCTGCCAACATCAACCAGCCAAAACGTGAACCAGAATCGTGTTCAATCAACAAATCACCGCTGGTGTTCTTTGGAACACTCCACGTAAGTAGACCATTGTCTGTTTGCTCAAGTTTCACGCCGTTGACAGATGCTGCCCAATCACCTGTTGCACGTTCTGCTAAATGGATGACTGACTTTTCGTCAGTGACGTTGACAACGCCTTGCACGCGAACTGCATCGCCATCCCGCTCTACGTCGAGAAAGAGGGAATCTTCCGTCATTCCATCATTGAGGTAGGCGCGAGATTGCACTTCATTGACACGCCAAACGTTCAGCAAGTTTGAACTGCGCGAATTGATAAGGCGAGTGAGATTTCCCATGGTTGAAACTTTGCGCGCGACCTGATCGCCGCTTGGCACCGAGATGTAACCAATCGCGTATTTGCGCAGTGGACTGATTTCGTCTGGATTTACTGAAGTCAACCATTGTGCGATATCGGATCCAACTTTTTGTCGCATGTCGCTGGACATCACCGCTGCATCACCAAAGTACTCAGCTCGTCCATCGAGAATGGAAGCGTTGATAGCACCAGAGGTTGAAGTCGAGAGAAGAAGAGTGCGGAGATGTGATTCCTCAGTGAAGCCGCGAAGCAGCGTGCTTGTGACTTCTGCTTCTCGGTGCATTCCAGTAGCCGTGCTACCGATTTCAAGTGTTGTCACAAACCCTGCAATTGGCGAAAGGCTAATGAAAATAACGGCCAGCGCTGTGGAAACTTGGCGCCAGCCAAAGTTTGAGCGCCGCAATCTCGTGCGCACTGTGGAGACAGAGCTCGCAAGACTCAACACCAAGCCCGCATTGATGATGAGGAGAGGAATCGAAAGGGCGGGCAAGCTTGTTGGGCCACCAAAAAACGTGGCGATTGTCTGTGCGACCGCAGCGACAGCAAGCGACGCAGCAATGAGCACCCATGCAAAACGTGAGAGCCTGTGTGTACGTTCTTCGATCAGAACGATTACTGCAACTGCCGCAAAACCAATTCCCCAGAACCATGGCGTTGCGGCATTCGCGCGATCGGCACCAAAAAGAATCTGCCACGCAGGCGCAATTTCGTCTGCAGCGACGCCAAATTGCGTAAAGAAACGAATCGGAGATTTCATCACTTCGAGAGACCACGGCATCATGATGGTGATTGACCAGACAATGACCGCAGACAACCGGAAAATTACATCGTTAGTTGGTCGAACACGCACGATCAGTAGTGCTAGCAAAATGATGGCAATCAACCACACTGCAGGCCAGATTGATGCAAGAAGTGCCAGCACCAAAGATGAACCCGCTGCAGCCCGCCAATGTGTTTCAGCTGCGCGAACCATCACGAACGCAGCAGGCAACAAAATCGCTGCCAGCAACACTGCAACGTCACCATTTGCTGCGGCGACAAGAACCGTGGGCGACAAACCATAAAGACCTGCAAGCCAAACGCGCGAAGGTGCGTGCTTGAGCACGACACGCAAACTGAGATGCAGAGACAGAGCCGCAAACCAGGGACCGAGAGCACTCAACATCACTACGAGCAATCCTGGATTGCCACCAGTGAAGAAAGAAAGAATCGCAATCAATCCAACGAGTGGATGTGAAGGCATATCTGAGCCGAGACCGACTGCGTGCCAGCCACCGAGGAATTGATTCCACATGTCCATCGCGCTTGCGGAGACATACCCACTGCCAGGAAGTGTGAGTTGTTCTGCACCCCATCCACTTCGCGTGATCAACAAACCTGCGAAGATGGAAATGATTGCCAGAATTGAACCCGGACGGCGAGCTGCAGCAATAAATGCTTGGCTAAATCCCACTTCGTCAGTGTGCAAACGATCGGGGAAGAGACGATCGAGAGCCTGGAACCACCAACGTTCAATGCCATCAACAAGTTCTGTCATTGCGTGTGACATTTGTTCGCCATTAGTAGCACGAATTCCTGCCGGTAAAGCAATAGTTCCACGACGGGAGCGCAATGCGCGCACTTCTGCAATGCCACTCAGCGCGCGCCAAGTTCCACGCCATTCTTCGCGAGCATCAACAAAGTCCTGAACCAATGCATAGCCTGTTGCGCGCACTGCACCTGCAGCGAGCAACAAAAGCATGCGCGCCCACAACCAACGAGGTGTGGTGCGCGACAAAACAATTTGTGCGCCAGCTTGTCGATCGAGTGAGTGTGGCGAATGCCCTTCAGCATCTGCTTTGCGAAGTTCGCGAACGGTTGCGGCGGCATGTCGAATGCGCGCATCCGGTTCGATCACTACTTCGCTGCCCGATTCCCAGACTCGCCAGCAAAAATCTAGTTCGACACGGAAGTGCGGAAGCTCTGGTGCAAATCCATTGAGTTGATTCCACACGTCACGACGAATCAACATACCGGCGGTACTCACCGCATGGACTAAGTGCAATTGATCGTGCTGACCTTGGTCTCGTTCGAAACGTTCGAGCCCAGTAAAACGAGTACCAATTGCTGTAACGGATGAGCCAACTTCGAGAACATGGCGGCCGTGTTCCCAGTCGACAACTTTGCTGCCGACCACCGCGGCATGCGGATAAAGGTTTGCGGCGTGAAGAAGTTTTTCAAGCGCCTGCGGTTCTGGTGCACTGTCATCGTGGATGACCCACATCCAGTCGACGGTGCCCTTGGCGTGCGCCGCTTGCGCTTCTGCCATTGCGAGCGCTGCACCTTGAGATGTTTCCGCCGGAGCTGAGATGACGAATTTGGCGCCGGCGCTTTGCAAGAGAGTGACTGAAGAATCATCACTTGCGACATCTACGGCGACCATCTGATCGACCTGACGCGTTTGCGCACGGAGGGATTGGAGTGTCCGCGGCAGCCACTCTGCGCCATTCTTGGAAACCACAATCGCGGTTACATGGTGATGAACTTCGATGGGTGAACCCGCGGACTCTCCGTCCTCGTGCCACCAATCGGTGGCAATGGGTGCCTCAGTCATGGGGGGAATCTAAAGAAAAGGCGGGCAGTAAAGCCAACTGCCCGCCACTATCTGGTTAACCAGCTCGCTTGAGCCGGCGACGTTCACGTTCGGACAAGCCGCCCCAAATGCCAAAGCGCTCATCATGAGCGAGGGCGTATTCGAGGCAATCTGAGCGGACTTCGCATGATTGGCAGACGCGCTTTGCTTCGCGGGTGCTGCCACCTTTTTCTGGGAAAAAGGCTTCAGGATCGGTTTGAGCGCATAGTGCGTGCTCTTGCCATTCCAATGCTGGGTCGCGGTCAGCGTTGCTGTTGTCGAGTGCTCCCACAAGGTCTCCTCTATGTCACCTCAGGACCCTGAGTGTGTGGTCGGGAAGTTCCCACCCACAAAGGTTGGGCGAATTACACACATGTGATTCGCTATTCGTCAACCCCGAGGTGTTACTTGTGAGCACGAACTAGGCATTTGTCGCGCAGAATTACGCTCAATTGCTGCGTGAAATGCTGCCGTCAGGGAATACCTGCTCCCCCGTTACCAAATTGGTACCCGCAGCGAGCGTGACAAGGTCTGCCACAACGGCCCCTTCGAGGCGTGAACCAGTGTTGATGATCGCTGCCACTCCGACGATGGAATTGCGGATCGTGCAACCCGCATGGATGACGGCACCAGACATGATGACGGAACCTTCAACGAGCGCGTCTGGTCCCACCACAACATCGGCACCAATCGCGCTGCCACCCGTGACGACTGCGGTGGGGTTCACCTCCGCAGTGTTCTCGATGAGCGCTTCTGACGAAGCACTCACGAGAGAAGTGGTGCAACGACCTTGCACCATGTCGCGCGAACCTTGCGCGAATGCGAGTGGTGTGCCGAGGTCTAGCCAGTAATTGTTTTCAACGTATCCGCATACGTTGCGATTGTCACGTAGCAATGCAGGAAAAGTTTCGCGCTCTACAGAAACGACCCGATCGGCCGGAATTTCGTCGATAACACGTCGCGTGAATATGTAGCAGCCGGCATTGATCTGATGAGTGACAATCTCTGCATCAGTCGTCGGTTTTTCAATGAACGCTGTGACGCGATGTTGGTCGTCAGTGGGGACGAGTCCGAATGCGCGCGGATCTTCCACTGTGCGCAAGTGCAATGTGACATCGGCGTTGTGTTGTTGATGAAAGGCAATCTGCTTGCGAAGGTCATGACCGGTGAGAATGTCGCCATTCAAAATAATGATGGGCTCATCGGCTGCACTGCGAAGTGATTCTGCAACATTTCGAATCGCACCGCCTGTGCCCAGAGGTGATGTTTCGGTGACGTATTCAATCTCGATGCCCATTTTTTCACCGTGACCAAAATATTCTTTGAATACTTCTGCTTTATAACTTGTAGAAAGAATGACGCGAGTCACGCCTACAGATTTCAGTTTGGCTATTTGGTGCGCAGTGCACGGATGATTTGCGACTGGCAGCATGGGCTTCGGAGTCGTCAAAGTCAGTGGACGAAGACGAGTTCCTTGTCCCCCGACGAGCAATACAGCTTCCATGTCACCACCTCACGCGTAACGCAATGCTTGCACAAAACTTTCGTCTGTTGCCACATTGACGATGCTTGCCACCAGGGACTTGCGTCGTAGCCAACTAATGACCTCATCTTTGATTTCTACATCGGAATAGAACATCGGCAATCCCAAACTTGCTGCAACAACGCTCTTGTTGATGTCGCTATCTGCACTCGCCACTGCGATCGCGCGAACCGTGCCGGTGCCGAAGTTGAGTGCAGCGAGTGATGCAAGCGGAAGGTCAGATGTATTAAGTCGCGATGCATTGTCGAAACCTGCAACGACAGCATCTGGAATTGAGGCAGAAGTGCCAACGATGGTGATGCTGTCTGGCGAAAAGGCGGTGAGCCATTGAGCCGTTTCGGGGCTCAACGCGCCGTCATCAACGAGCAACAATGGCTTTGCGGCACGCGCGGCAACGCTTACTGCAAGTGGCCACGCAGCAGGTTCTTGTTCGCTGACAAGCACCACTCCCGAAGCTGAGGTTGAGTTGGTTTCATCTGCAAGTTTTTGAGACAAATCACTAGCACTTGCACCAGTGATGTTTCGCACCGGAATTGATGCGCCGATCAATGCATTCGTGACAGCGCTATCGATGACCCCAACTGTTGTTACTCCAGTGATCGCACGTGATTGCAATTCAGTTTTGATGCGCGTTGCATCACCTGAAGTTCGAACCACATAAAGCGCCGCACCTTCGGCGCCAGCAAAAGCAGATGCCAAGAAGAGATTGACATCATTCGCATTTTCACTGGCAGCAACCAAGACTGCCTTTGTGGATTTGCTGGCAGCGGTTTGGGCATAACCCAGACTTCGCTGACTTACGAGATTCATCGTTTGTTCTGCCAAATCCGCGCCTTTGAATGTAATTCCCAGACGCCACGCCCAATCACTCGGTAGCGCGTCATATGGATCGACGCCGTCTGTTGGGTCTATGTCTTTGCCCATGGAAGTGCGGAAATTTGATGCAGACATCGTCACCGACACGGTGCTGCCTTGCGGGCTAACACCGTAGGCAGTCACACTCCGCAAAGCGCCCGATGCATAACGGTTTGAAAGATCAAGGTAATTCACTTGTGCCAAACCGAAAATATTTGCCATGAAAGCTTGCGGACGAATCCGCGGTTGCCACGCTGCAATCTTTTGATCGACAGTATCAGCAATCGACCACGGATCATCAACGCTTTGCAAATATGCACGCGGAGTGCTGCCCCACACGTCTTGATTATTTTGGGTTGCGCCACCGGTTGCGCTTGAGAAAAATGTTTGCGCAACTACGTCGCCGAACTTCACAACTTGTCCTGTGGTTGCGGAGGTTAAAGTTGCGTCGACTGCAGACTTCCACCGCGGTCCAGCAGCTTCTGCAAGTTTTGAATATCCAACAAATACTTGATCATTCGCGCCGTCTTGCACCGTGCAATCACACTCGACTGAGCGTTTGCGCAAGGTGCCCGATGAATAGGCCTTGTTGTACGCATAGCCTCTGGCTGCAATGACTTGCGCTTGCAATGCATTTGCTGGCCAACTCGATGGAACTTCACCGAGGCCATACAAATATTCGTCGTGCAAACGCACAGAATTCGACACAGTCAGGCCCGCCGCCTTAGTTGTGCCATCGCTTGCGGTTGACGATGTCACACCAGCGACGCGCAAATAGCCGAATCGATACCAGCGGCCGGTGGTTGAGGTTTCTCCAGGTCCAATCACTTGAACCTTGCTCGCAAGATCACCGAGCGAGTACTTGCTGGCATTGCGGGCACCGGACCAATAGACATTGATGACTTCTGCAGCAGGAAGTGTTGCGCCCGGAGCATTCTTGAAGGTCGCCGTCACTTTGTCAGTACTTGCCGTGTATTTGAAAGAAACTGTCGCGCCTTCAGGAAGGGTTACTTTTTCACCACTCGATGCCACCAGAGTCCACTGCGCATCTCCCACATCAATCGATGCGAGTCGCAAAGTGAGTTTTGAAATGCGTGACTGCAAACCAACATGCATATCGAAGCTGTCAGTGGTGTCACCCAAAGTTGTTTGTGGAAAGTAATGCGTGACGATTTCTTCAGTCGTCATTCCAGCTTTGGCCATTGCGTATGCGCCCCACTGTGAAAAACCAATGCCGTGTCCGTAGCCACTGCCGCTGAATCCAAAAGTTGCTGGCGCAACGAGCGGTCCAAAATCAGGTTGTTGCAAAATCGGGATTGTGGTTTCACCGCGTTGTGACATCAAGACCGCGACAGACGCAATCGCTGCATCTGACATATTTGCGTCGCTCGTTGTGGAAAGCAGGTTCGCTACATCGCCGCGAGCGTTGATGAATCGACGCTGTGACAGCGAAAGTCCATTCACGCCATAAGCGATTGGCATGCGTGGAGTTGTGAGCGCTGCCAATGTGAGCACGTCTACTTTGACCGAAGATGGATAAAGAATCGCACCAGCCACAGGATTAGCAATACTTCGCGAGAGCACGAGCGATTGCTGCACTGCATCTGCAGAAAAGACACGAACAACTTCAGGAATCATTGCAATTGCGCGATCTGAAATGTGCACTTTCGAACCGATAGCAACGCCACCAGCAAGTTTCAAGGTTTTTGCGGCCTTGATTACATCGTCGCTTGTTGTGTCCCCCATAGGCAACAACGGGCGGTTGGTTGCTGACGCGAAACTTGCAGCTTCTAGAAGATAACGAGTGTCGCCGCTGTAGTTGACATACACTGCAGGTGTTCCAGCTGGCACCAATGACTTAGTGAAAAACTTCAACGCCAAACCAGTCAAAGTTTTCGATTGCACGCGTGTAAACGTGATGTTCTTCTTTTTGAGATCTGCTTCAACTTTGGCCGACATATTCTTGATGTCACCTACCAAAATCACATTCGTGATGTGACGTTTCGCAAGTTCGTTGGAAACGGACGTGCTTAACGCAGTGGATTTCGTGAAATACAGAGGAAATTCCTTCATGCGCGCATATACCGCCGTGACGGCAGTGGTGGCGATATGTGTTGCGTCGTATCCAGAAATGATGGCTGTAGTGGCGGACGGATTGGTCAATCGTGCGCTGTATACCTGCGCGGTGATGATGGAATCCGCTGTACCCACTTGCACAAGCCGTTGCGCATTCGGGCACACCACGTCTTTGCGAGTCTTGCTTTGAGTCGCTGGTTTGATAGTCAAAGATTTTGAGATTGCTTTTCCAGCCTCTTGCGAAGTGGAAAGCGGGGTGAATCGAACTTCGTACGGCCCGTTGGTCAAGACGGGTTCATCTGCCTGATTAAAAGTTGTTGTGGCGCGACCAGCGTGATCGATAGTGCCTGTAGCGGTACGGAGAGAAATGCCACTGCAGCGCGAGATGACTTCAATTTTCCAATTGCCAGCACTGCTCATCGACGCAGCGACAGAAAGTGGAGTTGCGGCGGCTGACCACGTCACGGGGTTGATGGCCAAATCACTTGCGACAGGCACCACCACTGCGGCTCGGGCTGGTGCGACCGTAGAGATGAGCAGCAGCAGCACAAGTACGCGGGCACGCACACTGAACATCAAAGAAACCTCCGGGCGGGGGAAGACGCCAAAGCGCCATTGTGCCCAAAAAACCTGCGAGCGACTCTGAAATCGCGAGGTGAGTCGGTGAAGATTGGGCAAAGAACTCGCGCACGCAAGCCGATTACTGCAAGGTGAGGCAGAATGCGCCTCTGATTTAGAGGAGCACATCCCTTGCGCATCGAACGTGTGGCCAAAGTTCTCGCCAGCATCGTCGTCGCTCTCACCGTGGTGAGCGGCATCGCTGGCGCCACAGTCGCAGGTTCCCTCGGAAATATCCACACTGACGACGTCAATAGTCGACTCACTAATCGACCAACAAAGAATCCAAATCCCACCGAAGGCGATCCCATCAACGTTCTTGTGATCGGCACCGATACACGTATCGGACAGGGCAAATACTTTGGAGACAACCTCGGGGGCAGTCAACGATCAGACACTGTGATTTTGGTGCATATTGCCGGCAACCGTAAATGGGCGACTGCAGTGTCGCTCCCCCGCGATACGTGGGTGGATTCACCGGACTGCATCCTTGCAAACGGAAAAACCTCGACAGGTGGACCTGCCCGCTTCAATGTTGCGTTTGGTCGCGGTGGTGCCTCCTGCACGATTGCACAGGTTGAAGAAATCACAGGCGTTTTTGTTGATCACTTCGTCTTGGTGAATTTCACCGGTGTGCAAAACATCGTCAACTCAATTGGCGGCGTTGAAGTGTGTCTCACACAAGCTGTCAAAGATAAAGATTCAAAACTTGATCTTCCAAAGGGCATCACCAACCTTGATGGTCGCCAGGCTTTGTCATTCTTGCGCGTACGCCACAACATCGCAGATGGCAGCGACATTTCGCGCATTCGTCGACAACAAGACTTCTTGGCATCTCTCACCAAGAAAGTGATGAGTGCCGGCACTTTGCTCAACCCCATCAAGCTTGTGAATTTGCTTAATTCGGTCGCCGATTCACTGACGACAGATCCAGCAATTGGCACGATGGATGGCATGAAAGATTTGGCAATTCAGTTGCAGGATCTCAAGCCAGGAACCGTGCGATTCATCACTGCACCAAATTCTCCAAACCCAGCAAACAAAGCAACTGTGGTTTTCAATGCAAAAGCGACTGAACTTTTCGCAGCCCTCCGTGATGACACGCAATGGCCAAAACCACCTGACACTGGCTATGACGGTCAATTCCTCACAGTGAAACCAAGCGATGTTTCTCTGCACGTGGTCAATGGCACTTCAACCGTTGGTCTGGCAAAGAAAAAAGCAACTTTGCTGCGCGGTATTGGCTTCAAGGTCAAAGCAACGACAAATACCACCGAAGCTTTGGGCCATACCACCACAGTGTGGGCGACAACCAAGAACATGGATGCAGCTCGCACGATTGCGAAGTCACTCGGACTCAACGAAGTAAAGACGTTGAAATCGCAAAAGGGGCTTTCTGCTGGCATCGTTGTTGTTGTCGGTGACGACTTCGTCGATCCAGTTGATGTCACTGTCAAAGCCAAAGCAACATCTGGTTGGTACGCACCGACTGAAGGTCGTGCTGCTGACGAAATTACTTGCTCGGCGGCTTAACTAATCTGAAGCCGTGGCCATTCGATGGCTGGGCAACGGTCCATCACTACCTTGACACCATTCGCGGTCGCTTGTGCTGCCATGTCTTCATCGACAATCTCTAGTTGCAACCAGAGCGCTGGCAATTTGAACTCAATGGCTTCTTGCATCACGCGACCAACTCGTTGCGATGCCACAAAGCAATCAACAACATCGATATCCGGATGATCAACAACTGCATGAGCCAAAGAGGTATAGGTCTTCTCACCCAAAACGTCTTCACCACGCGGATGAATCGGAATCACACGGATTCCTTTTGATTGCAAAAATTGCGAAACGCGATACACAGGCTTTTCTGGATCTGTACCGAGCCCAACGACTGCAAACTTCTTTGCGTGAGTTAGGAGATCGAT
>JBEGON010000110.1:0-3784 GCA_041181965.1 Actinomycetota bacterium
ACCACGCCGCTCGGCCGCGCCGTAACCGGCACGATGCTTGTCAACGCCATGCGCGATGACGGCGTCAACATCTGGGGCGACGGTTCGACCTACAAGGGCAACGACATCGAACGCTTCTACCGTTATGGATTGCTCGCAAATCCAGCGTTGCGTATCTACAAGCCATGGCTCGACACCGCTTTCGTCAACGAACTTGGCGGACGTAAAGAAATGTCTGAGTGGATGACTGCTCACAAACTGCCTTACCGCGATTCCGTTGAGAAGGCATATTCCACAGACGCCAACATGCTCGGTGCAACGCACGAAGCAAAATCACTCGAACAACTCGAAACTTCTATGGAAATTGTGCAACCAATCATGGGTGTTCGCTTCTGGGATCCAGCTGTTGAAATCAAGACTGAAGATGTTGTGATTCGTTTTGAACAAGGTCGTCCAGTCTCAATTAACGGCGAAAGTTTTGATGCTGTAGAACTTATGTTGAAGGCGAATGAAATCGGTGGCCGTCACGGACTTGGAATGGCTGACCAGATTGAAAACCGCATCATCGAAGCGAAGAGCCGCGGAATTTACGAAGCTCCAGGCATGGCGCTGCTCTTCATTGCATACGAACGTTTGGTTTCTGCCATTCACAACGAAGACACTGTTGCGAATTACCATGCAGAGGGTCGCCGTCTTGGACGTTTGCTTTACGAAGGTCGTTGGTTTGATCCACAAGCTTTGATGCTGCGCGAATCTTTACAGCGTTGGGTTGCATCTGCGATTACCGGTGAAGTCACTCTGCGTTTGCGTCGCGGTGATGACTACACGATTCTCAATACGGTCGGTCCACATTTGAGCTACCACCCAGACAAGTTGTCTATGGAACGCACAGAAGACGCGGCATTTGGTCCCCAGGATCGCATTGGTCAGTTGACCATGCGCAACCTCGACATTGCCGATACGCGTACGAAACTTGAAATGTATGCAAAACAAGGCCAACTTACTGGTGGCAATGCATCACTCATCGGCGAGCTTGAGACTGATAAATAGACGTTGAAATAAGTGTGGCCCGCTGCGAAATGCAACGGGCCAGACTTATTTGTCGTGCTTATGATGCAATTGGCTCAACAAGTGCGCCAATGACAATCACGTCACTGTCATTGGTGTCGTAAGGTGAATTTGCAGTGTAGGAAGTACGTTCAACGCCAATGCTGAAAACTTCAGCGTTGGCATCCAAGGTTTCTGTCTTGCGTTCGTATTCCAACGTGCCAGCACCATTGAATCCGCCCCAATGCAATGTGTTCCAACCGAGGCCACTCATCGCTTGGCCGGGAACGTAGGACTTGAAGCCCTTCCAGAGTTGAACGTCTCCAGTGCCAGTCACATTGGTGTAGTAGTAGGTGATGTCAACGCTTGTAACGCCAGTCCAAGATGATGGTCGCACAAAGCGTGCTTCGATATCGTCGTAACCTGTGTTAGGTGCACGCTTTTCTAAGATAAATCCTTGTTGCCACTGACCATTGACGATTGATTTTCCATAATAGGCGTATTCAGCATCACCCGAAGTAAGAATGAAATCAGAAGCATCGACCCAAATAGGTGACAAACCGCCGCCTGAGGATGTGCCAGGCGCACCCTGAATTCCCTGAGCGCCCTGTGGTCCACGTTGATTCCAGGTGATCTTTGTTTCTTTGCTTGTGCATTTCTTGCCGGCCGCGAGCAATCGCAATGCGCCAGACTTCTTATTCGCACATGCGTTGTACGTTGGACTTGTTGTCGCATTTGAAATTTGAATGGCACCGAATGCAAGTGCCATGGCCGCAACTGCTGCAACCGCAATTTTGCTCTTCATCTCTCTCCTTAGATGTGAGGATGCGAGCGTGGACTACGAAGAGCACAGGGTCAAGAGGCTAGAGATGACGATTCGGTAGCTATTTGGCGTTTTCAAGCCATTCGCGCACAGCAATTGTTGCTCGACAGTCATCCATGTTGTACGAACGCAACCAATCTTGCGCTTGCACAGATGTGCTTGAGTCACTTATTGCATCGATGAATTTCAGGACTGCGTTTGAGCCACCTGGGTCTTGCACATCCCACTCAAATTTCGCCAGCGGTGCCAGATCTTTAATTGAGTACCCCTTGGCATGAAATGCCCAGTGTTTGGCAATGGGCAACATGTCCACCGTGTATTCTGCAATGAACGCTTCGACTTCATCAAGTGTCGGAACGCCTGGTTTGCCCATGTATTTGTTTGCGAGAGTCTTGAAAGAGCGCGGTTCTGGATTGTGATAGTGATAAATCTTGATGGATTTGTTTGCCTCATGAGCCAACGACACCTGAGCATTTACGAAATTCCACATGTCTAGCAATACTTTGAATTCACCGTCAGAAGAATTCGACCAGTCTTCAAATACCTTAACTTCGGCATCGCGCCAATTCACTGTGTTTGTGCGATCCCATAGCGCGTAGCCATACATAAATATGGTGTCGCTAACTTCTGCGTCTTCAATTCCTTCATCCATGAGCGCTGCTTGTGAGTTCTCGAGATCGATATCAATTTCTATATCCGCACGCGGAATTCGCACGGTATCGGCAAGATCGAGGCGGCGAATGTCGTTATTGACCCAAGCGAGGGCACGTGTTTGGGCTTTGCGAGTTTCGTCATCTTCTGGAGTGCAACTCGCAAGTTCTGCGATGCTGTCTACCGGTGGTTTGAATTTCTTAGCCGCATCTGGCGTGATTGCGGCGAGAAGAGTCACGTGGCCAGAACCTTTGTATTGCTCAATCTCAACGATGCAAACGTCCTTGTAACCGCAACCTTTGCATCCTTTAGTTCCGGGCATCACCATCGGAATCGCAGGCGCTGGAAGCTGATGATTGCTATTGCGTGCGACTGATGCTTCGACGATGGCTTGAGCTTTTGCAATTCCGTCTGCATACACCTCAAGTGCGGATGCGCTGCCGCCAAGCCGCATGGTTTTCTCGTCGAGCAACTGCCACCGAATCAGTTCGATATCTTCGTTGCCGATAATGCCCGCCCAAGGAGTTGCACTTGCAAGTCCAAGCGCGTCGAGATGTGTGAAGTAGTGCGCCAACTGAAGCGCATCTTCTTTCTTGAGTTTGCCAGCCGTGTCAACGGCAGTTGGAGTCATGTTTTCGAAGGTGGTGGTGCACAGTCGTTGTCTAGCGCCTTCGTCAACTGGTTTGTGAAACTTTATGTCAACGGCAAGCCAGGATTCTTCATCCATTCTCACGAGCAAGTCGGGTTTGGAAGCGAGGTTTGTCGTGATTGGAATTTGCGCTCGAATTGCAGCAAGTTCTCGCTCAGTTTCTTCATCAATCACTGCGCCGAGCAAGTAGTGAACACCTGGATCGAGAAGTGCAGCAGCCGTATTTTTGGATGCATTCGCCGTGATGACACGTAAGCCGTTTGATGCATGAAGCGCGACAAGCTTTGCCACGACCTCTGCTTCGAAAGCATCGCCAGCTTGTGAAAGGGCAGCCTCGAATCCGTCTTTCTCTTTAAAGGTAATGCCAGGAAACAGCGATGGTGCGAATCTTTTATGCAGCAACTCATGACATGCCGTTGCGGCTCGCGAATCGAGTCTGTAGTTCATCTAGAGCGTCCTCCCGTGCGATGTCCGCATGCTAGACCTGAAACAAGATATAAGCGTTGGTTTTGCAATGATTAGTAAACGTTCGTGCGTATGCTTTCGTGTGACAGGAGTCCTCATGATCTCAATCGAACTCTCGCTGAAACACATGGCGTGGGCTAATGACCGTTTATTTCGGCAAGTGGCTGCGT
>JBEGON010000111.1:0-8854 GCA_041181965.1 Actinomycetota bacterium
TGGTTTGGGTCTCGGTTTCCTTCTCCAGCCAACCGTTATTGCAGTTCAAAATGCAGTGTCACCTCGTGACATTGGTGTTGCAACCTCGTCAGTGACCTTGTTCCGTCAGCTTGGCGCAACAGTGGGCACCGGTGTGTTCTTGTCAATGCTCTTTGGCCGACTCGGTGACAACGTTAAGGATCGTTTTGCGGCTGCAGTTCAAACCGCTGATTACCAGGCAGCCTTGAAAGATCCTGCGAACCAGGCGACTGTTGCCACTTTGCAGAAGTTGCAAGGTGATGGAGCTAGCGCTTTCAACGACACTTCATGGTTGAGCACTGCAAATCGCGTATTGATTCGCCCAATTCTCGATGGCTTCACTGACTCAACAACCCTTGTCGTGGGTGTTGGCGCTGTTGTTGTGTTCACCGGCATCATCATCGCGTTCTTCATTCCGGACAATGAATTGAAGCACCGCAATGAAGGTCCTGTAATCGCAGAATAGTTCATTCACAATAGTTATGGCCGACGAGAATTCGTCGGCCATAACTATTTGTCTATGTATACATTACGAATTGAAGTAACCCCATACATCGTATTCATCAAGATTGATCTTGCTCACTCCTTGCACTTCGATCGCTGTGGCGATGTGGGCGCGATGCTCGGTTGAGTGATAAACAGCTTGCGCTAAGACAATAGAGCGTGGCGCTACGTGTGGACCAGTTTCATCTTCGAAAGGCATTCCGTCATCTGGAAGAGACGCCTGCGCAAGAAATACTTCAGTAAAACTGTCGATGTAATCGCGCAACTTCAAGAGCTCTGCCGCATTGGTCGGATCTTGGATATCAGTCCATCTTTGCCCGGTCAAAATGAAACGGAACCACTCATTAGAGCCAGCCATATGGGCGGCAATTCGTGCGACCGTCCAGTCAGCAGGGCCGTATGTAGCCTGGAGGCATTCAGCCGGAAGTGATGCCACTTCAGTGAGCATTCGGTGATTAGCCCATGACATGTGGCGAATGGAATTCTCGATTGAAATCATGGACATCATCCTTCTTTGGTTTCAGCAATACGGGCGGCCGCCATATCGCGAATGAGCTTTTGGTTGACTCGCCAATCAACTGGAATTTTGATTGTCTTCTTCAACACTTCGAAATCTGAAAGGCGATCAGCGAAATCAGCTAACACGTCTTTGCTCCATGGGGCCATGAGGATGTGATTCTTCAGTACCGTGACGCCAAAAATGTAATGATTGTTGTAGCGAAACATCGGTTGATTCCATGCGATGACAACTTCGCCTTGTGGCCAACGCTTTTCCATGACCGCAAAGATATTTCGAACTGTTTCTTGCTTTTCTTTGGAGAATGGCTTCAGGTAGTCGTTCAGTGAAGTAAATCGGCGCGATGACTTTGATCCTCGCGAATACATCACTAGTGCATTTGCATGCGTTTGTGAAAATCCGTGATTCTCTTTGAGATAAGCAACTTGTTCTGGGTACTTCCAGTCGGCAAGTTCTTTCATCACGCCATGCCAGTATGACATTTTGTGCCCGTACTTCTTCTCAATCGCTGGGAAGTGCGATGCTCGATCCGGACTAGTGGCCATGAACAGATTTAGGCGTGAGCGGCGCGAGCCATGCCCATCGCAACGAAACCTGCGGCACGCCACTTATCGAGGTCAAGAGCATTGCGGCCATCAACGATGATTTTCGATTTCATGACATCCCCAATTTTCGCAGGATCCAAATCACGGAATTCTTGCCATTCGGTGAGATGCAAAACGATTTCTGCATCTTTCGCGGCCGCTTCTGCAGATTCGGCGATTTCGAAAGTTGGGAAATGCTTTTTCACATTCTCGAGCGCGCGTGGATCAAAAATCGAAATCACAGCACCTTTGTCTGCAAGCATCTTGGCAATCGCGAGGGCAGGAGAGTCTCGAATGTCGTCGCTGTTCGGCTTGAATGCGGCTCCGAGTACACAGATTCGCTTGCCTTTCAATTCTTCGCCAATGAACATCTGCGTTAGTGCAACCATGCGATGACGACGACGATGATTCACCGCATCAATGTCTTTGAGAAATGACAGTGTTTCATCGAGACCTAGTTCGTTGGCACGAGCTTGGAAAGCGCGGATATCTTTTGGCAGACAGCCGCCACCAAAGCCAATACCAGCATTGAGGAATTTACGTCCGATGCGTGAGTCATGGCCGATGGCATCTGCGAGGGAGACGACATCACCGCCCACCTTTTCGCAAATTTCTGCCATTGCGTTGATGAATG
This sequence comes from Actinomycetota bacterium, assembly GCA_041181965.1. Taxonomy (GTDB): domain Bacteria; phylum Actinomycetota; class Actinomycetes; order S36-B12; family UBA5976; genus JAFMIT01. Next base: position 2,258 of record JBEGON010000111.1, read on the forward strand.
AAATTTTCGTAGCGAGAAACGCGTTCGCAGCGACTTTCACGAGTTCAGCAGTTTCAAGATTCGTCACAAGAACTGGTGTTCCGCGATCGATGATAGGGCGGTAAACCTCTTTGAGGCGCGCGACATCTTTTTCATCTTCAAACCCGATGACGATGCGATCTGGATTCAACGTGTCGTCGACCGCAAATCCTTCTCGCAAAAATTCTGGATTCCATACAAGACCAATTTCGCCATTGCGACGTTGAAGTAATTCTTCGCGCAAGCGGCGAGCAGTGCCCACTGGAACGGTTGATTTACCAACGACGAAAGAACCGGCTTTGGCGTATTTGATGATGTTTTCGAGTGACGCATCGATGTACTCAGTATTTGCGTGGAAACCGTCTGCAGCCTGAGGGGTACCTACGCAAATGAAATGAACATCTGCGTCAGCGATTTGTGCAGCATCGGTGGTGAATGCCACCTTCTTGCTAGCTAAATGCCGTCCGAGGAGCGAACCAAACTGGGGCTCGAAGAAAGGAGCTTCGCCTTTATTGAAAGTAGCAATCTTGTGCTCGTCGGTATCGAACCCGATGACTTTGTATCCCAATTCGGCCATGCACACCGCGTGTACGGCTCCCAGATATCCAGTGCCAATCACCGAAATCAGCATGTGTCCTCCATCAGGTCTGGGCCACTAGCGCGACCTCTGACATATGCTACTGAATCGAGGTATGCCGGGCTTCAGCCGACGTATTTGATCGTGATGCTTGCGCTACCTGCTGCCATCTTTGGATTGCTGACATGAGATTTTGATGCAATTCCACTGATGCCATTTCGTGCCAACGCGTCAACAACTTTGGCGAGCCGTGCTCCGCGAGTCGCAGTAGTGCCAGCAGAACTCAACGTGAGAGATGTGACTTGGAAGCCTTTGATGTCGTTGGCGGCTGTGGCCAAATCAGCATTACTCGAAGCAGTCAGTGCTCCGGTAGATGTGAAGTTCACAGTCATGGTTTTTGTCTTATTCGTGGGCACATAGAGGTGCACGACGTAATCTCGCGTCGTCAAAGAGTTTGGGGATGTGACTTTGATGGTCAGCAAATTCCAACCAGCGACGAGATTCGTTTTTCCAGTGATCGCAATACGCGAAGTGTTTTGTCGCGCAAAAGCAGAAGTTGTGACTGACCTCGCGCCCGCGGTGAGGGTGACATTTCCAAGATCTGTTTGCATTGGACCAGGCGTAAATGTGGTGTTATTTACTGAGACCCGGGCGAGAGCGCTGTCACTCCACTGAGCTTCGGACAAGCCATTCGTGATGTAGTTTTGCAACGGCCAGTCTGCGCTGTAATTCATGTTATTCAGAATGCCTTGTTGCTGGTAGTACGTATCCCAGTATCCCCAGTTTCGCCGACCTGCAGGTTCGACTTGCAGCTGCGGATTGATCACTGCCGCAATGCTGTTTGCCATCGCCTGCAAATTCAGAGAGCGGATCGCGTATGCAGCATCGGCGACGGCTTGATTGAATAACGCTGCGCATGGGGAGTAACGAATGCATCGTTGAGCCATAATCTTGTTTGGATAGTGGTAATCGATTGGTCCGTTTTGTGTGTTGTCAACGCCCCATGGCAACATCGTGAAAATTCCACTGTTGTCAGCATGGATGAAGTAATTGTTGCCGTTATTGGCGTAGCCATCCCAGTGGCCAATTGCATACTCGACTGCCCATTCGCGAGTCATTTCTTTCATGTCCGCATACTTCTGAATCTCTGTCCACCACTGTGCATCTTGCTCGTAAGGCAAACTATTTGCGGCAAGAAAAGGAGTGAGATCAGAGCGATTTGTTTTACTGCCAGTTTCAACCTGCAATGCCCACTCGTCCGAAGTGACGAGATCTCTATCGTGATAGGGAACTCCACCTTTGTACAAATGTTTTGTTGTTGGATACCAGCGGGCCAAACTCACACGGTCAAGCGATTCGATATTGGTATAGAGGCCGTAGTCAATGTTGTTGATGGTGAGATGTGAATATCCGGTACGCGATGCAGGGACTTTCATTGCTCTAAAAAGTTTCATCGTGAGTTGCTGATTCATGGCACTGCCTTCTTGCCACATGTTGTTGAGAATCAGTTTTTTCACGCCGAAGATTGTTTGGCCATCGACGAAAGCATCAACGCGAATCTTGATGCCTGGTTTGGAGTCGATGTTGACCCAAGAACCCCAAGCGCCTTTGAGGTGCCAGCCGATTTCAAGCGGGCCGACAGTGACGCCTTTGACAGTCATGGTGAGTTGGCCATGCATCCACGGGCCCTCTTCAGCCCAGTTGCAGCAACTACGGAAATAGTCGTACACCTCTTGCGTGGCAGTGAGCTTTACATCAGAGATTGACAGTGGATCGAACATGCCAGCGGCAGCATCAGTGCCTTCGACATACGGGGAGTTGGTTCGCGAGTAGTTTGGTGCAGCGCCGACTGTTGTCATATTCATTACGACAAGCGCTGTAGCAATCGAAGCAATAATCACGCGTCGAAAAGTGAGCACTCGAGCAATCATCAGCCCACCTCTCAGTCGCCCCCGACAGACGCTACCAACTTTGAAACACAAGTGCCTGAATGGGATGGCTTAAGGGCGTCAGGCACTTTTCTCGTTCCCAAAATTAGGCAGGAGGATTGGTTTCTTGTTGCGATTTCTTGGAATTTCTTGCGGTGCTGCGTCCGGCAGCAATCACGATCAAACCCATCGGAATCGAGAAAACCAAAAGCATCGGCCACATATAAGCGCCGCAATTGCTTTCATTTGCCCATGCACCACATTCTGCGCTGACTGATATTTGTCCAAAGATTGCAGGTGCAAACATGATGAGTAGGCCAACCCACTGAGTTAAGCAGCCTGGATTTGCTTTGCTCGACTCCTGTGAATCCGCAGATGCGTTTGTTTCGTCAGACATTGCTTCCTCCGTTTTGTCGCTAGCCTTCGTGCATGGAACTCATCACATGCCTTTGGTTTGACGGCAGCGCGCGCGAAGCAGCCAATTTTTACACGAAGATCTTCCCGAACAGCAGCATTGCTGATAATTGGATAGCTCCCACCGATACGCCGGGAAATGCGCAAGGCGATGAAGTTGTCGTCAATTTCACCATTTTCGGTCGACCATTTATCGGCCTCAATGGTGGACCACAATTCCCACACTCAGAGGCGATCTCATTTCAAATTCCCTGCGCGGATCAGGCAGAGATTGATAAATACTGGGACGCTCTTCTCGCAGATGGTGGAACCGAGAGCCAGTGTGGTTGGTTGAAGGACAAGTTTGGCGTTTCATGGCAGGTGACTTCACCTGAGATGGGCCAGTACTTGGGTGGATCTGATGCAGATGGTGCCCAACGTGCAACACAGGCAATGCTTGGGATGCGCAAGATTGACTTGGCTGAAATGAAGCGCGCATACGAAGGCGCTTAAGCAACTGAGCCCTCCTGATTTGAGGGATTTTCGTGCACGAAGTTGTCAGAAGTAGTGGTTTTCTCAGGCTGCGCAGGTAACCTCGCGCAGTCCTCTACCTGGGAGCCCACAAATGCGTCGCATCCTCATCGCTGTCATCACCGCTTTTCTCGCTGTCGGAAGTCTCCAGACTCCGGCGCAGGCAGTAATCACGACCTATACGAATCCCAACATCCTCGCCGATCTCAATCCAACTACTGCATGGGATTCAATCGCTGGTGCAGTCGAATTCAATGGCGCGCTTTATTACAGCGGCTTCAGCCCTCGCTATGGGCAAGAACTGCGTCGCATCAATTCTGCGGGCATCTCAGAACTTGCCTATGACATAAATCCGAATGGCGATTCATCCCCGTTTGCGTTGATTGCTTTTAAAGACAAGTTGTATTTCTATTCGCAATCATCTGATGGCATTACCTACCTGTATTCATTCAGTGCTGAAGGTGTGCTTGCTCAAGTCGGCGTCGTCGCAACAGATTTCTCATGGCTAGCAAATAACAGTTCGGCCGTTTACAACAACAAGTTGTACATGTATCGGTACAACCAAGGCAGTGCCGACTCTGGATGGCAAGTATGGCAATTCGATGGCACTACCTTTTCATTGACACCCGTCCCAACTCATGATCGGCAGGGATACCTGGGCACTCAGTCGATGGCTGTAGTCAACAACAAGCTCTACCTATCGATGCCAGTCACGGGCGATAGTTTCGGTACAGCACTTGGTGTGATTGATTCAACGGGCATTGCAGTACGTCCACCCAACACAACTGGAATGAGAAATCCCGAGCAATTTATTGCCATCGGTAATCGCGTTGCATTCCGTTCTGAAGGGCCTGCTGGAACTGAGGTCTACGTGTATGACGGTTCGTCAGCCCCTGTTGCAATGAACGTAGCGAGCGATTCATCCTCAATCCAAAGCTCTCAACCAAGCGGGCTGTTTGTCTTCAAAAACATGCTCTACTTCAATGCGTCTCAGCAATCCGGTATTTGGGAATTTTGGCGCACAGACGGATTGTCTCAGCCGACGCGTTTTCTAGGCGGCGAATTTGTTGAAGGTCAACGTGCAAATGCGACCCCGCTGACCGTTTATAAAAATCGCATGTACTTAATGGCACGCCAGACGGCTTTGAATGAATTCACCTCGAGTCTCTACTCAACCGATGGCACGACCATTCGCAAAGAGACTGCCTTTTCACTCATGATGAATCCTTGGGGAGTTAAGCAGTACGTATTTGGAGGCAAGTTGTACGTCACGGGAGTGACAGGCGCGGGCTACCGACTTTACGCTTTTGATGGCTCCACTGCGCAAGAAGTTGAACATTCCGACTATTCAACTGGTGACGGATATCAGGATCCGTGGGTCCTATCTTCTTTTGGTTCGACGAGTAGCGCGCTCTATTTCGGTGGATATTCGGGTGAACATCCTGGTGTGTATCGGTTTAATGGCACCACCACGCCAACTCTCGTTCAAGGTTCCGAAGGCTTGATTGCGACAACGATTCTTTCCATCGGCGATACCGTTTACGTCGCTGCGGAGCCTGAAAATGCGCTGTATCAAGACATTTCCATGTACAAAATTAATGGCAGTGGTCAACTAGAACGCATGGACAACTTATGTGATGCTCTGGGGAATAATCCGATGAGCCTCATTGAGACGATGGGTGCTGGCACGTTATTCGTTTCGTATCAAAGTATTGTTTTTATGTCAGGTAACACACTTCATAAAATGGACACTTCGAATTTTGGTGACTTGGACACTGGCGTCGTCATTGGCGACTACTACTACTTCATGATTTCCACTGATCAAGGAAAAAAGGTCTATCGCTGGGATGGCACAACCGCGCCAACTTTGTATTCAGAATTTGGATATTTGGGTCTTAATACTTCTCCACTATTGAAAGTCAATGGCGAGCTCTTTTGGATTGGCGACCTTGGCGGCGGTTACGGGCTACATAAGATCAGTCCGAGCGGTTCCGATTTCGTTGACTTCGTGCCAGGAATTAATAACACCTATGTCTCAGAGATGGTAAGCGTTGGTGCTGCCACATACATTAGTTCTTACGATTACGAAGCTGGTTTACATCGCCTCTGGAAGCTGACTGCGACAGGCGCAACCGCTATGCCTGCAGTGGCTGAGCGGATTACCCGCGTAAGCGGACTATCAGTGGTACTAGGAAATTTGGTTGTCACCGGCACGAACAGTTCCGGAATTTATGTTTCCCTCGTCGTGGAATCCGACGGTAGTGTGTCAAAAATCTTAAATTCCAACGTCTCTTTCAATCAGAGCGACAGTGGAACCATCGGTGGATTCAACGGCGAGTACTACTTCCCCTACAACCATCCAGAATTTGGTCTCGAACTTGCGACCACAGGCAGCGGAGTTAGCGCTGTAGTTCCGTGTGCACCCACGAACCTTGCAGCGGGAGTTGCTACAGATTCTTCTGTCGCACTGAGTTGGTCAGCACCTTCGAACAGTGGTGGTCAGCCTTTGAGTACCTATGTCGTCGAGTACTCAAAAGATGGATCCACGTGGAAGAACTTCTACCATCCAGCTTCAACTCTCACGAGCATTGTGGCCACTGGTTTAGATTTCAATACCACCTATCAGTTCCGTGTGAAAGCCCGCACCGTAAAGGGCAATAGCATCGCAAGTTCAACAGTGTCGAAGAAGACCTTGGTTTACCGACCTGGTGCAGTGCGAAGCCTGCAGGTGAAAGCAACTGGCATCACCAAAAATTCTGCGAAAGTCACTTGGCTAGCGCCAAGCGTCAAGGGATCAGGTCGCATCACCGATTACAAGGTGGAAACTTCGACTAATGGCAAGAAGTGGACTGTCGTGAAGCGAACCGCCACTGCATCAGTGAGCATCACTCTGACGAAGCTCAAGAGCAAGACCAAGTACTACGTACGTGTCACGCCTATCTCTACCGCGGGCAATGGACCGACAAGTTCAAAGGTCCTGTTCAAGACGAAGTAATTTTACCAAGACAAAAGCGCTGTCACTTAATTTGTGGCAGCGCTTTTTGTATTCGCGCAAAGAAAAAGGACTCTCGTGGAGGAGAGTCCTTTTCGTACACCGCGTAGGACTTGAACCTAGATGAGATGTAAGTACGCATCTAATGCTTGGTTCAA
>JBEGON010000112.1:0-3034 GCA_041181965.1 Actinomycetota bacterium
ACCAAGTGCGAGTCCCTTTGGGGGTGGTCGCAATGATTTATGAAGCGCGGCCAAATGTCACCGTTGATGCAGCAGTCCTGTGTCTTAAGAGTGGCAATGCGGCGTTGCTTCGTGGCTCTGGCTCTGCCTACAACACAAACCTTGCATTGGTAAAAGTAATGCGAAATGCAATCGCGAGTGCGGGCGTTTCTGAAGACGCCATCGTCTTGGTGCCTGGCACGTCGCATGAATCGGTTGATATCGTGATGAAAGCACGTGGACTCGTGGACGTCATCATCCCGCGGGGTGGAGCGAGCCTTATCAATTCGGTAGTCAATGGTTCAGTGGTGCCTGTAATTGAGACCGGTGTTGGCAATTGTCATTTGTTCATCGATAAATCTGCGGATGTCACAAAAGCTGTCAACATCGCGGTTAATTCGAAGACGCAGCGTGTGTCAGTGTGCAATGCACTGGAAACCCTGCTCGTTGATGCAGCGATTGCAGATCAATTCTTGCCAGCCCTCCTTGCCGAATATAAAGACCGACATGTCACGATTCATGGAAGCAACAATGTGCGTTCATACTGTGATGCGGCCGATATTGAATTTGTTGAAGCGACTGATGTTGATTGGGCTGATGAGTACTACAGTCTTGATATCGCAATGGATGTGGTGCCAAACATCGACGCGGCTATTGCCCACATTCATCAATGGTCGACAGGTCATACCGAAGCTATCGTGACAGAAGATCAGTCTGCGGCAGAAAAGTTTGTGGCAGCTATTGATTCCGCTGCAGTCATTGTGAATGCGTCTACGCGATTTACAGATGGTGGCGAATTTGGTTTCGGCGCAGAAATTGGAATTTCCACTCAAAAATTGCATGCGCGCGGTCCCATGGGATTGGCTGAATTGACCTCAACCAAATATGTGGTCACAGGCGACGGCCAAATCCGCGGCTAGTTTGCTAGCGTTGGCACCCAAGTTAGAGGAGTAAACGTGTTTCTCGTTGCGGCAGAAGAAGTGGCAAACGTCATTCCAGGTGAACCATGGATGTACGGCCTGGGTGGATTCGGCACCCTTGTTGCTTTGCTGTTCATCATTTCTCGCTTTAATCCAGATCGCTGATGCGCATCGGTGTCCTCGGTGGCAGTTTTGATCCACCGCACAACGGTCACCTGGAGATGGCGCGAGCAGCTCAGGACTCACTCAAGTTAGACGTCGTATTTTTTATTCCGGCATTTTCGCAGTGGCAAAAAACTCATGTCGCGACCGCAGAAATTCGCGCGCACATGCTCGGTCTTGCCATTGCCGGTCATGCCGATTGGCAACTTGATCTCCGCGAACTTGATCGTGCTTCAACAACATTCACTGTCGAGACCATGAACGAACTACGTGAGCAATATCCAGAGGACGAACTCTTCTTCATCCTCGGAGCTGATGCAGCCGCGGGTCTTGATTCATGGCAAGAAGCAATGCGCTTAGCCACCTTGTGTGAGTTTGCAGTCGTACGTCGGCCTCATTTCGATGTCAAAGTCCCGGCGGGATTTCGTTATCAGACAGTCGATGCAGACACATCTGATATTTCATCGTCAGAAATTCGAACATGGTGTGCGACTGGTGATGAGCGACTGAAGGATGTTTTGCCAACCAAGGTGTATGACTTCATTACTGCTACAGGTTTGTACAAGTAATCATGGATTCGCGCACTGGTTCGTGGCTTCGCCGTCTTCTTAATTACATCGGAGTGGTGTTGTTGGGCTCGGTGGTTGTGGCTGTGGCGACTTTCAATGCTCAAAGTCAAAATCCAACGCTGCCAAATTTCACCATGCCACACGCGTTGTTATTCCAGCTTCGTGGAGATGATTCTCACGCAGTGCTATCAGCTGTGGTTGCAGATCAAGGGCGAACCTGGTTTGTTGTGCCAAACGACACGATTATGGATATCACCGATAAAAACTCCTCAATATCTAAAGTTGCAGAAGGCGTTGTTCCTGAAGGCGCAGTGAATGCAATGTCATTAGGTGCCAATGTCGAGATTGACGATGCGTGGCAAGTGGATCGTCTTGGCCTTGCTGCACTCGTGGAATTGATTGGGGGAGTTCAAGTAACGCCTAAGAACGATATGTTGCTTGGCGCGACAACTCCCAATGCCCAACTGTCGTTGAGCAAGAATGTCACTGTTCAACTCAACGGAATATTCGCTGCGTGGTACGCGCTTGGTGAAGGTGCGCAATCGCCCGCTGGCAAGCTCGCTCAATTTCGCGAAGTGTGGCAACAAATCATGCAACGCACTGATGCTGCCACTCTGTCTCCGGTAATGAGCAGTGTCGGTGCTTCTTCGCATTCCACATTGTCGATTGCGCAATTGGTCGCGCTGTTCGAAAAGTGGCAGCAAATTAATGAGACCGACGATATTTCTTGGTTAGGTCTGCATACGGAATATGTGGGCTCTGAATTCGGCCGGATTCGCATGATTTCTGCGTCTGGAAGGCAGCAACTGCTCGATGCCGGCGTCCATGAGAGAATCGCCCCCTAACTCTTAACAAAGGAATTATTCGTGGCACCAACACCCACCGCATTGGATTGGGCATACCGAGCAGCCTGGGCAGCGGAAGAGAAGTTGGCGACCGATATTCGGATTATTGATGTCAGCGAACGTCTTGGCATCACAGAAGTTTTCTTGATCGCCACTGGCAACAACGATCGCCAGGTCAAAGCAATTGTTGATGCTGTTGAAGAGGCACTCGACAAGATTGACGTTGATCCACTTCGCCGCGAAGGTCAACAAGCTGGTCGTTGGGTTTTGCTGGACTACAACGATATCGTCGTGCATGTTCAAAATGCAGAAGAACGTTCTTTCTACGATTTAGAGCGTCTGTGGAAAGACTGCCCAGTTATTGAAATTCCACCGGCTCCAAAGCAGGACTAGATGTCGAAACACTCGCGGGTGGTGATTTGGCGTCACGGCCGCACTGCATGGAATGCCGAATTACGTTGGCAGGGTCAGAGTGACATTCCACTTGATGATGTGGGAATGGAACAAGCGGCTGCGGCAG
>JBEGON010000113.1:0-3152 GCA_041181965.1 Actinomycetota bacterium
TAAATCCAGAAATGGCCATGCGTAAAGCAGATGACATCATTAAGAATACCTACCGGACTTTGCTGACTCGTGGCAGTCGCTCTTGTTCGATTTATTGTGTGGATCCGGAGACCCAGGAATACTTCCGCGCGAGAATTGCCGCTCAGTAGATTCAGCTTGTGAAAATTGCAGTTGTCGGAGCCACAGGTCCAACCGGAAAACTAGTTGTTGCGGAAGCGCTAAATCGTGGACATGAGGTAGTTGCCTACGTGCGCAATGCTGAAAAGCTTCAGGCGCACGAGAATCTCTTGATCGCAACTGGGCAACTGGCAAACATTGATTCTTTCTCCGCTGCAATCCGTGACTGTGATGTCATCATTTCTTGCCTCGGCACTCGAAGCCGCAAGGAATTCACATTCGCTCGAACTAATCTGCCGTTTGTGTCCAACGCAATGAAAAAGGCTGGAGTTTCTCGCCTAGTTTTGATGTCTTCCTTTGGTGCGGGAACTATTGCAAAAGGTGGACTTTTCAGTCGTGCGTTGTATTGGGTTATTGCGCACACGCTTTTCAACGATCGCACAAAATCAGAAATCGCACTCAACGAGTCAGGTATTACTTGGACCGGCGTTTACCCACCATTCTTGATTGACGGACCGGCAGCACCAGAAGTAGATATCCGCGAGATGCACACGGTCAAAGGAATGAAAGGCAACGGCAAGGTTGCACGCATCAATGTTGCAAAGTTTCTTGTCGACTGTGCTGAAGATCAATCAACTGCAGGCAAGCGATTTGCTATCTGCTCTTCAGGAGTTTTGATCTAGCAACCAGGTCCGCTTGGTGATGCCGATGGACGCAAGAGTTCGCGGTGTGCATCAGCATTTGAAGCGACATTGTCGAACTTCTGACCAACAATGACATCGACAGTCGCACCGGCACGATCATCCTGTTTCAACACTGCATCTGCGAAGTAAGCAGCAGCAAGTTGTGCAGCTTTGGCACCTGCAGGTCCGTAATGAATTTCGGCGGTTGCAGATACTTCGTAATCGTCAAAGTTGCCGACTGATGCGACAGTGAATCCGCGACTCGTGAAAATTTCACCAGCAATACCGGCGATGCCCATCCGCTTGCTGCCGTTCAAAACATTGAGCGTGACTTGTTTTGGTTTCGGCAAAACGTCAGCAGGAATGATTGCCAGCGTCAAACATGGCACTGGTGTTTGTCCATCAATTGCAGTGAATGTTTGCGAGTGTGTGACAGTGCCGAGTCCATAACCTGCGAGAAAAATCACAAGACCAATACCGCTGAATTGCAGGATTTTCTTACGGCGCTCTCGCTGCCGCGTCCTGTATCCCGTGATCGACATTGGGCCTCGCATAGTTTTGTTTCAATGGCGGAGGATGCGGGATTTGAACCCGCGAGGGCTTGCACCCAACACGCTTTCCAAGCGTGCGCCATAGGCCACTAGGCGAATCCTCCAAGGTGGCGAAGGATAGCCGAGTCCGCTATCCCTCAATTTCGCCCTTATTTGAAGTTTGCTGGGTCCATCCAGAACAAATCCCAGAGATGTCCATCGAGATCTTCGAATCCCCAGCTAAACATGAAACCTTGATCGGATGGTTCATTAACCCGCCGCGCACCGGCAGCGAAAGCTTTCTCTGCAATGGATTTCACTTCGTCAGTTGATTCGCATTGCAAAGAGAAAATTACTTCTGCAGCATCTTTTGATGGAAGTTTCTTTTCGCTGAAACTCGTGTATTTCTCGTGATTCGAAATCATCGCAAAAATGTTGTCACTGATGACCACACATGCTGATTCGTCATTGGTGAATTGTGGGTTGATGCGAAAACCCAGAGCCTCAAAGAACGTAATCGAACGCGCAATGTTTTCGACCGGCATGGCCAGGAAGATGGAAGAAATCATTTCGGGAGTGTATTTCCAATACTGATGAGGCGGATTTGTGCGGGGGAGACGGGATGCGTCGAGTTATCTAGACTGAGCCCCGACCCCTCGTGCGGCGTTATCTCGCCCAACTCCCCCAGGGCCGGAAGGCAGCAAGGGTAAGCGGGCTCTGACGGGTGTGCGGGGGGTCCCTGCATCCGCTCGCGATGTCGGTCGCTCGGTTAGTGTCGCCTCGTGTCGCTCGCTCTTTACCGTACGTATCGCCCCGGAACTTTCGCCGAAGTTATCGGTCAAGACCATGTCACCGTCCCGCTGATGCGGGCCCTGGCTTCCGATCGCACACATCACGCTTATCTCTTCAGCGGCCCTCGTGGTTGCGGCAAAACCTCCAGCGCACGCATCTTGGCTCGCTCGCTCAACTGCGCGCAGGGTCCAACCGCCGAACCATGTGGCAAATGCCCTTCCTGCATCGACCTCGCACCAAATGGCCCTGGTTCGCTCGACGTTATCGAACTTGATGCTGCATCAAACCGCGGTATCGATCAAGCACGTGAACTTCGCGAACAAGCAATGTATGCGCCAGCTGGTTCGCGCTACCGCATCTACATCATCGACGAAGCACATCAGCTCACTACTGAAGCTGCAAACGCGTTGCTGAAGTTGGTTGAAGAACCACCACCGCATCTTCGTTTTGTTTTTGCTACCACCGAACCAGAAAAACTTCTTGGCACAATTCGTAGCCGCACACATCACTACCCATTCCGTCTTGTTCCGACTTCTGTTTTGCAAGAACACCTTGCAAAAGTGTGCGAAGCAGAAAAAGTAAAAGCAGATCCCGCCGCACTTGCACTCGCTGCAAAAGCCGGTGCAGGTTCTGTGCGCGATGCAATGAGCATTCTCGGACAACTTGTCGGTGGTGCTGGCAAGAGCGGCATTACCTACGACGATGCAGTGACGCAGCTTGGTTTTACATCAGACACTTTGCTCGATGAAATCATCGCTGCGATTGCGCAGTCAGATGGTGATGCAATGTTCAAGACGATTGAAAAAGTTGTCACTGGTGGACATGATGCACGTCGTTTCGCCACTGACTTGCTCGAACGACTTCGTGACCTGATCATTTTGTCTGCAGCACCAGATGCCGCAGAACACGGTTTGGTTGCACAACCAGCAGATCGTCTTGCGGTCCTCAAAGCACAAGCACAAGCACTCGGCCCTGCATCGCTGAGTCGTGCAGCGGATCTTGTGAGTGATGGCATCACTGCATTGCGTGG
>JBEGON010000114.1:0-5530 GCA_041181965.1 Actinomycetota bacterium
GAACTTTCAAATCGGGATTTGTATATTGCTTCACTTCTTCGATGGTCTCGAGAAGTTGGCCAAGACCGCGATGACTCAAAGTCTCGCCGTGCATCGGCACGATGACTTCATGTGCTGCAGTCAATGCATTCAACGTGATGATGCCGAGGCTTGGTGAGCAATCAAGCAAGACCCAGTCGTAATCATCAACAACAGACTTCAACGCATCACGCAAAACAAATTCACGACCGGCACGGTTCATCAATTGCGCTTCAGTAGCAGTGAGTTCAATCGTTGAGGGAAGTAAATCCACATAGTCATCTGTGTCAATCATCGCGTCAAAAGCAGTCGATTCACCGAGCAAAACCTGATGCAATGAAACCTTCAGATCTTCAGGATTTACGCCCAAAGAAAAAGTCAGAGATGCTTGTGGATCGAGATCGACGAGCAATACGCGTTCACCGAGTTCGGCAAAGGCAGCACCAAGCGAAGCGGTAGTCGTCGTTTTTGCGACTCCACCTTTTTGGTTTACAACTGCAACAATGCGAGGCATCTAGATCAACCTAAAGCGATGAACCCGTTGATTGCATCAGCGACGAGCTGCACACCGATTGCCGTCAACAACAAACCTGCAACGCGAGTCACCAAGGTGATCCCGCTCTTGCCCAAAACCTTTGCGATGACAGAACTGAATCGCATTGCTGCCCAAATCAGAATGTGCACAAGGATGACACCAACCGCGAGTGCGACATAACGAGCCGTTGAATCAGCCTGGCGAGCAAACAAGATGGTCGCAACAATCGCACCAGGACCTGCCAGCAGCGGTGTACCCAGAGGCACCAACGCGACGTTGACGTCTTTATTGGCTGACATTTCTTCTTCTTTGCCGGTGAGCAATTCCAATGACACCAACATCAAGAGCAAACCACCAGCCGCTTGAAGTGCTGGCAAAGTGATGCCGAGATAACGAAGAACCTGCTCCCCCATCACCGCAAACAGGACGATGACAAAGAAAGCACTGCCGGTGGCTTGCGCCGCAAGGCGCGATTGCTCTTTGCGAGGTCGCTTGCCTGCCAATCCCAAGAAGACGGGCACGACGCCAGGTGGGTCCATGATGACAAGCAGGGTCACCACTACTGATCCAAGGAATTTGAGGTCAATTAAGTCGGCCATAGTGGCGAGGGTACCGCTTCTGAGTGTCCTCTCAGGCCTCGTGGGGCGGTTACCCTTGACCCGTGACCATCACCAACGTACGCGTATTCGTAGCGCGCCTTGCCGGCACCGAGGTCTTTGACCCTCACGGTGACCTCTTGGGCAAGGTGCGTGACGTTGTCGTGTCAATGCGCGCTGGAAAAGCTCCAATTGCCCTTGGTTTAGTCATTGAGGTGCCACCCCGTCGCCGCATTTTCCTGCCGATGGGACGTGTCACGTCCATCGAACCAGGTCAGGTCATCACTACCGGCAAGCTCGACATCACGCGCTTTCGTCAGCGTGACAACGAGACACTGTGTGTTGCACAGCTGCTAGATCGCACCGCAACCGTGTTGAAGACAAACGAAAACGTTTCGGTTGGAGATTTGTCTATCGAATTCCAGCCTCGCACCCGTGACTGGCAAGTGGGACGCATCTTCGTTCGTAAATTCTCCAAGGGCATCCGTCGTTACGGCGAAAGCATGACCGTGACATGGGATGAGCTTTCAGAGTTCTCGCTTTCACAACCAGAACAGCCAGTCGACAACTTGCTCGAGCAGTACTCAGAACTGCGCGCACCTGACTTGGCAAATGCATTGCGTGACTTGCCAGAAGATCGTCGTCTCGATGTTGCACGCGAACTCGATGACGAACGTCTTGCTGACGTACTCGAAGAACTTGCAGAAGATGTCCGCGTTGAACTTGTTCAAAAACTCGGCGTAGAACGTGCAGCAGATGTCATCGAAGAGATGGACACCGACGACGCAGCTGACTTGTTGAAAGAACTTCCAGATGATGCCGCACAAGAGATCATCGAAGCACTCGAGCCTGAAGATGCTGAAGAGTTGATTCGTTTGGTTTCTTACGGCGACTACACCGCCGGCGGCATGATGACGACCGAACCGGTCATGATCTTGCCTGATGCCACGGTCGCGGAAGCCTTGGCACGAGTGCGAAACCCTGAAATTTCACCTGCACTTGCTTCACAGGTCTATGTCGTGCGTTCTCCGCTCGAAACTCCCACAGGTAAGTACCTGGGTGTTGCACACATTCAACGACTTTTACGCGAACCGCCATCAACACTCGTATCGGCGGTGATTGATAAAGATTTAGAGCCAATCGGACCTCTGTCTTCATTGGCAGCAGTTGCGCGCTATTTCGCTACCTACAACTTGGTGGCGTTGCCGGTTGTTGATGAAGCTGGTCGCTTGCTCGGTGCAGTGACCGTGGACGACTTGGTTGACCACATGTTGCCTGAAGACTGGCGACAGAATGACGGAGAGGAGGCCGCTGATGTCTCGTGAAGATGACCGTCGTCCTCGCGCGCCTCGACTCGATGCGCCGCTGACTCAACGTCGAACTCTGCGTCCTTCGATTAATCCCGAAACTTTCGGAAAGCTTTCGGAACGGATTGCTCGATTTATTGGTTCTTGGCGCTTTATTGCGTACATGACCATCTTCATCATTGCGTGGGTGTTGTTCAACATCTTCGCACCAGAAGAAATGCGTCCCGATTCCTATCCGTTTATTTTCTTGACTTTGTTGCTCTCACTCCAAGCGTCTTACGCAGCACCTTTGATCTTGTTGGCGCAAAATCGTCAGGCTGACCGTGACCGCGTCACGATTGCGGATGATCGTGCGCGCACAGAACGTCTGATGGCCGAAACCGAGTTCTTGAGTCGCGAAATTGCTGCATTGCGTGTGGCAGCTGGCGATGCTGCGACTCGTGACTTCATTCGTGGTGAATTGCGTGAACTTCTAGATGATCTCGATGCGCGAACTCGTGCTGCAAACGAGCAATCTGAGACGGATGAGCAGTAGTTAGTCGCTTCTCTTAGGCTTGCCCTATGACCCAGAGAGACGCCGTATTTGCAGTACTCGCCACGGTCGACGACCCCGAAATCCACCGCCCAATTACTGACTTGGGCATGGTCAAATCCGTCGACATCAAAGGTAGTAGCGCCACTATCGGCATCTTCCTGACCACTAAAGCTTGCCCGATGCGTGACTCGATTTCGTCGCGCGTGCGCGAGGCTGTCTTGACGGTTGATGGCATCGACAAAGTCGACGTCGAACTTGATGTCATGAACGAACAACAACTCGCAGATCTCAAAACCAAGATTCGTGGACCACAAAAAGCGATTCCGTTTTCAGAGCCAACCACCTCGACCAAAATCTTCGCAGTTGCGTCCGGAAAAGGTGGCGTTGGTAAATCGTCTGTCACCGTCAACCTCGCCGTTGCGTTTGCGCAAAAAGGTTTGAAGGTTGGCATCATCGATGCAGACGTTTATGGACATTCGATTCCAGGCATCTTGGGACTAGAAAGTCTCGCCACCATCATTGATAAAGACCTGCGAATGCCACCACAGGCTCACGGCGTCAAAGCACTTTCGATGTTGGCATTCAAACCAGGCGGTAAACCAGAACCGGTCGCATTCCGTGGTCCGATGCTCGCAAAAGTTCTCGAGCAATTCCTGACCGATTTTTATTGGGGCGATCTCGACGTCTTGCTTCTCGACCTGCCACCGGGCACTGGCGATATTGCGATCTCAACAGCACAGTTGTTGCCACTCGCTCAACTCGTTGTCGTGACTACTCCACAGGTTGCAGCCGCAGATGTTGCAGTGCGCGCAGGAATGATGGCTCAACTCACCAAGCAAAAAGTTGCGGGCGTCATTGAAAACATGAGCGGAGTTGCTTGCCCGAAGTGCGGCGAAGCGATGAACCTTTTCGGCGAGGGTGGCGGCGAAGTGGTGACACAGCAGCTTTCCGAAGCGCTCGACACCAAGGTTCCGTTGCTCGGAAAGATTCCGTTCGATGTGCGCCTCCGCGAAGGAGGAGATGCTGGCAAACCGCTCGTCGTCTCAGACCCAGAAGCCCCTGCGAGCAAGATGTTTTCAGAAATTGCTGACGCACTTTATGCAAAACCACGAGGATTGCTTGGGCTACCACTCAAGCTCACACCAACAAAGTAGAGATTGATATGCAGAAAAAAGCGAACACTCAAACCGAAATTCATCCCCTGATTGCAGAACGCTGGAGCCCGCGTTCATTCGATGAGAATGCTGTCATCGCCACTGATGATGTTGTCGGTCTTTTGGAAGCTGCACGCTGGGCACCTTCTGCAAGCAACAACCAGCCATGGCGATTTGCTATCGCAAAACGTGGCGAGGAATTCTTTACTGAAATCCATTCGACCCTCATGGGATTCAATAAGGCGTGGACACCTCGCGCAGCCGCACTCATTGTTCTGGCAGTTGAAACAGTTGATAACGAAGGAAAGCCTCGCAAGTGGGCCTTCTACGACGCCGGTCTCGCCGCATCTCTTCTCACTGTCGAAGCACATGCGCGTGGGTACCACGTTCACACGATGGCTGGTTTTGATGCGGAACAAATGAAGAACCTGCTTGGCACTGCAGAAACTGTGCAACCAATCATGGTTTTGGCAGTCGGAAAACTTGCTCCCGCAGAGCAACTCGAAGACGCACTCCACCAACGTGAGGTTGCAGATCGCAGTCGTTTGTCCCTTGATGAGATTTTACTTCGCCCACTTTCATAAGCATGACTTCACAGAGAGAGCCCGTGGATCACGTCGACGAAGTCGATGAGATTGTCTCTGCGTGGCAGCTTCAGCGGCCAGACCTTGATGTCGGCCCATTGGCTGTGCTTTCGCGCGTCACCCGCTTGGCACATCACCTCGATAAAGCCCGTGCTGAGGCCTTTGAGGCCCACGACTTAGAGTCATGGGAGTTTGACGTTCTGGCAGCTCTCCGCCGTGCTGGCTCGCCTTATTCACTGTCTGCCGGCGAATTGATGCGGCAAACCATGGTCACCAGTGGCACGATGACAAATCGAATCGACCGGCTTTCTACTTCGCGCCTTGTCACTCGGCAACCAGACCCCGCAGATGGTCGTGGTGTGCTCGTCGTATTGACGGCGGAAGGGCTCAATCGAGTTGACGCATCTCTGAGTGATCTCTTAAAGAAAGAACATGAGATTCTTTCGCAACTTTCAAAAGCAGAACGACAACAACTTGCTGACATTCTCAAGGTCTTGATGAAGCCCTTTGGAGAAGCGGAAGCTAACTAATCAACACTCACAACAGTGGCGCCGCGGGTTGGTCCACTTGCTTGAAGTGTGCGAGATACAAGTCCGGTTGCCGATAATTCAACCGCAATATTCGTTGCGTGATCCGCAGACTTCGCGAGAAACGCGCAGGTCGGTCCACTCCCCGACACCACCGCACCAATAGCTCCGGCACCTAAGCCCGCATCAAGCACTCGACGCAACGATCCGCGCATACGAATCGCAGCATCCTGCAAGTTGTTGTTCAGTAATTTGCCGACAGCGGCGACATCTC
>JBEGON010000115.1:0-12660 GCA_041181965.1 Actinomycetota bacterium
ACCCCAATGATGTGCCAGGAATGCTCGCAGTTTCACGTATGCGCACCCTGACACCTGTTGAGTAAACTGGCGAAGTTGCGCTGCCATTTGCGCTGAGAACTTTGTCTACGCTGAGGTTTGACTGTCCGTTACTGGACAGAATTTGAATGGGAATCTTCGCTAATGGGATTCCATCATTCGTGGAAAAACTAAATTTTACATTCTTGATAGCGCCAGCCTGCGCAGGCTCAGCCAGGAAGGTCAACAAAACTACCACCAGCAGAAATGGCACACGCTTTTTCACTTTTCCCCCAATTTGCTTTGCCAAAATATTACTAGAACAGCGCGTTAGTCAATGCTCGACGAGCTTCGTGCACTTCTGGAATGTCACCCATGATGTTGAAGAACTCGATGAGTCGTTCTTTGTAAACATCGCGGTTGTCCAGGTCGCTGCGTACACCATCGAGCAAAAGCGTGAAGGCCTGTTGCATGTTTCCAGTGAGCATCAACGCATCTGCGCGCTTGAGATGATCTTCAACACCGGCCATCGGTTCGGTGAGAACTTTTTCTAAGTCAAGGACAGTTGAGCGACGCAAGAATGCCACTTGCAGCAATCCAGCTTTTGCGTCGGAATCGCTTGGATTGATTTCGAGTGCCTCGTTGTAAGCGGCCGTTGCTGCATCCCAATCGCCATTGTCAATTGCTTCAAAGGCACGCTGGTAACGCGGATCGACCGGCGGTTCCACTGACGCTTCCGCTTCCGAAGTTGCAGTAGCTAAACCTGCTTCTTGTGCGATCTTGAGAATTTGGTCGAACAGTTGGCGAACTTGCGGTTCAGGTGCGAGGCCTTGGAACAACGGCTGCACCTGGCCCTGAATCACCAAGAAGAACGCAGGGATTGCCTGGAGTTGAAAAGCCTGAGCGAGTCGTGGATTCGTGTCCGCATTGACCTTGGCAAGGGTGATACGACCACCGTATTCGGCGACCAAGGTCTCGAGGATGGCGGACATCTGAGTGGACTGGGTCGAGCGCGGAGAACCGAAATCCACGACCACTGGAGTCTCATTGGACTTGGCGACAACCGTGGCTTCAAAACTGGTCTCAAAGGCCTCGAAAATGCTTCCCTCAGGGGCTGCGGCACGAGCCTGGGCCGAAGCCGCCTGCGCCTGTCGAGCAGTCGCGAGAGCACTGAGGTCTACGGCACCTGCAAGGTTGAGTTTGGGCTGTCCGCCTGTATTCATGGGCGGATTCTTTCACGAGTTGATGACTGCGCAATCCCACCGCATTTCTTAGAGCAAAGAGTGACTCGTGGTGAAGAATGCAGGCATGCCACTTGTCGAATTTTCCCAACCAGAACGCATTGCAGAGTTGCTCGTCCATCATCTTTTGCGACTCGATCACGTGGGTGTTGCGGTGAGAGATATCGAAGCTGGAATCGATGCGTGGGCGGAACGCACTGGCGGCGTAGTGACACACCGTGAAGTCAATGAAGAACAAGGTGTAGAAGAAGCAATGATGTCATTGCCTGACGAGACATTTGAACTGCAAATACTCGCGCCGCTCTCGCCAGATTCGACCATCGCAAAGTTCATCGAAAAACATGGTGAAGTAACGCAACAAATCGCGTACGAAGTTGATGATCTCGATGCAACCGTTGCAACGTTGAAAGCACATGGCATCACGCCAATTTATGCATCAGCGAAAACAGGCACGAGAAATTCGCGAATCAATTTCATTCATCCGCGCGATGCAGATGGTGTGCTCATTGAACTGCTTGAGTACTAGCAGCTGATGCGTTGCACATCATTGAGAAAATCAATGATGGCGTGTGAAGTTTCTTCTGGTGCCTCGATGGGTGCCAGATGTCCGCTACCTTTAATTTCAACATGAATAGCGTCGTGTGACGCGGCAACCATGCCTCCATGATCCTGCGCTGATGCGATGCCATCTTCGTCACCGCGAATCGACAAAACTGGACCTCGAAAGTTCTTGATGTCTTGAAGTGAATCGGGCCGCATCGACATTGCGATTTGCAGGCTCGACACCCCATCCACACTGGCTCGACTGAGCGTCTCCTGCACCTTTGCCACAACTTCTGGTTTTGTGGAGTGCGTTGTTGCGCCGAGAAGATTGGGGAGCATGGCGCGAGTAAAGGCTTCGGTGGTGTTGGCATCGATGACGGATTGCGCCACGCGTTGACGATTAGCGCGAGCCTCTTCTGTATCCGCCGATGCTTTGGTGTCGATGAGAATCAAACCTGCGACGCGTTCAGGTGCGTAGCGAAGCATTTCCATAGCGATATATCCGCCAAGCGAACAACCACCGATGACTGCTTTCTCGATTCCGTATTGATCCAGCATCGCCACTACATCTTGCGCACAGGTTATGAGTGACTGATTACGGTCCGACCAATCCGGAGCATCACCACATCCGCGAATATCTGGCGTGAAAACCTGCCAGCCACTCTTCGCAATCGGTTCGACAATATCGTCAAACAGATGATGATCGAGTGGAAATGCGTGCAATAAAACTAAGGTGCTCATAAATCACTCCAACGTTCAATCGGGCCATCCCAGTCTTCAGACAGTGGACTCAAGGATGGATCAATCGCGGCGACAACGTGATTCAACGCTTGCACCACGTTCTTCTCCCCCACCCATAAGTGCTTTGCACCGGGTACATCAACCACTTTCGCTTGTGGCACTCGGGCAAATCTTTCGCGAGCTGCTGGCGGCTGCAGATAATCATCGAGCTCCGGCACAATCGCAGTGAGTGGCCGACCCGAATGCGCCCAGGCATCTAAATCACTTTCATCAGTCCAACGCAGAGGTGGCGACAGAAGAATTCCTGCCTTTACTGGTTCGATATTCAGATAGCGCAATGTGACATCGGTGCCAAATGACCAACCAAGTGCGTAGATATTGGGAAGCCCACGTTCGACTGCATACGCAATTGCTGCTTGGGCATCGAGACCTTCACTTTCACCACCTGTGAATTCACCCTCGCTGGTTCCAGTTGGAGATGTCACTCCGCGAAAGTTGAATCGAAGCACCGCAATGTCAGCGAGTGCTGGAAGGCGCCACGCTGCTTTTCGAAAAACATGTGAGTCCATATAGCCACCATGCGTCGGAAGCGGATGCAAACACACAAGAGTTGCGCGTGGTGGATTGCTTTCTGGCAAAGCAAGTTCGCCCACCAATTCAATGCCGTCGCTTGCGCGAAAGTGAATCACTTCCCGTTTTGCTGGTAGCACGCTATTGGCGACGATGTCAGTCATCTACTTCAACTTCGTAAATCGCTGCCAGCACGGATTGTGCCAATGGCGGCGGTCCGCAAGACGCGATTCATGATCGGTGTGATCGTCATAGGGCCACGCCACGACATGTGGAGTAGCCGGTGTGATTTCTTGATTGCAGCCCGGACAGCGGTAGTTTTTCGTCGACGCGGAGCCCGTAATCTTTTGCACAACCCAGTCTTCGCCATTGACATCCACAACCGTGCGAACACCCATTGACGACGGCTGACCTAGCGGCTTGCTGTCATCTGGTTTGCGTCGATTTTGTCTGGCCATGTTTCCCCCTTAAAACAACTTGTGAGTTGGATCTTCAATGCCGCGCAATTCGTCATAGTCAATCACGAGACAACGAATGCCGCGATCTTCGGCCAATGTACGCGCTTGCGGTTTGATTTCTTGCGCAGCGAAAATGCCAACGACTGGGGCGAGCAACGGATCGCGATTCAGCAGGTCTAGATAACGAGTGAGCTGCTCGACGCCATCGATTTCGCCGCGTCTCTTAATCTCGACGGCAACGCTCACACCGTCTGCGTCTTTGCACATCAAATCAACAGGTCCAATTGCGGTTGGATATTCGCGACGAATCAATGAGTATCCCTCACCGATTTTGTGGACATGCAATGCGAGCAATTCTTGCAAGTGCGCTTCCACACCATCTTTAACAAGGCCCGGATCAACACCGAGTTCATGTTCTGAATCATGATGAACTTCAGTGACCGTAATGATGAGCTGTTCACCAGTTTTATTAGAGACAGTCCAAGTGCCAAGTCCTGCATCGTCAACTTCGATGCTGACCACACATGGCGGAGACATCCAGTTGAGTGGTTTGTACGCGCGATCGTCGGCGTGAATCGAAACTGAACCATCGGCTTTCACGAGAATGAGTCGTTTCGCTTCAGGTAAATGTGCAGACAAACGACCGGCGTAATCCACCGAACAGGTTGCTACAACTAATCGCACAGCCGAAGGGTAATCGTCTGGCTATTTCTCCACACGTTCGATCGTCGCACCCAACGACTGAAGCTGTGGGACGAAGTCGTGGTAACCGCGATCGATGTGTTCGACACCATGAACCGTTGTCGTGCCATCTGCGACCAACCCGGCGAGCACCAAACCGGCACCTGCGCGAATGTCCGTGGCCTCGACTGGGGCGCTACTCAATTGTTCGACACCTTTGACCAATGCATGATGTCCGTCAGTCTTGACGTTTGCGCCAAGTCGAGCGAGTTCTTGTACAAATCGAAAACGCGCTTCGAAAAGATTTTCTGTCACCATCGCAGAATCGTTGGCGATGGCATTCAATGCAATGAACTGTGGCTGCAAATCTGTAGGGAAACCTGGATATGGCAACGTCACAATGTCAACGGATTTCGGACGCGTATTCATCGTGACTCGAAATCCATCTTCTAATACTGTGACTTCTGCACCGGCATCGCGAAGTTTCGAAAGTGGCAAATCCAAGTGATGTGCATTTGCGCCGCGCACAGTGATGTCACCTTGCGTCATTGCCGCAGCTACTGCCCACGTGCCAGCAACAATGCGATCAGGAACTGTTGCGTGGGTCACTGGCTTCAATGATTCGACACCAGTGACTTCAATCGTGGAAGTGCCGGCACCAGAAATCTTGGCACCCATCGCAATCAACATTTCACAGATGTCGATGATTTCAGGCTCACGCGCGGCGTTATCAATGACGGTAACTCCATTCGCAAGCACCGCAGCAAGCAAAATTGTTTCGGTGGCACCAACGCTTGGAAATTCCAAAACAATGCTCGCACCATGCAAGCCACCCTCTGGCGCAGTCGCAACTAGGTAACCATGTTCAGATTTCACTGTGGCACCAAGACGACGCAATCCGTCGATGTGGAAATCAAGTCCGCGACTTCCGATGGCGTCACCACCGGGCATCGCAACATCGGCAGCACCGATGCGAGTCACGAGTGGGCCAAGAACGCAGATTGATGCACGCATCTGTCGCACCAAGTCATAGTCGGCGCGATGTTCAAGGTTCTCCGGAACGGTGATCGAGACTGTTTCGGCATCAGCATTGTGCTCGACCGAACACCCAAGTCGGCGCAGGAGCTCAGCCATAATTTCAACATCAAGGATGCAGGGAACGTTGGTCAAAGTGGTGGTTCCCGGTGTCAAAATCGCAGCTGCCATAAGTTTGAGGACGCTGTTCTTGGCACCCGTAACTCGAACTTCGCCACGCAGCGGGACTCCGCCGGTCACCTGAATCACACTCACGCGCAGAGCCTACGGGTCATAGGGTTGGGGCATGGTGAATCTGACTCGTATTTATACCCGCACTGGCGATGACGGCACGACCTCACTCGGCGACTCGTCACGCACTGGCAAGAACGACCCACGCCTCAAGGCATACGCAGATGTTGATGAAGCCAACTGTGCGATTGGTGTTGCCATTGCGGTTTCGCAATTCGATGCACACATGACGAATCTCTTAACCCAAATTCAGAACGATCTTTTCGATGTTGGCGCAGACCTCTGCACCCCAGTGGTTGACTCACCTGCTGTTGAACCATTGCGCATCACGCAGGCGTACGTTGATTTCCTAGAAAAAACCTGCGACGAATACAACAACACTCTCGAACCACTTCGCTCATTTGTTTTGCCAGGTGGCACTACTGCGGCAGCGCATTTGCATGTCGCTCGCACGGTGGTGCGTCGCGCTGAGCGATCAACATGGGCTGCACTCGATATGTATCACGGCGGCATGAACGTGCTGACTGCAACGTATTTGAATCGACTTTCGGATCTTCTCTTTATTCTTGCTCGCGTCGCCAACAAAGAATCAGGCGATGTGCTGTGGGCACCTGGAGCACACAAACCCAACGCTTAAGCGAGATATCCGTTCGCACCAACATTTTTTGTTGGTGAGGTCGCCGGCTTAGAACTCAAGCCAGTCAATGCAATGACCTGGAAGGTGACCTTTGCTTTGGCGGTGTATTTCTGGTTGAGCAAAACGAATTTTGTGGTCACTTCTTTGAGCGTGACATATTTGCCGGTGCCAACTTTGAACATGACACGGTAGCCATACACAGATGACGCATTGGTTTTTGGCGCAGTCCAACTGAGTCGTGATGCAGCACCGATGCCCGAGAATTTCAATGATTGTGGCGCTGATGCGACTTTCGCTGCGGATATTCCTCCCGCGACTGCAGCGCTCTTCGCGCCGTTCTTTGTTGCAGTAACTTCAACTCGATAAACCTTTTTGGGATTTAGTCCCGCGACAACGACCGACGAAGTTGTTGATGTGACAGTTTTCGAGAATTTCGTGCCGAGCACTTTGATCGAATAATTCGCACCAGAAGTTGATGACGCAGTCCACGAAATTTTTGCTGATGAAGGTCCTGCCCAGCGAGTTTTCACAGCACTGACCTTGGTCACGGTTTGCGGTGCAAGTCGCCAATGCGCAACACTGGATTTCATAGCACCTTGCACAGTGCGGATATCAATCGAGCAGGCAAGCAATGCGCTGACATTGGTGAAATCTGCATAGGTTTCAACAGATTCACCCTGACGTTGTCCGTACTGGCCACAATCAACAACCCAGCTATAGGTGAGATCTGGATCCGATGTAGGCGCCGCCCAGGAAATGTGTGCAGATTCACTGTCAGTCCAACGTCCAGAGAACGTAGAAACGGCAGCAGGCGCGTCCGCAGTCTGCATCAAATATTCAATGCCGTTTTCAAAGGAACTTTGCAAGAAGAGGAACCCAGTCAATCCGCCAACGACTTCGGTGGAATCCACTGTTGCGGGATAGCCAGGAATTGTCGTGGGACTACTAGTTGGCAACCCTGCCAATAGATCATCAATAGTGCCGCTTGTGGTTCCTTGATTAATAAGCACCACTCGACCACTCGCATTGGCCGATACCTGCACATGATTGTCTGCGCTAATTGCACCAACAACCAGAGTGACTGTGTGCGACACAGGGCTATAAATATCGAGAGATTTTTGATAATTCTGGATGTTTTCACTGACTATGTAGACGTAGCCCAGCATGTCGATTGCTGCTGATGTCACCGACTTGTTGTGTGACAGAAAGACTGGCGCATGAAGTGTGCCGTCAGTAGAAACGATATACATGTACGAGTCGTTGTTTGCGTCTCGGATAAAAGACACTCCACCTACTTGCGCTTTCATCGGTGGTGCTGCAACGAAAAATCCGCCGGCTGCAGCATCATCGACGCTGAGATTCTCCGGCTCCGAATGGATAAGTGCGCCGGCATGACGATAGGAAGCGGCAAGCCAGTAATCACTAGCGACATCGCGATAACGCCATATGTAGGTGCCATTGATCGCTTGTTGCATTGACACCAATGTTTTGCCAGTTCCCACAGTTGGCAGTGTCATCGATGACAGATCTTGTGTCGCAGGTTCATACGTCACCGCGACCGATGATTGCTCACCATTAAGAGTGGAAGCACCACCAAAAGCAATGGTCATTTCGTCGCCGTATCCGCCGACACCCAAAATCGTGTTGAAAGCGTATGTGGTGGAAACTTTTACTGGAGTTTTAAAAACAGTTGTGGCATTCAAGCTTTCTGCAGAAGAGGCGCTGAAAGCATAGACATGTTGTGAAATGATGTCTGAATTCGCAGCGACATCAACCCGCGTGAATGCAAAACCTACTGCGTAATCACCCATTTTGACTGCGGTCAGATCTTGGATTTGGTGCCATACAGAATTCGTATTGGCGACGGTGTAACGAAGAACTGGCGTAGTCCAACCCGCATCAACATCACCATGCGCTGGAACGTATTCAGATGAGTAGATCTGATTTGTTGTGGGATTCCAACCGGCCTGCGATGGACTGGCTTGTCCCCACACGGTGACCATGCGGCCGTTGGCCAACACCACTGTCGAGGTGCTGAGCGGGTTGAAGAGGCTGAAAGGTCCACTCGCGCTGCCAGAAATTCCATCCGCTGCAACGAGGGTCGACCAGGTCGACCAGTGAGTGACATATGCCTGCGCAGTTGAAGTCGCTGCAAAAATCAGTGCCAACGCACTAACGACGATGCCGAAACGCTTCACAGCCACCTCCTACTGCGCCGAAGACTAACGAGGGAAACGGCAACCCGCACAAAGCACTGCGGGCCGCACCACAAAGGTACGACCCGCAGAAATTGTGATGCTAGTTAGTGCCCAACTCCGGCAGCGACCAAGCGAGCTTCTGCGCGACGTGCGGCAGCCGCAGCTTTGTCATCCTGGGTCTGTCGTGCGCGCTCAAGAGCAGCACGTGCGCGAGTGACATCGATGTCTGCAGCGAGTTCTGCAACCTGACCAAGAATGGTCACGTTGTTTGAATCCACTGACAAGAAGCCACCGTGAACTGCAGCGACAATCTTCTGATTATCAATCGTGTCGATGCGAACTACGCCACCGTCTGACAACAATGCCAAGACTGGTTCGTGATCGCGACCAATACCGATTTCGCCTTCAGTGGTGCGCGCAATGACAACGCTTGCTTTGCCTGAAAAAATTTCGCGATCAGGCGTTACCAATGAGACGTTCAAATCAGACATGACTAGCCTGCCAACTTCGCAGCGTTCTTTTCGAGGTCATCGATGCCACCGCAGAGGAAGAATGCTTGCTCTGGGATGTGGTCGAACTGACCATCAGCGATTGCCTTGAACGCTTCGATGGTTTCGGTCACTGGAACGTAGGAACCGTCGATACCAGTAAACGCCTTTGCAACGAAGGTGTTCTGTGACAAGAAGCGCTGGATGCGACGTGCGCGACCTACGAGGATCTTGTCTTCTTCAGACAATTCGTCGATACCGAGAATTGCAATGATGTCTTGCAATTCCTTGTAGCGCTGCAAGATTTGCTTCACGCGAGTTGCGGTGCGGTAATGATCGTCACCAACGTAACGTGGATCGAGAATGCGCGAGGTTGAGTCGAGTGGATCCACAGCTGGGTAAATACCCAATTCTGAAATCGGACGGCTCAACACTGTGGTTGCATCCAAGTGAGCGAAGGTGGTTGCAGGAGCTGGGTCAGTCAAGTCGTCAGCAGGAACGTAAATTGCCTGAAGAGACGTAATTGAGTGACCGCGGGTTGAGGTAATGCGTTCCTGCAACTGACCCATTTCGTCAGCAAGAGTTGGCTGGTAACCCACGGCAGAAGGCATACGTCCGAGAAGGGTTGAAACTTCTGAACCTGCCTGGGTGAAACGGAAGATGTTGTCGATGAACAACAACACGTCCTGCTTCTGAACATCGCGGAAGTACTCCGCCATGGTCAATGCAGAAAGTGCGACGCGAAGACGCGTTCCGGGTGGCTCATCCATCTGGCCGAACACGAGTGCGGTCTTATCGATAACGCCAGTCTCACTCATTTCGAGGAAGAGGTCGTTACCTTCGCGAGTACGTTCACCCACACCAGCGAATACAGACACACCACCGAAGTTTTCGGATACGCGGTAAATCATTTCCTGGATAAGAACGGTCTTACCCACACCAGCGCCACCGAACAAACCGATTTTTCCACCCTTAACGTAAGGAGTGAGAAGGTCGATGACCTTGATACCAGTTTCGAAAACTTCAGTCTTCGCTTCGAGCTGATCGAAGGTTGGCGCTTGGCGGTGGATGCCCCAACGCTCGTTGATCTGCAGTGACGATGCAGGAACGTCGAGAGGTTCACCCAAGGTGTTCCACACGTGTCCCTTGGTGACATCTCCCACTGGAACTGTGATGGCTTCACCAGTGTCGGTGACAGCAGCACCACGGGTCAAACCGTCAGTTGGCTGCATCGAGATCGCGCGCACAACGTTGTCACCGATGTGCTGGGCAACTTCGAGGGTCAAGATGCGTGCAGTTCCACCGATGTTGATTTCAACTTTCAACGCGTTGTAAAGCGCTGGCATTGATTCGGCTGGGAATTCCACGTCAACGACTGGACCCGTGACTCGCGAAACGCGACCCACACCTGTTGTCGTAGCGGTCATTTGTTGGCCATCCTTTATTTCGCTGACGACAGCGCATCTGCGCCACCGACGATTTCGGAGATTTCTTGCGTAATTTCTGCCTGACGCGCCTGGTTGGCCAAACGTGTCAAAGACTTGATGAGTTCTTCTGCGTTGTCTGTCGCAGACTTCATCGCACGACGACGAGCGGCGTGTTCTGATGCGGCGGACAAGAGAAGTGCATTCCACACCACATTGGTGATGTATTGCGGAAGCAAGTTATCGAGCACAGCTTCTGCGCCAGGCTCGAAGTCATAGAGAGGGTATGCCACATCGTCAGATGCTTTGGTCTCTTCAATTTCAAGAGGCAACAAACGCTTGGTCAATGGATTTTGCACAACCATGTTTTCGAACTTGGTGTAGACGAGGTGAATTTCATCAACACCGCCTTCTTCGACTGGCTTCAAGAATGATTCCAACAACGCTTCGGCAATCTTGCGTGCATCTTCGTAGGTTGGCTGATCAGTAAAGCCCATCCATGAAGCTTCGATTGGACGTTCGCGGAACTTGTAGAAGGAAATTCCTTTACGTCCCACCAAGAAGTGAATTGGTTGCACTCCATCTTCGGTGAGGTAACGGTTGAGACCTTCTGCTTCTTTGATCGCGTTGGTCGAATAACCACCAGCAAGACCACGGTCTGCAGTAATCAAACACACAGCTGCGCGACGGCGAATACCTGACGCTGCAGTGAGCGGATGAGTACTCGCCGCATGAGTCGCTGCTGCACTCACAGCAGTGACCAATGCAGTTGTGTATGGCAATGATGCATCAACGCGCTGTTGTGCTTTGACAATGCGCGAAGAAGCAATCAATTCCATTGCTTTGGTGATCTTCTTTGTTGCTTTCACAGACTTGATACGTCCGCGATAAACACGAAGCTGTGCACCCATGACTAATCCCTACCAATACCTGACTAGCGGGTTACCTTGGTGATCTTGGTTGGGTCGATGTCTTCTGCATGCAATGCAGCGACTGGTTCGTCCTTAACCAAAAGGTGGCCGGCAGTGGTGGTGAATGTCTTCTTGAATTCCTTTACGGTCTTCTCGAGAGTTGCAACGGTTTCGTCTGACAAAACGTTGGTGCTTGCCAAATCGTTGACAGCAGCTGCTGCTTCGCGATGTGCATATGCCAAGAAATCAGTTTCGAAACGGCGAATGTCTTCGAGTGGAACATCATCAAGCTGACCAGTGGTACCTGCCCAGACAGAAATAACTTCGTCTGTTGCAGAGAACGGGGTGTACTGGGCTTGCTTCAACAATTCAACAAGACGTGCACCGCGTTCAAGCTGTGCCTTTGATGCAGCGTCCAAGTCAGAACCGAAAGCAGCGAAGGCTTCGAGTTCGCGGTACTGCGCAAGGTCGAGACGCAGACGACCAGCAACACGCTTCATTGCCTTTGTCTGTGCGCTACCACCAACGCGAGAAACTGAAATACCAACGTTGATCGCAGGGCGAACGCCAGAGTTGAACAAGTCAGACTCAAGGAAGCACTGGCCATCGGTAATCGAAATTACGTTGGTTGGGATGTATGCAGAAACGTCGTTCGCTTTGGTTTCGATGATTGGAAGACCAGTCATTGAACCTGCGCCGAGTTCGTCAGACAACTTTGCACAACGTTCGAGCAAGCGGCTGTGTAGGTAGAAGACGTCGCCTGGGTAAGCCTCACGACCTGGCGGACGACGAAGCAAAAGTGACACGGCACGGTATGCCTCAGCCTGCTTTGAAAGATCATCAAAAATGATCAATACGTGCTGGCCGTTGTACATCCAGTGCTGACCAATGGCGCTACCGGTGTACGGAGCGAGGTACTTGAAGCCTGCTGGATCAGAGGCAGGAGCTGCAACGATGGTGGTGTATTCCATCGCGCCGTGTTCTTCAAGAGCACCGCGAACAGCTGCAATGGTGGAACCCTTCTGACCAATTGCAACGTAGATGCACTTAACCTGCTTCTTAGGATCGCCCGATTCCCAGTTAGCTTTTTGGTTGATGATGGTGTCAATCGCAACTGCGGTCTTACCAGTCTGACGGTCACCAATGATCAACTGACGCTGACCACGACCGATAGCGGTCATCGCATCGATTGCTTTGATACCAGTCTGCATTGGTTCTTTCACCGGTTGGCGCTGAACAACAGTTGGTGCCTGAAGTTCGAGTGCACGAGTTGCTTCAGCAGCAATCGGACCTTTGCCATCGATTGGATTGCCGAGTGGATCGACCACACGACCGAGGAAGCCGTCGCCGACTGGAACAGACAAAATTTCGCCGGTACGACGAACTGCTTGTCCTTCTTCGACCTTTGCGCCATCACCGAGCAACACGACACCGATTTCTGCGACGTCGAGGTTGAGGGCGAGGCCACGAAGACCACCTTCAAATTCCAACAATTCGTTGGTCAT
>JBEGON010000116.1:0-2584 GCA_041181965.1 Actinomycetota bacterium
ATAACCCTTGGCGGAAAGTTTTTGCAGACATCATGAGTGCTTTAGGTCGCATGATCAACATTGCCACGACAGCAACAACGAAACGCCATCCCATGAACATCATCATCGGCATGCTGTTGATGCCGTCTTGCACCACAACAAATGTGCTGCCCCAGATAGCCGTGGCAAAAATCAACAGCCAGAAAGCCAAGGGAGAGGTGCGTTGCGCCATGTCGGCACGGTAACAGCCCGCTCTATTTCCTTGGTTCTCGGCTCTTTTGCAACTAACCTCACATCACTCGCCTCAAGAAAGCATGTGACCGTAATGAACAGCAACTTCCGAAAGCGTTCGCCTTTATTAATAGCGGCCGTTATTGGTTTTGCTGGCTATGGATTGTGGAATATTGGTCAGGCGTTGTTGTGGGGAGATGGCAGCGTCGTTCAAGACGCTTATAAGCCCATCATTTTGTACGTTCAGGTTCCGTGGGGACTTGCGAACCTCGGCATCGCCTGGTGGTTATGGCGATCGGTCGGCAACAAGTCCAACGATTAGAAGTTCACATTCCGAGTGACCAATACATCGCCATCACGCAGAGAAGAAGTTCTCTCGCTCGCAGATCAGTACCTTCGACTCGCCTACGTTCCGCGCGAGCAGATGGATCAATTGGTTGTGCAAGCTCTTTCCAAAATCATGACTGCTGCTGCAACGCATTCACCGTATTGGAAAAAGGTTTTCGCGGAAGCAAAAGTCTCTGGCTCAACGCCTCAACAAATGTTGAAGAGCATTCCACAGCTAACTCGAACTGACATTCAAAAAAACTGGAATGACTTACAAATCCGAATTCAAGGCCCAGAGTCTGACTATGTAATTTTGAAAACATCCGGTTCGACCGGTCAACCGATTCAAATTTCAAAGTATCGACCGGAGTACTCAAAACTCATCGATTCGTTTGCCATCATGGAATTTGTTTGGTTTAAACGAAAGCTTGAGTGGAAATTTGGTGCTTTTCGCTTGCATGTGAAAGATTCAGATTCAATTCGATTGGGGCCGCCGATTGAATATCTGGGGGAGGCGGCGCTTGCATTCCAACGAGAATCCACCCAGCACTCACCGGTGGATTTTCTGGATGCTTTAGAACAACATCAACCTGATTACCTTTTGACAAATCCAGTCACACTGAAATTGGTTGCTCAAGAACAGCAAAGACAAAAGCGCAAAATCAAACCACTACAGCAGATTCTCACGCTCGCTGATCGTGTCGACGATGAATTGCGTGCTCTTGTGCAAGAAGTTTTTGGCGCACGAATTGTCGACCGGTATTCATCGGTCGAGTTCAACATCATCGCGTTGCAGTGCCCGTTTGAGAATCACCTTCATGTGATGGCACCAAACGTTGTTGTAGAAATCGTGCGACCAGACGGGGTCCCTTGCCAAATCGGAGAACCAGGTCAGCTACTCATTACATCGCTTCAAAACTTTGCAATGCCGCTATTTCGATATCACCAGGGTGACATTGCCCAGTGGGGTGAGCCTTGCAGCCACGGCATCAATTGGCCGGTGATTGAGCAAGTGCATGGACGGGTGCGAACAATTGAGACTGGTGATGATGGTCAGCCCCGACTCATCACACTTTTTGGTGCAGACTTCATGCTGATGCCTGAAATTTTGGATTACCAGGTCATCAAATTTGATGATGCCATTGTTTTTGCCTGCCAGACAACAGACGGATTCGGTGAAGTAGAAAAAAGTCGCGTACAGAATTCACTGCACAAAGTGCTGCACAGTCAATTGCCAGTGAAATTTATCGTCTCCACGGAACCAGTGAATATTGGTCGCTGGAAAGCAGTAGAACTCTTTGTGGTCAAAGAACCTTTAAATCCTCTGTGGGATCTAAAGAAGATTCAAACTTTCTTGCCGTGAGACCTATTTCCGAGATGCGACTTTGTCGTATCCAAGGAAGATCAAACCAATCACTACTGCGAAAGCCAAGATTTCGGCGATGAAAGTGATGACTGAGATCCATCCGTAGGTTGCCACATCGAAGAAGTAGTACGGGTAGGCATTAATCATCGTGCCGCGACTGAGCACATAGGCCGCCCAGATGATTGGCAAAATCAGCGCGTGCCCGATCGTCTTCACCTTCAACATTCCACGTGGACCTGCGAGAAGAAACACCACCACAGTCACAATCGGATTTACAACATGCTGCAGTTGGTTTGAAATGTTGTCCCAGCCAGTTTTTGGTCCACCCGCAAGCAATAAGTTGTAAACAATTCCGGTGATGGTGATCATCAACAATGAATCAAGTCGAAGTGCTCGCCAGATGGTGCCACTGCGGCCGCGTCGATTGAATACAGAAGGTTTCAACACGATTGTCGTCATGACAATGGCAACAACGATATTGCTCAGAATGGTGAAGTAGGAACTCCAGTCGAAGAATCTCTCACTCACGGTGTCGTTGCCACCAATCACATTGCCTAGCAAAGTGGGTTTCGAGAGATCGTGCTGGTTCACGTAGTAACCAGTCCACATCAACGTGAAACTGACACTGACTGCCGCCCATGCGACGAGGGCATTAACGGTGAAGAGCAATTGCTTCCAACT
>JBEGON010000117.1:0-7795 GCA_041181965.1 Actinomycetota bacterium
CTCGGTATCGATGTCTTCATCATCACGGGTGACAATCCTCTGGTCGCAGCGGCCCTCGCCAAACAGGTCGGCGTGGATTTTGGTGGTTGCATCACTGGCGACCAGCTCAAGAAATTGACTCATGAACAACTTCTCGAACGCATCAAAGATTGTCGCATTTTCGCTTCTGTCTCCCCTATTCAAAAGCAAGATATCATCCAACTCTTACAATCGACGGGACACACGGTTGGTTTCTTTGGCGATGGCATCAACGACGCTGCTGCATTGCGCGCCGCCGACGTCGGAATCTCGGTTGATACTGCTGTCGATGTTGCGAAGAGCGCGGCCGCCATCGTTTTGATGACTAAAGATTTGAGTGTGATTGCACACGGTGTCGAGTTAGGCCGTCGCACATTCGTCAACACACTGAAATACATCAAGGTCACCATCAGCGCGAACTTTGGAAACATGCTTTCAATGGCGATTTCCTCGTTCTTCCTCACTTTCTTGCCGATGTTGCCAAGTCAGATTTTGTTGCTGAATTTCCTTTCAGATTTCCCAGATCTTGCGATTGCGACTGACAACGTTGACAAAGAAGACGTACGCCGACCCCGAGTCTGGGATGTACGTGAGATTCGTTCGTTCATGATCACATTCGGATTGGTCAGCACATGTTTTGACTTGCCGGTCTTCGCCATCTTGCTATGGGGATTCCATGCAGATCCAGCTACTTTCCGAACCGCATGGTTTGTCGAATCAACGTTGACTGAACTCGTTGCAATGATTGTGCTGCGTACCACTCTTCCATTCTGGAAGAGCCGACCATCGATGCTTCTAGGGACATCTACTTTTGCGCTATTAATTATTGTGGTTGGCCTGCCATACATCGCGCTTGGCAGCACTGTGGAATTGGTACCTCTGTCATTCACATTAATTAGCGCAATCTTTGGCGTGATTTGCAGCTACATCGTCGCAAATGAAGTTGCGAAAAAGTGGTACTACCGGCGAATTACGCGCTAGCGCGCTGCACAAGTTCGGTTGGGAAGATGACAGGTGAAACTTCTTCTTCTTGCAAAATCTTGATCATCAGCGTCGCAGCCGTTTCGCCAAGAGCAGCAATATCTTGACGTACAGACGTGAGTTGTGGCCGAGCAGTTTGTGCCACCAGTGAATCGTCAAAACCAACGATGCGAACATCATCTGGACAGGTCATTCCTGCATTTTCGAGCGCGGTGAGTGCGCCTGCTGCCATCAAGTCATTCGCGCAAAAAACACCATCGGGGCGGTTCTTCAACGCCAGCAACTTAGCCATCGCCGCAACACCGCTTTCAAATGAATAGTCGCCGTGCTGAATGAATTGTTTCGGCGTGCGATATCCATTTTCCGAACATGCATCCAAGAATCCGTCGAGTCGACGACGTCCAGCGGTTGCACCGATGTCTCCAGTAATCGTTGCGACACGAGTGCAACCTTGATCAAACAGGTGTGCAGTAGCGATATGGCCACCACCACGTTGATCCACATCGACATACACCAGTCCGCTGTCTTTGTGTGGCGCGCCTACAACAACAACTGGCAAACCGTGACGTGAGAGGCTCTTCACAAGACTGTCACGATGCATTTGGAAGAAGATGGCACCATCGACTTCTCCGCTATCCAAGTAGCGAGAAACTGGGCCTTCGACTTTATTTGATTGAGTTACGAGAAGCAGGGTTTGAAGTTCATTCTCCATGAGCACTCGACTCACGCCCGATGAAACGGTTGCCCAGAAGGGATCGGCGAATACGCCAAGATCGTCTTCAATCACAATGGCGATGAGTCCGGTGCGACCTGACGCAAGAGCGGCGGCAGAACGATTCTTTGTGTATCCAAGTTTTTCAACAGCTTTGCGGACACGCTTTACGCGATCAGGGTGAACGCGAGCATCTCCATTAAGGACACGCGAAACTGTGGCCTCGCTGACACCAGCAACCTTTGCAATTTCGGAGTATGTGGCCTTTGGCTTGGGTTCAATGGCCATGAATGGCCCTCATCCCAAAATTAGCCCCGCTTTTCACCATGTGCGGAGATTAGTCCACTGTAAACCTGAGCAGAGCGTTTCGGGGTGCGTTGCAGCGTCTCGAAATCAACATGAACAATTCCGAAACGCTTTGCGTAGCCCTCTGCCCATTCGAAGTTGTCGAGGAATGACCATGCGTAATAGCTATGGACTGGAGCGCCTTGAGCAATTGCGTCGCCGACTGATTCGATGTGTGAGGTCATGTAATCAACACGACGTTGATCTTCAACAACACCATCGTCATTTGGGCCATCATCAAATGCTGCGCCATTTTCGGTGATTGAGATACTCGGGACTTCTGGCCAATCACGAGCAATGCGAAGCATCAGATCGCCAATTCCACTTGGTGTGATTGGCCAACCCATGTCGGTACGAGGTTGTGGAAGTTCTGCGCCGGCCCTCTGTGGGAACGGAAACAGTCCTCCTTCGCTCATTGGCTTATCCGACTCTTTCGGCGTACTGATGAATGAATCCGAGTAGTAATTAACACCAATGAATTCATTGACGACCTTTGCGCGCTTCATGTCTCCATCAAGAATTACATTCTGCAAATCTTCGCCATAACTTTCCACGAGATTTTGCGGGTATGTACCGTGAATTGAAGAATCGAGCCACCAGCGATTGATATGTGAATCCATCAATCCAGCAAGAGCCGTGAGCTCTGAATTCGAAGGGTCATCAACGCGATAGTTAGTCATGTTCAAGGCATAACCAGTACTTGCTCGCGGAACCAAACTCTTGATTGCATGTGTCGCTTCTGCGTGTGCTAAAGCTGTGTGGTGAGAAGCTGCGATTGCTGACTTGAGGTTTTTCACTCCTGGTGCGTGCACACCACTCATGTAGCCAAGCCAACTTGTGCACCATGGCTCATTCAGAGTGACCCAGTTGGTCACGCGATCACCAAAAGCTGCCGCCGCCGCAAGTGCGTAGTCTGAAAAGATGCCGACAATCTCGCGATTCGCCCAGCCGCCACGATCTTCGAGAGTTTGCGGCAAATCCCAGTGGTAAAGCGTTGCCATTGGCTGAATGCCCGCCTCTAGCAAGGCATCGATCAAACGGTTGTAGAAATCAAATCCACGCGATTCTGAGGCGCTGTTGCCGTGTGGAAAGAGTCGCGGCCATGCAATAGAAAATCGGTAGGCATCGACCCCGAGATCTTTCATCAGGGCGATGTCCTCGTGAAAGCGGTTGTAATGGTCGCAAGCGATTTCACCAGTGTCACCCTTGACGACTTTGCCTGGGGTTTCACTAAAGGTGTCCCAGATGCTCTTGCCTCGCCCGTCAACGAAGGCAGCACCTTCAATCTGATAGCTCGATGTAGCTACGCCCCATTTGAAGGAAGCCGGAAACTTTGCGGCAATTCCAGCTATGTCAGCGGAAATTTCGATGGTTGGTTGGGAAGGCCAAGACCCTCTGTTGTGCGACATCATGTCTGACCTTCCTTCCCAGTGATCATCCGCACTTCAAAAACAGAAATGCTTGAGACAAAAACCGACCGTGAAATCGATTTCACGCGAACCGTAGTGGAACGGTTCGAAGCGTGGCAATACAAGCAATCGGTGAAATCGCTTTCTTTACGCATTCGTTATGTAGTAGCGTCATTCCACCCGAGGGAAATGAGTGTCGAATGACCACGTATCAGACGCAATGGGAGCATCATTTCAACGCCAGCGATGCGCAGCAATCGCCATTCGAAGACTTCACCTTTGACCTCGGTGATGGCTCTACACATGGCATCCCCGGTTGGGGAAACCAAGAACGCGAGTACTACATCGAATCAGCTGCGGCGATTGATGACACTTCTAATCTCGTGATCACAGCCAATCGAATGCCAGTCATTACGGCCGAGAATCCTTCAGGCGCAGTGAGCGCTGCCAATCCTTATCAGGCTTACTACGGAACCGCGGCGGAATGGACGAGTGCAAAACTCACAACGTTCAACAAAATTGCATTTCATTACGGTCGCATGGAAGCACGAATCAAAGCGCCTGCAGGACTTGGCACCTGGCCCGCTTTCTGGATGCTCGGCACTGATATTCGAAACATCACATGGCCGCAATGCGGTGAAATCGACATCATGGAAGGGCGTGGAGATTTACCTTCGACATTGTTCGGAACTCTTCACGGCCCTGGCTACTTTGGCGATCACGGCAAAGGCAAAGTGATTGATACCGAAGTAAATCTTTCCGAAGAATTTCATACGTATGCCATCGAATGGTTGCCGAATCAGATTTCTTGGTTCTTCGACGACACGATGTATGCACACAACACCGCTGAGGAAATCGCTCCACTGGAGTGGGTGTACAACAAACCCTTCTACCTCATCGTCAATTTAGCGATGGGTGGACATTTCACTGGTCCCATTGCAGAAGATCTCAAGCAAGCACAGATGAAGATTGATTACATCCGACACTCATCAATCAACGGAGTCGGTGAAATCATCCGAGGAACTACTCCATTTGAAAGCTAGAAAAACACTGTAATTTCAGTGTTTTTCTTACTTGTGCTTGTAAACAGTTCCGTAATTTCCAAGCTTGTAATAGCGAATGTAATCCACTGACATAGAGGTGCGACCCAAGTTTGGATCGAGTTCTCCTGCGAAAGTTCCACCCATTGCCAAATTCAAGATGATGAAGAATTCGTGATTGAAGACATAGTCACGTGGGCTCACCATTGTGCGAGTGAGGGTGTGGTACGCGACGTTGTCGAAGTACCACACAACTTTGTTTGGCGTCCATTCAATAGCGTAAATGTGATAGCCAGCTGAAAGCGGAGCGTTGGCGTAGGCAACGTTGCCAATTTGCGAACCTTCAGATCCGTTGTAACCCGGGCCGTGTGCAGTTCCAAAAACAATCGTTGAATCAGCGCCACGAGCTTCGACAATGTCGAGTTCACCAGACTCTGGCCAACCGACTGTATCTAGATTAGAACCGAGCATCCAAAACGCTGGCCAGGTTCCTGTACCTGCTGGCATTTTGATGCGCGCTTCAACTCGACCGTACTTAAATCCGACTTTGTCTTGCGTCTTGATGCGAGCGCTCGTGAACTTACAACTGATGCACTTTTCCCAGTTTGTGCTGCCTTCGACAATCGGAATCGCCGTAATCACGAGCTGGCCTTTACCGTTGAGCGCGATGTTGGATCGGTTGCTCGTGTAAAGCTGCTCTTCGCTGTTGGCATTGAGGCCGCCAAGGTCGAAGCCCCAAATCTTGCTGTCGAGCTTGGTGGAAGCACTCCCCTTAAATTCTTGAGACCATAACAACTTCTTCGTCAGCGCAGCGGTTGCGGTGGTCGAATTCATCGTCAAACTCACAGCGACAATCGCGGTCGTGACGATAAAAGTCAGGGTTCGTTTCATGGTTCTTTCTCAATCTCTCCGGGCTCGTGCCCAATTGTCACGCTTTGCTAACGATTGGGCAGTTTGTGCTGTCAAGGGGCTTGCGGAGAAAGCGATTTCACAGTTCACTACCTGCTGTGAAACCGTTTTCACGGAATTCACACTACACGCCTTTTTGGGATTTCGACATAGTTGAATTCTTAGAACTGCTGTAGAGATTCCCCCGGGCACCTCTCAAGGAGAAGCAGAGATGATCAAGAATCGCATTCGCGCTGTAGCAATCGTTATTTCAATGACGGCTTCGCTACTCGCCGGCGCAATCAATGCACCAGCTGTGCAAGCTGCTGACAATTGCACAAAGACTTTGAAAATTTGGACCTTCGGTGACGTCTTCCTCGGTCGCCTTTTGGTTCAGTACAAGACGGCAAATCCTGGTATTTGCTTCGAAATCACCAAAAAGGATCTTGACCCACTCAACGGCACCCAAATGGTGACGGCCTGTGCTGCCGCTGCTTCTCACACAGGACCAGACATTGCAGCCGTTGAAATTCAGTACTCCGGTTACTGGCGTTCATACCCACAGTGCTTTGTTGACCTGCGAACCATGCATCGCACGAGTGACCACAAATCTGCTGCAGATCTCAAGAGCCTTTACCTTCCTTGGCGCTGGGCAAATGGTGTCGCTTACAACAACAGCGTTATTGGTATGCCAACCGACGTTGGCGGCCTCGAAGTTGCTTACCGCTGGGATCTCCTCAAGGCAAAGGGTTTGCCTTACAAGCGCGCTGACGTAACCAAAGCCATTTCAACATGGGACAAGTTCATTGCGCTCGGCACCAAATACATGTCAAAACTCTCTGCATCACAAAAGGCACAGAAGATGGGCTTCATCGATAGTGCCGGTGCGATCTACACAGCAATGATTAATCAGGGCACAAAGAAGTACTACGAAAACAACGGTACTGCTGCTGGCAAGTTGATTTACTCAACAAATCCAACAATCAAGAATGCTTACAACATGACTGTCAAGGCTTTGAAGGCCGGCATCGGAACTCGCGTTGCGCAGTTCAGTTCTGACTGGACTGTCGGAATGCAAAAGGGTAAGTACGCAATGATGTTGGCACCAGCGTGGATGATGGATTACATCAAACAACAAGCAGCAGCCACTTCCGGTAAATGGGATCTTGCTGACGTACCTGGTGGCGGTGGCAACCAAGGTGGAACTCAGCTCACTATTCCAACTTCAGGAAGCATCGCGAATCGTCAAGCAGCTTTCGACTTCCTCACCTGGTATGTCGCTCCTGCACAGCAGAAGTACACATTCTTGAACTACGGCATGTTCCCAACAGCTGTTTCTCTCTACAAGGATGCACAAGTAACTGGCTTCCAGGATCCTTTCTTCAACAACGCACCTGTCGGCAAGATTTACGCAGACGGTGTCCAGAAGTTGAAGCCACTCTTCAGCGGAAAATATGAGCGCAAAATCGACCAAGAAATTGGTGCGGCATTGACTCGTATCGATGTGGCGATTTCCAAGAAGAAGAGCTTCAACGCTGCGAATGAATGGAAGACGGCGATGGGCAAGATTGCAAAGGTTGCCAAGTAGTCGTGAGCTTGCTGTCAGACTCAAACGGAGGAAATGTCGTAAAGGGTGGGGCGCGCAATAGCGCGTCCCCATCCCCTTGGCGTCCACCGAAACTACGCAAAAAGAAGTCCGCGCCACAGGGCATTCACTCACTGAATGGCAATTGGGCCTACCTCTTCACGAGTCCTTTCTTCGTCTTGTTCATGATTTTCGGACTCATCCCAGTTGTGTACTGCATTTACATTGCCTTCTATTCCTGGGATCCGCTTGATCCAACAATGCAAACATTTGTTGGTCTTGACAACTTCAGAACATTGCTCGG
This sequence comes from Actinomycetota bacterium, assembly GCA_041181965.1. GTDB lineage: Bacteria > Actinomycetota > Actinomycetes > S36-B12 > UBA5976 > JAFMIT01. The sequence goes on from JBEGON010000117.1 coordinate 7,283, forward strand.
CGATGAAGACTTTTGGAACGCAGTTCGCAATACCTTCAGCATCTGGGGCTTCTCCACATTTCCTCAAATGGCTATCGCTATCGGTATCGCATCAATCTTGCGCAACCCTGTGCTTCGCGGAGCAACCGCGTGGCGCACTTTGCTCTTGATTCCAAATATCACGTCTGTACTTGCTGTAGCCCTTGTTTTCGGTCAGCTATTTGGTCGCGAATACGGCATCATCAATTACTTCATTGGCTTGACCGGTCACGAACACATTGACTTTGTCGAAGACACCATTCCAGGTCATATCGCAATCGCAACAATGATTACCTGGCGTTGGGTTGGCTACAACTCTTTGATCTTTTTGGCAGCAATGCTGGCGATTCCACAGGAGTTGTTTGAATCTGCAGCAATCGACGGAGCAAATCGTTGGAAGACTTTCCGTTACGTCACTCTGCCCCAATTGAAAAACACCATCACCTTCTTCCTGATTGTGGGAACTATTGGTGGTCTTCAAGTGTTTGCGGAACC
>JBEGON010000118.1:0-14275 GCA_041181965.1 Actinomycetota bacterium
GTCTGGTGATCTGGGGCTTAGCATCCAGTATTGGTTTGGCCGCGGCATTTGCTGCGTCAGAAACTGCTTACCGTGTACTGAAGTTTGTCGGTGTGGCATATTTAATGTTCGTAGCAATTCAAACACTATGGACACTGCGAAGCGGAAATACCGCATTCGATATCAGCACTAGCAATCTCAGTCAATCTCCGAAGCAGGCATATCGCCGCGGACTCATCACCAATCTCACCAATGCCAAAGCTGGTGTTTTCGCTGTGGCATTTTTGCCACTCTTTGTTCCAAGCGATTTCAGCATCGGTGCTGGGGTTGCAATTCTGGGATTCGTATGGGCGTGTGTTTCGGCCGCGTCTTACTCGATCATTATTTACGGTTTCGACAAGGCCGCGAGCAAACTGACATCGAAATCGGCGCAGCGGAAACTCACCATTGTGTCTGGGGTTGGAATTCTTTTTCTAGCGCTTACTCTCGCGCTGTCGTAATTACGGTTCGAGTAAGTGATTCATTGCCGCATCAACAACAGCCTTCACTCCGCCATTGTCATTGGACGGAACAATCACATCGGCGATGTCATGCAATGCAGGTAATGCGTTCTCGACCGCAAACGAGAAACCTGCCCATTCAAGTAATGCCAAGTCATTGTGCATATCCCCCACGGCAAACACATCTGCTTGTGAAATGCCGTTCATTTCAGCGATTTCTGCAACTCCTGTTGCTTTGCTGATGCCGAGAGAATTCATATCAACAAAGGTTTCGCTCGAATGAATACGCACTGCGGTTACCAAATCACTGACAGTTTCTTTGACTTGCAAATACCCAGTTTCGTCTTCGCCATCGATTGGCAAATACGCAGCGATTTTCACAATGTCTGGATCATTTAGGTGATCCGTGATGTCTTCCACTTCAGTCGCGCCATTCAGAGCCCAAGCCCAAGGTGCTTTGAAACCCGCTTCAAACAAGATCCCATAGTGGCCTGTTTGAATCATTCCTACTGATACTCGGTCGACTAAGAATTTCACGTCTGGAAATTGATTGCGCAGACGTTCTACAACTTCACCTAAAACACCGGCCGACATCGGATGAGTCTTGGACACATTCATTGACTTGAGGTCAACCAGAGCAGTGCCATCACAACACACTGCCCACCAGTGGTGTCCCACGGCCTGCGCAATCGGTGCAACATCCTGCGGTGCGCGACCTGTCGCAAAAACGACTGGAATACCCGCTGCGAGTGCGCGATGTACGGCTGCCACCGCATCGGGGTGGGGCTCTGAGGTTCCTGACATCAACAGGGTTCCGTCGAGATCAGTTGCAATGAGTGGCATGGGCACGCGGTGAGTGTGCCATAGGGTTGCTGAATGACATCGTCTGCCGAGGCGCGCCTGGTAATACCTTCGCCGCTTTATCGCGACAGTATTCGTGACTATCTGATTTCATGTGCGGAAATTAACGAAGCTCTACCATGGGATCCGTCAGTCGATTCAGACGATCAACAATTGAATCTTTACATTAACGATTTAGCTCGCGGATATTGGACGCCGAGCGACAAACAACCAACAGCGTCGCCCGTAACTCACTACTGGTACATCATCGATTCACACGTGATTGGTCGCTGTTCACTTCGACACTCACTTGTTGGAAATTTCGGTGAAAGTCATGGACACATCGGCTATGACATACATCCGCACCATCGCAAACAAGGCTATGGCACCGCAATGCTCTCCGCCCTGCTCGATATCGCAAGAAAACGCGGCATGGAATCCGTCCTCATCACCTGTAGCCCAGAAAACACTGCCTCTCGGCGCATGATTGAAGCTTGCGGTGGAATTGAGCGCGACCTCTATGAAGGCGAATATCTGCGTTTTGACGTCCATATGTGAGCCAGGACAGAAAAAATCGCCAAATTAGGGACTTTTGGCCGTAAGCGTCAGCGTGGCGAGAGTTTTAGTTTTACCTCATGAACAGAAAACAACTCGATTCCCTTGTAAGTTATGTTGGACTCGCACTTGCAGCCGTTTTGGTTGTAGCGGGTTCTCTCGCGATGTGGGCTAGCTCATTTGCTAACGAACACGTCACCACTCAGTTGACCGAACAGCAAATCTTCTTCCCAGAAGGCGACAAAGTCCCAGTAGCGGATAAAGACGGCTTTACTGCAGAAGATGCTTCAGCAATCGCCCAGTATGCAGGTCAGCAATTGACCAATGGCGATCAGGCATACGCATACGCACAGCATTACATCCGCGTTCACATGAACGGCATCGGCGGCGGCAAGACCTATGGTCAAATCTCCGGCGAATACATGGCAGCACTTGCGACCAACCCAACTGCTCCAGAAACAGCAGCTCTTGGTCAGAAGCGCATGACATTGTTCATGGGTGACACTCTTCGCGGCTTGCTGCTCAATGCTTATGCATTCGGCACCATCGCAAAGATTGCTATCTATGCAGCATATGCAGCGTTTGCTGGTGCAGCACTTCTTCTCGTGTTGGCAGTCTTCGGATTCCGCCACGCAAAGAAATTGGCTACTGAGTAGCTCTCATTGATCCCTTTCACACAAGGGCGGCGCTGATACAGCGTCGCCCTTGTTGTTTGCTTCCTTGAGCCCTACTCCTACGCTTGGCGCACCATGAAGAATTACGTTGAAATCTTGCGCATTCCAGGCGCGATTCGGCTCGTCGTGAGCTCGATTCCGGCACGACTGGCGTACGCAATGTCCGGACTCGCAATCTTCTTTCATGTTCTACAACTCACCCATTCTCTTTCCACCGCAGGCTTCGCTGTCGGTGCTTATTCCTTAGTGTCATCGCTCACAGCGGCAGTTCGTGGTCACGCCGTTGATCGTTTCGGTCAAACCACACCACTCTTAATCTTGGTACCAGGTTTCAGCATCGCGTGCTGGGTGCTTGGTTTTGTCGCTCAAGATGCCGCAAGTGCCATCGCACTTTCTGGACTGGTGGGACTGCTTGCGCCACCTATCAATTTGAGCATTCGCCCACTGTGGAAAGACCTTGTCGATCCGGAACAAGTGCGCACCGCCTATGCACTCGACTCGGTGGTCATGAACGGTGTGAGTTTGGTTGGTCCCGCACTGGGTTCGTGGTGTGCGCTGCATTTCAGCGGCACTACGGCAATGGCCGTAACTGGTACATCGATGCTCATTGGCGGAAGCGCATTGCTCAGCAGCAAATTGTCACGTGAGTGGGTTCCAGAGCCTCCTGTGCCAGGAGAGCAAGGCATCTTTAAATCTCCAGCGATGCGACTGCTTGCTGTGGAAGCAATTCTGATTGGCGTCGCCTTCGGCTTGTTGGATGTGGCTGTTCCAGCCGCAGCCACACTTGCTGGAATGAAAGAATGGGCTGCACCAACTCTCGGTGCCATTGCACTCGGCGGACTTTTCGGCGGCATTGCAGCCGGCACTTGGTTTCACAATGTTGCACCCGCGCGCGGCCTCTACTTCACAGGTTATATCTTCGCCATCATTGCAGTGCCACTCTTTTTGATTCCACCCGGAATTCCTTCGATGATTGTCATGTTTATATTTGCTTTACCGATTGGTGTCACACAAGTCTTTTATCTTGAAGTTGTCGACATGGTGCGACCACGTGGTGCAGCAGTTGCGGCACAAGCCACGCTGTGGACAATCGAAGGATCGGCAGTAGCTCTCGGCAACTCGGTGGCTGGATTCATCGCGGAACATTCAGGAGCTGGAATTGCCATGATGGCTATCGGACCACTGTTGTTATTAGCAGCAGTGGTTCTGCACCGAGGTTCGCGCGGACCACTAGTAGCAGCAATGCAGCGTTTCTAGATCAATTGTCAGCTTGGCCAGTTTCGAGCGCCCGCAGAGCGGCAATGCGCTCTGCCAATGGCGGATGTGTCGCAAACAATTTGCTCGCGGTTGAACTATCGAGTGGCGATTCAATCCAGACGTGAGCCACCGAAGTCGAACGTTGTTGGACCACAGTGGAATCTTGAGCAAGTGTTTCTAGTGCACGACGTAAACCTGCAGGATTTCGTGTGAATTGCACAGCAGTGGCATCAGCAAGTGCCTCACGATTACGAGAAATGGCACTGCGCAAAAGTGCTGCGGCTAATGGCGCCAAAATCAAAATCAAAATTCCTGCAATCGCTGCCAATGGATTTCCACCCTCGCGATCATCATCTCGACGACCACCGCCGAACCACATCATGCGCATCAACATGTCACTTAAAAGCGCGATGGCTCCCGCAGTGGTCGCCGCCACAGCAGAGACCAATGTGTCACGGTTTGCGACGTGCGAAAGTTCGTGTGCTGTTACGCCCTGAAGCTGTTCGCGGTCCATGACTTTCAAAATACCGGTGGTGAAAGCAATCACTGCATGTTCGGGATCGCGGCCAGTAGCGAATGCGTTTGGTGCTTCATCTTCGACAATCGCAATCTTCGGCATCGGCAAGCCGCTTGCAAGCGTGAGTTCACTCACCAAGTTGAAAAGTTGCGGAGCTGATTGTTCATCAATGAGTCGAGCACCCGTCATCGTCAAAACAATTTTGTCACTGGCGTAATACGAACTCCAGGTTCCAATCAGGGAGATGCCGACCGCAAATGGCACGATGCCATATCCACCGTAACCCATGTACGCACCAACAGCCCAAATCACGAGTGATACGAGGGAAGTCATCAGCGCCAGCAAGACAATTGTTTTGCGCTTATTGGCAGCCTGCATTGCGCGGAAAGAGACCATGGCGTCTACGTACGCAGCGACTAGAACTGAACTTTAGGGGCTTGGCGTGCAGCAGGATCATCAATTTCGTAGAAATCGCGAACGTTGACCTTGGCAAGGCCGGTAAAGAAACGACCAGGGATGGTCTGAACTTTGGTGTTCAACATGCGCACTGTGTCGTTGTAGTACTGGCGAGCGAAAGCAACTTTGTTTTCGGTGCCAGCAAGCTCCTCTTGAAGCTGACTGAAATTCGCTGAAGCTTTGAGATCTGGGTAAGCCTCGGAAACTGCCAACAAGCCACGCAATGCCTGAGTCAACATGCCGTCTGCTGCAGCAACATCATGAACGCCTGAAGCAGAAGTCGCGGCGGCGCGTGCCTGAACAACCTTCTCCAAAGCTTCCTTCTCGTGTGAGGCGTAGCCCTTCACGGTTTCCACCAAATTTGGAATCAAATCCGAACGGCGGCGCAACTGCACTTCAATTTGAGCGAAGGCTTCAGAAACATTGTTGTTGATGCGGATGAGACCGTTGTACTGAACAACGACGAACACAACCGCGAGAATGGCGACTGCTACAAGAACCAGTGTGATATCCATAAGTTGCACCATAGCCCACCCGTTGAGGGATGTCATCGTGGAGAAGGTCACAAGTCCGTTTTGTGCTCGAAATTGAGCACAAATTCTGACCTATTCCTCGTCAATCTGACCGTATACGTATTTCTGCATCACCTGACGACATCTCCGTGCATTGCGTCGATACAACTCGAGCAATTGAGTGCCATTTGATTGATGCAACACGAAACTCAGAAGTTTCAATGCCGCTTGATCCGACGGAATGGAGTCCGAAGGCATTTCTGCAGTGAGTGTGATGCCGTTACGGATTTCAGATGCAAGCAACCAGGCCGCTTGCAAATATTCCCGTTCGCTTTCGTCAATCAAGGCATACTGTTGCGCCGCCTTCAACGCATCAAGAGTGCCGAGGGTGCGCAGTTGCGGAATCTGCCACGCGTGATTCATTTGAAGAAGTTGCGCAGTCCATTCCACATCGGAAATACCGCCCGGACCCAACTTCACATGATTGTGCGGATTCGCACCACGTGGCAAACGTTCGCTCTCAACGCGAGCCTTGATACGGCGAATCTCACGCAACTCGGTTTCATTGAGTCCATTCTCGGGATAACGCAGCGGATCGATGAGAGCGATGAAATCTGCACCTAAGGAATCAGAACCAGCAATCGCACGTGCGCGAAGCATCGCTTGACTCTCCCACGTCAACGCCCACCGTTCGTAGTACGCAGCGTAAGAATCAAGTGACCGAGCAACGGGTCCTTGTTTTCCTTCAGGACGTAAATCCATATCTACAATCAACGCAGGATCGTGTGCTGGTGCACTGAGAAGTTGCTGCCAAAATGAAATGACATGTAAAACTTGTGAAGCCGCTGATTCTGCAGTTCCACGATAGACAACACAGATATCCGCATCACTGCTGAAATTCAATTCACGACCACCAAGTCGGCCGAGTCCGATGATGGCAATTTCAGGCAATTCAGCACCCGCCGCAATGTGTTCGTTCATCACGGCATTGAGCGATGTATGCAGAGTTGCTTCAGTGATGTCAGTAAGTGCCACTCCAACTTCTGCCACGGTGATGAGATTGAGTAAATACGATGCAGAAATACGGATCAGCTCGCGTTGCCTGATTCCACGAATTGCAGCGACAGCATCCACGGCGGCCAGATGCCGAGATGCGACAGATTCCATTTCTTTGAGCAAAGTCTCGAGAGTGCGCGGCTGCAAGGATTCATCATCTTCAAGCAAACTCACTGCTTCGGGTGCGCGCAAAAGCAAGTCGGTGAAATAGCGACTGCTCGATAGTAAATATGCCAATCGTTCTGCGACGAGAGATTCGTCACGAAGTAAACGCAGGTACCACGGCGTTGCGCCTAAATTCTCACTGACGCGACGAAAGCCAAGCAAGCCCGCATCCGGTGAAGGCGTCGCTGCCATCCATGACAACATCACTGGCAACAATGTGCGTTGAATTGCCGCACGCCGTGACACTCCTTGCGAAAGTGACGCCAAATGACGCATAGCATTTTCAGGATCAACAAAACCGAGTGCACTCAATCGTTCCCGTGCCGCTTCCATGGACAGACGCGCATCCGTCGGATCGAGACGCACAACTGCTTGGAGTAGTGGACGATAGAAAAGTTTTTCATGAAGACGTCGCGCTTCTACTTTGTGACGATGCCAGGTTGCGTACAAGCTCGCCACTGGATCGTTGCGGAGTCCCATTGCGCGACCGAGTCGACGCAAATCCGTTTCTGATTCAGGAATCAGGTGGGTACGACGCATGGAGAACATTTGAATTCGATGTTCCAGCATGCGTTCAAATCGATAAGCCTTCGCCAAAGTTGCGGCATCTTCGCGACCAACATATCCCCACGTAGCAAGAGCATCGAGTGCCACCAACGTTGTTGAACTGCGTAGCATCACGTCGCTTCTACCGTGAACAAGCTGAAGAAGTTGGACTGCAAATTCCACATCGCGCAAGCCACCGACGCCGAGTTTGATTTCGCGCTCTTGCTCTTTCGCCGGAATGTTGTCGATCACACGTTTACGCATTGCCTGCACATCTTCGACAAAGTTCGGTCGCGCTGCTGCTTTCCATACAAATGTCGAGATGGCGTCTACATACTGCCGACCAAGTTCAACGTCTCCAGCCATTTCGCGTGCTTTAAGCAATGCCTGGAATTCCCAAGTCTCGGCCCACCGTTCGTAGTAGGACACATGGCCATCGAGAGTGCGAACTAATGCGCCGCTCTTGCCTTCTGGGCGAAGTGCTGGATCAACTTGCCAGATCATGCCTTCAGCAGTTGGTGTCTCGCAAACTTGAATCATCCGACTCGCAAGTCGCGACGCTTCTTCAATAAATCCAACAGAATTTTCGTGAAATGGCTCTGCCACAAAAATGACGTCAACATCGCTGATGTAATTGAGCTCGCGACCACCGCATTTACCCATGGCAATCACGGCAAATCGCGAAAGCGGCTCCCCTGGATTGACTGAAGCCCACGCAACCGCTGTAGCAGCTTCAATCACAGCATCAGCAACATCGCTGAGATGTTCAGTGACAACCTCTAGCGCAACATCTCCACTGAGATCGCGTGCAGCAATCGCCACAACTTCACGACGATATGCGCGACGCAAAGAATTGAGCTGCGCTTCAGAGTCAGATTCGGCAATCCATCGACCATCGCGCCAGGTGGCAGCGACCGAAGCCAAAATTCTTTCAATCACACTCGCACGACTGCCGTAGTTCTCCCACAAACCATTCGTACAGAGAATTCGCATTTCTGCTGGGTGCTGAATCAGGAATTGGCTAAACGCTTCTGAGGCACCCGAAATCATCAGCCAACGCGCACGAGTACCTGCGTCACTCAACCATTCATGTTGCAATGTCGAGTCTGCTGCGGAGAACCATGCGAGAGAACTTTCCAGCGCGAGATCTGGATCAGGCGCGAGCGCTAGTTCTTCGACAAACGAATCATGTTCGAGCAGTGGCGGAAATTCACCCAGCACAGCAACAGCGCGATCAGGATTGGAAACACCAATCTTCGCAAGCTTGCCGGCAAGGCTGCTACTTCTGCTGTCACTCACAGCATGAATCTACGCGAAGCAAGGCTTAGAGCACAGGGAGATGCTTTGCCAATTCGTATGGTGTGACCTGAGTGCGATATTCATCCCATTCAGCGCGCTTGTTACGCAAGAAGAAGTCGAATACATGTTCACCCAAAGTTTCGGCGACCAGTTCAGATTTTTCCATCACCTTGATCGCTTGATTCAAACTCGTTGGGAGTTGGCGCAGGCCCATGGCTGCGCGTTCTGCATCCGTCAATGACCACACATCATCTTCGCTACCCGCTGGAAGCTCGTAACCGTTTTCGATTCCTTTCAAACCTGCAGACAACAACACTGCATAAGCGAGGTACGGATTACATGCGCTGTCGAGTGAACGGAATTCGATACGAGTGCTTTGTCCTTTGCCTGGTTTGTACATCGGAATGCGAATCAAAGCTGAACGGTTGTTGTGGCCCCAGCAAATATAGGAAGGTGCTTCGCCACCGCCAGCGAGGCGCTTATATGAGTTGACCCATTGATTGGTGACGGCAGTGATTTCTGGTGCGTGTTCCAAGATGCCCGCAACAAATGATCGGCCAACCTTGCTCAATGAATAAGGAGCACCGGCTTCGTAGAAAGCGTTCTTATCGCCTTCGAACAGCGACATGTGCGTATGCATGCCGCTACCTGGATATTCCGTAAATGGCTTTGGCATAAATGATGCAAATACACCGTGTTCCAACGCTACTTCGCGAATGACTGTGCGGAAAGTCATGATGTTGTCAGCAGTAGTCAATGCATCTGCGTAACGAAGATCAATTTCCTGTTGGCCAGGTGCGCCTTCGTGATGCGAAAACTCAACACTGATTCCCATTGATTCCAACATAGTGATGGCACTGCGACGGAAGTCATGTCCAATCCCGCGCGGTGAATGATCGAAGTAGCCAACATAATCGACTGGCTCTGGTCGCTCTCCTGGCGCAGGCTGTTCTTTGAAAAGGAAGAATTCAATTTCTGGATGCGTGTAAAACGTAAATCCCATATCAGCGGCTTTGCTCAACGCACGTTTTAAAACATAACGTGGATCGGCAAACGATGGGCTTCCGTCTGGCATTTGAATGTCGCAGAAGATACGAGCGACGGCATTGACTTCACCACGCCATGGGAGCACTTGGAAAGTTGAAGCGTCCGGCATCGCCAACATGTCTGCTTCATGCACGCGTGCAAAACCTTGAATTGCAGATCCGTCGAATCCCAAACCTTCTTCAAATGCGCCTTCAAGTTCTGCTGGCGCAATCGCGACCGACTTGAGGGTGCCGAGAACATCTGTGAACCACAACCGTACGAACCGGATATCCCGTTCCTCAATGCTGCGAAGTACGAATTCTGTTTGCTTATCCATCATGTCCACCTCTGAGCCAATCTTCTCTCGTTTGTGTTACGGCTATGTATCCAAACCACCAAGATTCGGCTGCAAGTTACGCTTGAGCCATGCCTCAACTCCGAGTCGGCCTCGCCCAAATCAACCCCACCGTGGGCGATATCGACGGCAACCGCGCTCGCGCTCTGGAGTGGTGCCAGAAAGCCGCTGATAGCGCCTGCCACATCGTGCTACTGCCAGAAATGTGGTTAACCGGTTACCCGATTGAAGACCTTGCGCTGCGCGAGTCTTTTCAGATGGCAAGCGAACGCGCTGTTGAACAACTCGCCCACGATCTCGTCGCTGCAAATCTCGGTGACATTGTTGTTGTCGTTGGCCATCTCGCTCGCAGTGAAGCTGAACAAAAACTTGGTGTACCTGCGGGTGCCCCGCAAAATGCAGCAAGTGTGATTCACCAAGGCAAAGTTGTTGCACGTTATGCAAAACATCATCTGCCAAATTACGGGGTCTTCGATGAATTTCGATACTTCATTCCTGGCAACAAACCATGCATCGTCCGTGTATGCGGAGTTGATGTCGCTCTCGCAATTTGTGAAGACTTATGGCAAGACGGCGGACCCGTTGCGCGCGTTGCCCAACACGGTGCTGGATTGCTGTGCGTTATCAACGGCTCGCCTTTCGAACTCGATAAAGAAGATGCTCGCGCAGAACTAATCGCACGTAGAGCACGCGAAGCTGGAACAGCTATTGCCTATGTCAATATGGTGGGCGCACAAGATGAGCTAGTTTTCGATGGCGATTCAATGGTGGTCAACAGCTCTGGTGAATTGATTGCCCGCGCGCCACAGTTTGAAGAAGGACTGATGGCTGTCGATCTTGATTTGCCTGCAGCGCCTGCTGCCGCTGTCCTGCGTGACGGCACTGAGGTTTCGATCATTTCTGAATGGCCAGTGCAACCATATCGCCCATTGCGTTCGACGATTTCGCCACGACTCGATGATGTCGCAGCTCAATATCGAGCACTTGAAATTGGCTTGCGCGACTACTGCAACAAAAACAAGTTCAAGAGTGTCGTACTCGGTCTCTCCGGAGGTATCGACTCGGCGCTCGTAGCCACTATTGCCGTCGACGCACTAGGCGCGGCAAATGTGTATGGCGTTTCGATGCCTTCTGAACACTCTTCTGATCATTCAAAATCCGATGCGGCAGAACTGGCTTCACGGCTAGGCATTCACTACCGAACTGTGGCGATTGCGCCGTTCGTCAAAGCTTTTGAAGATTCCCTCGAACTCTCTGGGCTTGCTGCCGAAAACATTCAAGCACGTGCTCGCGGTGTAACGCTGATGGCAATTTCAAATCAAGAAGGTCATCTCGTTTTAGCGACTGGCAATAAGAGTGAACTAGCCGTCGGCTACTCCACTATTTACGGAGACGCCGTTGGTGGCTTTGCCCCTATCAAAGATGTACCAAAAACTTTGGTGTGGGAGATGTCGCGATGGCGCAACGCTTACGCAGTACTGCAACGTCGAACGGTGCCAATTCCGGTGAGCTCCATTGAAAAGGAACCAAGTGCCGAACTGCGTCCTGGCCAAAAAGATTCAGATTCACTTCCTGACTATGCAGTGCTCGATGCTTTGCTCGACGCCTACGTCGAACAGGATCTCGGCCACGATGCACTGGTAGCGGCTGGCTTTGACCGCGCTCTTGTCGATCGTGTTCTGCTCATGGTCGATCGCGCCGAATACAAACGTCGCCAATATCCACCAGGCACCAAGATTTCTAACCGAGCTTTCGGTCGCGACCGCCGTTTACCAATCACCAATCGTTGGACTGAACCCACGCAGAATCACTAAGCCCGTCCAACTCAACGCGCTAGTAACTGTGGGCATCTGCCACACTCCGCACATCCGGGTACCTCAATGGACTCGAGATCGGAGAACATCATGGGACTCGTTGCCCCCTATGCAGACGGCGACACTGTTCGTCGCGTCACCATTACAGATTTATTGGATGCCAAAACTCGATCTGAACATTGGCCGATGCTGACCGCATACGACGCAACCACTGCGCGCATCTTTGATGAGGCGGGAATTCCCGTATTGCTCGTTGGCGATTCTGCGGCGATGGTGGTTTTCGGATTTGACTCAACAATTCCCATCACTGTCGATCACTTGTTGCCTCTTGTTCAAGCAGTAGTGCGATCGAGTAAGCGAGCAATGGTTGTTGCCGATCTTCCATTTGGTACGTATCAAGAATCACCTGAACAGGCTCTGAATACCGCAATTACTTTCATCAAAGATGGTCATGCGCACGCCGTCAAGATTGAAGGGGGCGAACATGTTCTCCCCCAAATCCAAGCGCTGGTCGCCGCTGGCATTCCGGTGATGGGGCACCTCGGTCTCACGCCACAATCCATCAATCAACTTGGTGGGTACAAGGTGCAGGGTCGCGGTGAAGACGGAGAGAAACTCATTCGCGATGCCATCGCTCTTGAAAAAGCTGGCGCATTTGCGATTGTGCTCGAAGTGATTCCAGCCGAACTTGCGGCTCGAGTTCGCGATGCAGTGTCAATTCCACTGATTGGCATTGGTGCTGGCAACAGCACTGATGGTCAGGTGCTTGTCTGGCAAGACCTAGTCGGTCTCACAGTTGGACGCACACCGAAGTTTGTGAAGAAATACGCAGAAGTCGGCGACGCCATTCGAAGTGCAGTTGCACAATGGAGTGAGGATGTTGTCTCGGGTGCGTATCCCAGCGATTCAAACTCCTACCATTAACGCATGAGCCTCCGCCGAATCCAAATCGACGTCACTGCTCTCCGAGAATCAGCAGACTTCCGTCGCGTTTTCACCGCGAGCACCATCTCGATGATGGGCTCGTGGATTACGTATGTCACGATTCCACTGCAGGTCAAACTCATCACCAATTCCTACGCAGCAGTGGGATTGATCGGCCTCATCGAACTACTTCCTATGTTCGTCTTTGGGCTGATTGGCGGCGCGATAGCAGACACGAAGAACCGCAAACTCATTGTTATTCTGACCGAAACCGCTCTCATGCTGGCGACTGGCATCTTGTTCTTCAATGCACATTTCGGCACCAATAGCCTGTTCGCGCTTTATGCCGTTGCATTTATCTTCGCTATCTGTGACGCCATCCAGCGCCCCACACTCGATTCGCTCGGTCCGGTGATTTTGCCTACTTCATTACTGGCATCAGCGGGTGCGCTGTCTTCATTGCGCTGGACATTCGGCGCGATTGTTGGTCCCGCGATTGGTGGATTCATTGCAGCAACATGGGGCACTCAATATTGCTATGCAATTGATATTGCTAGTTACGGACTCAGCATCCTGCTTTTGATGGGCCTGTCACAGAAAGCAACTCAACGCACCGGTGGAACCGTCGGATTCAAAATGGTTTTCTCAGGTTTCAATTACGCACGATCACGTACCGACCTACTTGGCACGTATGTGGTCGACATCATCGCCATGCTTTTCGCTTTCCCCAATGCACTTTTCCCTTTTATTGCCTCAGAATTTCACGCTGAATGGGCTCTCGGCTGGCTGTATTCCGCCATGTCGATCGGCAGCTTTATTGCAACCTCAACTTCTGGATGGACAAAACACATTCATAAGCGCGGTCGTGCTGTGGTGTTTGCCGCAACTGCATGGGGCGTCGCGATGATGTTCGCCGGACTCGCTCCGAATATTTATTTAGTTCTTCTCGCACTTGTTATTGCAGGCGCTGCCGATATGGTGAGTGGACTTTTCCGTGGACTGATTTGGAACACAACTATTCCTTTGGATATGCGCGGACGTCTTGCCGGCATCGAAATGTTGTCGTACATGTCGGGTCCGCAAATCGGTCAAGTGCGCGCAACTTTGGTCGCGCAGTGGACTTCTCTCCGCGTGTCGCTGATTTCTGGAGGAATTTTTTGTGCACTAGGTGCGGGTTCGATCGGATACGGAATTCGCGAATTATGGAATTTTGATAATCGAACCAACGAACACGCAATTGCAGAGCGAATTGCACGTGGTGAAAGTGAAGATTTCTGAGTAATCCACAGAAATTTACGCACGATTCCCTCACAAATTCATCATCATCCACAGTTTTCCACATTTTCAAAAAATCCGGTGATCATCATCAAAATTTTCATTAATGAGTCAAAAATCGAATCATGAAACGTGATTTTGCAATGAAAAAAACATTGTTTGCATAACACGACACATGAAAAAATGTTTGTAATAACTCTCAAATACTTTGATATTTCGCAAATGTGTGCCACCGTTTGCCACTAGATACCAGTGGCAGAGCTGGGATCACTTATTCAGGGAGGCGAAATGGCGGCTGCCAAGAAATCCGCTAAGAAGGCTCCAGCCAAGAAGGCTGTTGCTAAGAAGGCTGCGCCTAAGAAGGCTGCAGCAAAGAAGGTAGCTAAGAAGCGCGTTGCTAAGAAGGCAACTGCGAAGAAGGCTGCTCCTAAGAAGGCTGCAAAGAAAGTAGCTAAGAAGCGCGTTGCTAAGAAGGCAACTGCGAAGAAGGCTGCTCCTAAGAAGGCTGCAAAGAAAGTAGCTAAG
>JBEGON010000119.1:0-3213 GCA_041181965.1 Actinomycetota bacterium
GCGATCGTTTGCTTGATGCATGCGAATCCACCCACACCTGTTGCGATGGAGTGTTGAAGAGTCATCATGGAAACGACTGCAAACCACACAACGAAAACCAAGAATGCAAGGAATGCAACGAGGGCAAGAATCGCAGCGCCGGTGCTACTCGCAGCTAGCAGAAGCAAAATCCCAAAAGGAGTAATGGCAGCAAGTACAACGATGAGGCATGCGAGTTGGCTCGAGATTGCCTTCCACCATGAAAACTTGAGCGCGGGCACTTCAGGGGTGCTTGATACCCGACTCAATGAGCGCGCTGTGATGGCGATCTGCGCAACCATTTGCGCGAGTACTGCAAGGAGAACGGTGGTGGCTGCAAAGAGGATTAATCCCGGCACATGTGCACCTAAGAAATCTTTCTCTTGCGCAGTCAATTCATCGAATCGAGTGTCTCGAAACACAAGAGCGATCAGTTCGTCGTTGATCATGTTGTTTGCACGGAGCACTGTCACTACTGCGCTGGCAGCGATTGCTCCGAGACCCATCGAGAGAGCCGAAATGGCGAGGTAGCGGTGGTACTGGGCTTTCAACAGTTGAAAGCTTGCTCGAACTGCCGCGCCAACAGGTACTGGCGCAAGCGACGAGGGCGCACTTGGCTGGATAGGGGGAGTAGCAGGAGCGGGCCATTCGCTCGGAGTGCCAAGCGGTGCCCCCTGCCAGTCGTCGGGTTGTTCTGGTGACCACTGGATTTTTTCGTCTGACATGTCCGCAACCTTAGTGCGGCTGCGGACACCCGTTGCCAAAACGTTACCGAATCGTGGGAGACTCCGCCCGTGGCAACCCGAATCTTGGTCGTCGAAGACGATGCGGCAATCGCAAGCATGATCGACCTAGTCCTGCGTACCAATGACTATGAGACAGTGCTCTGTGCGCGCGGCGATCAAGCCGTCGCAGCTTTTAAGGAATCGAATCCGGATTTGATTCTGCTCGACATCATGTTGCCTGGTCGCAATGGTTTTGATGTCGCCAAAGAAATCCGCACTGAATCTGATGTTCCGATTGTCATGCTCACTGCAAAGACTGACACTGAAGACATCGTTCGCGGCCTTGAAAGCAGTGGCGCCGATGACTACATCACCAAGCCGTGCCCTCCACGCGTTCTCCTCGCTCGTATTCGCGCGCGGCTTCGCGTGCACGATCAGCATCCGATCGTGATCGGCGACATTGTCATTGATCTCAAGGGTCACAAAGTTTTGCGCAATGGCGAAGAAATTCTTCTTACGCCAACCGAATTTGATTTGCTCAAGCATCTGGCGCTGAATCCGGGACAAGTTTTCAACCGCGAAAAACTTCTTCGCGAAGTCTGGAAATACCGTCACGCAGCGGATACTCGTTTGGTCAATGTGCATGTCCAACGTTTGCGCTCAAAGATTGAACGCGATCCAGAACGTCCCGAAATCGTGCTGTCTGTGCGCGGTGTTGGCTATAAGGCTGGCTTTCCAAACCAATGATTGAGCGTCTGCGCGTTGTCGCTCGAGATCTGCTGACAACTTGGCGAAGTTCACTCACTCTTCGAGTTCTGCTCTCCACCATTTCACTGTCAGTCATCGTTGCTGCCCTTGTTGGCATGGTTGCTCTCACTCAAGTGCGCGACGGGCTCGTACAACAACGTCAAAAGTCGAGCGTTGCTCAAGCGAGTGTGGGTCTAGCAACTGCGCATAAGGTTTTGGATTCCCTACCAGCAGCAACATCCGCGGACGAGCGAAATGCAATGGTCGATGCGGTTGTTGCAGAAGTAGCTGCACCCGCAGGGTCATCCGGCGAATTTGAAGTGTTGCTGCTTGCCACTCCATCACTTTCAACACCAGGTTCGCCAGAGCGTGGAACAAATGACATCTCCGATGCAAGTGTGAGTTCCACGTTGCGCAGCACTATTGCGGATGGCAAACAACAAGCTTGGCAAATCAACACTTTGGAATTTCTCGATGGGCACTCCACTTCTGGAGTCATCGTGGGCGCACCAATTTATTTGCCAGGTATTGGCCAGTACGAGCTGTATCAACTCTTTCCGCTTGACAGCCAAGTGGCGACATTGACGATTATGCGATCATCAATTTTGGTTGCAGGTATTTTCATGGTGTTCGGCTTGGTCTTGGTCTCAATTCTGCTGACTCGCCAAGTAGTGCAACCCATTCGCCGCGCGGCGGAGTCCGCTGAACGTTTGCGCGGAGGTCGTCTCACCGAGCGTCTTGCGGTTCGCGGGCGTGATGACATCGGTCGTTTGGCGACGAGCTTTAATTCGATGGCGGAATCGATGCAAAAACAGATTCAACGCCTAGAGGAACTTTCGCGCGTACAACAGCGCTTCGTCTCGGATGTTTCGCATGAACTTCGTACTCCTCTCACCACTATTCGCATGGCATCAGAATTGCTTTACGCATCGAGTGATGAATTTGATCCAGCATCTGCAAAAGCAGTGGAATTGCTCCAACAACAATCGGAGCGTTTTGAAACTCTGCTCAACGATTTGCTTGAAATTTCACGCCTGGATGCTGGTGTTGTAAAACTCGATCTCGACCCAGCCGATCTTTCTGCGATGGCCGGTCGCGTCATCGAATCGCTCGCATCTGTTGCGAAAGACTTGGGCGTGCCTGTTCAGTGCACATCAGTTGGGGATATCGGATTTGTTCTTTGCGATGTTCGACGGATTGAGCGAATTGTGCGCAACTTGATTTCTAATGCGATTGAACACGGCGGCGGAAAAACAGTCCAAGTTTTTGTCGTCGGAGAAGAAGATTGCGTAACAATTTCGGTTCGCGATCATGGATCTGGTTTGAAGCCCGGCGAGGCCGCGCTTGTGTTTAATCGTTTCTGGCGTGCAGACCCAGCGCGTCAGCGCACCCTCGGCGGAACAGGCCTTGGATTAGCAATTTCACTAGAAGATGCTCGTCTGCACGGAGGTTGGCTCGAAGCTGACGGCGAAGTCGAACAAGGTGCGCATTTCCGTCTTGTGTTACAGCGTGACCCGAACAATTCTGACGTCGTCATATCAACGAGTGTGCCATTGCCGATTGCTGAATTTGATGCGTGGCTGGAGGGAGCGGTATGAAGAGGTTGCTGATCTTCTCCGTTTTGTTCCTCACTGGCTGTGCAACGATTCCAGAAATTAGTTCTGTCAACGTGGTATCCCAGGTGAATCTCAATGCAGACGCAGATCGCGTGCGAGTTATCGCT
>JBEGON010000120.1:0-9733 GCA_041181965.1 Actinomycetota bacterium
CCCAAAACGATTGCTTTAGGACTTCCATGGCCATGACCTGTTGCACCAAGGGAACCAAAGAGTTCAACCGCTACGCGAGAAACAAGAGGTAGGTGATTTTCACGTTCGAGAGCAAGGGCGAATCTGCGCGCTGCCAACATTGGTCCAACTGTGTGGGAAGAGGATGGGCCGATACCAACTTTGAATAGGTCGAGGACGGAGATGGCCATAGACGCTACTTTGTCACAAAGGGCTGAAGTTCGTGCGCCAACTCGGCGTCTACACGCACAGTGAGAGCAGTACCTTCGTCGAGGTATTCCTGATTCTCAACAATGCCGTGTTGCATCACGCGACTCAGAAGGTTGCCACGTCCATACGGGATTTCGACATCCATGCGGATGTTTGGACCAGGCATCGCTTCATCGATCTTGTGCATCAACTCTTCGAAGCCTTCGCCAGTATGAGCACTCACGATGATCGAGTTCGGTTCGCGTCGACGCAACCGAGCCAATGCCAGTGGATCCGCTACATCGGCTTTGTTGATGACGATGATTTCTGGAATGTTGCGAGCTTCAATATCAGCAAGAACGGTGCGCACAGCATCAATTTGTTCCTCTGGTGCTTCATCCGAACCATCGACCACATGCAAAATCACGTCAGCCTGTGAAACCTCTTCCAGCGTCGATCGAAAAGCTTCAATCAGCTGATGCGGCAAGTGACGGACGAAACCAACTGTGTCGGCCAAAGTGAAATCTCGCCCGGATGGCGTGCGCGCTTTTCGGACTGTGGGATCCAAGGTGGCAAACAACGCGTTTTCGACGAGCACATCAGCGCCAGTTAAACGATTGAGCAACGAAGACTTGCCAGCATTTGTGTAACCGGCAATCGCTACTTGTGGAATGCCACTCCGACGACGGGCGCTTCTTTGGGTAGTGCGAACTCGCGCCATGTCTTTCAATTCACGACGCAATTTCGACATCTGATCACGGACACGGCGACGATCAGTTTCAAGTTTGGTTTCACCAGGACCGCGGGTACCAACACCGCCACTACCGCCTCCGGCGCGACCACCAGCTTGACGGCTCAGAGCCTCACCCCAACCACGCAAACGTGGCAACATGTATTCCATTTGCGCTAGCGAAACTTGTGCCTTGCCTTCTTTACTGCGGGCGTGTTGCGCAAAAATATCGAGAATCAACCACGTGCGATCCACCACTTTTACTTTGATGGTTTCTTCAAGTTTGCGCAATTGCGAAGGTGAAAGTTCGCCATCACAAATGACGGTGTCAGCATTCTCTGAAATCACAATCTGACGCAGCTCTTGAACCTTGCCGCTACCAATGAATGTTGCTGAGTCAGGCGCATCGCGACGTTGAATCAACGCATCCACAACCGAACATCCTGCAGTTTCGGCAAGGCGGGCAAGTTCCGTCATTGAACGTTCGGCATGTTCAAGACTTCCTTGCGTCCACACACCAACGAGCACCACGCGTTCCAAGCGAACTTGTCGGTACTCAACTTCAGTGATGTCAGTAAGTTCGGTCGACAGACCTTCAATGCGTCGTAAAGCGCGCCGCTCTTCGAGTTCTAACTCGCCGCGATCGATATCCCCAATACTCATTTAGTTCCACAGCTGCGCACTGATGTGACCGGTTGCCACAATCTCTGCAGGTCCTACCAATGTAATCTGTTGATCGTCATCCTGCTCAACGAAAAGCGTGCCACCAGGTACGTCCACCTGCCAGCGGGTGAAACCAGTTTCACCAGATTTCTGTCGCGCCGCATAAGCCGCGGCACAAACGCCAGTGCCGCATGAAAGTGTCTCACCAACACCGCGTTCAAAAACACGAAGCTGTAAATGGCGCAAGCCAATGACTTTGATGAATTCCACGTTGACGCCATGCGGAAACACAGTGAGTGGGAGCACTTCCGGCGCTTGTCGCAATGCACCGACAGCAGCAATGTCACGAACTGGAACAACTGCATGCGGATTTGGCATGGCTACGCCGGTCGCGTTCCACTTGCCGTTTTCCGTCTCCACGGTGATGTCGCCTGCGACATCGAGGGCTTTGCCCATGGCCACTCGATAACCATCAGGGTCGGTCGCCACGGTCAACACTCCAGCGCGGGTTTCGACGTCGATGGAATCACCTTCCACACGTCCGCTCGAACGCAGGTATTCCACAAAAACGCGAATCCCATTGCCACACATCTCGGCAATCGAGCCATCCGCATTGCGGTAGTCCATGAACCACAAGTCGCGAGTTGTTGCGCCTTCGACATTGGCGGCTTTCGTCACTCGAATCACACCGTCAGCACCGATTCCATGGTGGCGATCGCTCAAGCGACGAACCCGCTCTTCGGTGAGATCGAGAGTGCCCGCATCATCTGGGAGCAGCACAAAATCGTTGCCTGTGCCATGTCCCTTTGCGAACACGATTTCCGTCATGGGGTTAGCGTAAATGCTCAATCGCTGCTCGATACCCCGACGCAACCCCTGCAAGTGCAAATTCCCAACCATGATGCGGAGGCGTACCCACCGATGCTTTCTTCAGCGCCATCAGCTCATCTGGATTGTGCATACATTCAACAATGCGCGCTTTGACTGCAGCATCTGAATCTTCAAGATAGCCTGATTCGCGATGTTGCACATATTCAGCAAGCCCATTCCCGCTTCGACCAAATACAGGAAGACCGACGGCGCGAGCCTCAATCGCCGCCAAACCAAATGATTCCAACTCAGAAAGTTGAATGAATGCATCCGACTGAGCGAATAGATCTTTCAACTCTGTACGCGCGAGCCGACCTAGAAGCTCTACCTGAAATTGCAAATTATTGTGCGCGACAAACTTTTGCGCTGCAGTGAATTGCGGACCGCTACCCGCAATAGTGAGGTGCGGTGCGCGTGAACCGAAAGCGTCATGCAATTGCTTCATCATCTTCAACAGTGGCATGACCCGTTTCCGTGGGGAAAATCTCGTCGCACTCACCAGACGTAGTGGTTGATGAATTTCATCTACCTGCAGTCCTCCGCGCCACATTTCCAAATCGACACCATTTGGCGTGATGAGCACTTTCTGACGAGTGGCCGCGCGGACAAGTTGGGCACATGCGTCACTCACTGCCGCAAGCTGTGTGGATTGATCCCAGCGATTAACCAAACGTAAAACCGAATACATACGTTTAGTCCACGGCGCCCACATGCTGTGTACGGTGGTGAGGCTTGGGATCCGAAGTTCGGCACTTGCAGCAATTCCCGCCCACGCAAAAAGCGAGACGGCACCCATATGCACATGGACGACGTCCGGCTGGAGTTCTGCCAATTTTCGCTTAATCAACTTTTTGGCACGGGGATGAATTGGTAGGTCGAAGGGCAGTTTTGCCACAAATCGGTGAATTAGCACACCTTCATCAAGGTGCACTGTGCCGCCAGTGGCAGTAATGACATGAACCTCATCGCCGCGTTGACACTGCTGCCGCGCTAAACCCTGCACCTGAACCTCAATGCCACCTAACCGAGGCAGGTAACAATCGGAGATGTGAACAACGCGCACAGGCACAACCTAGACGACCCCTTCACGGCAAGATAGGAGCGTGAGCACCATCGCCTTTGTGCATGCCCATCCTGACGATGAAGCACTGCTAACTGCAGGAACCATGCGTGCACTTTTTGAGCGCGGTCATCGAGTGGTTTTGGTGATGGCAACCGACGGTGCGGCCGGTCTTTCATCTGCTGACATGAAAGAGAACCTTGCAGACATTCGCAAACATGAGCTGTCAGTTTCCGCGCATGTCCTAGGTGTTGCTCACACGTACTGGCTTGGATTTGCAGACAGTGGACTAGACGGACACGCGCAAGCCTCTCGATCAACATTGTGTGAGGGCAACCTCGAAGAACAAGTTTCCGCTTTGCGGCAGATCTTTGCGCAAGAACGACCAGATGTTGTCGTGAGCTATGACAAGGCGGGTGGATATGGACACCCAGATCATGTGCGAGTTCATGACATCACCCTGCAGGCCGCGCAAGAATCTGGAGTCCCTACCCTGCTTGAAGCAACGATGGATCGACAAACTATCGCTCGCGTTCTCGATTTTGTACGACCTCTCATCAAATTTGCACATGCTGACGACATCTTGAAACTTGCCGATGGATTCAGCGCACGCGCAGACATTGGATATGTGATAGATATTCGTCGTTGGATTTCTCCCAAACGCGCCGCTCTCCGTGCGCATTCTTCGCAAACAACGGGTGGAAGCACGCCTCGCACAATCTCTGTCATGCTGGCTATTCCACGTCCACTATTCGTCAAGATCTTTTCGCGCGAGTGGTACCGGGTTGTCTGGAAGCAACAGAACGCTTTCGACGAACTCCCTCGCTTTAATTGAGAAGTTCGCTGACGCGAGCAACCAATCGCGAGTCATCAAAATCGAGCCACTGCACCAATGAATCTCGCTTGAACCACTGCATTTGTTTCTTGGAGAACTTATAAGTGGCGGCAGCGATTTCTTCATGCACCTGTTCATACGATTTATCGCCAGCGATCAATTCGGCAACTTCACGATAGCCCAAAGCTTTGGATGCAGTTCTTGTATGAAAAAGACCACGAGCTGCCAAAGCAGCGGTTTCTTCACGCCACCCTGCATCAAACATTGTTGTCACGCGTTGAGAAATGCGTTGAGCAATGACTGGCCTTTCTACATCAAGTCCGATACGCAAGGCATCGATAACGGGCTCTGCATCGGGAAGTTGAGGATTGAAAGTTCCTGTCAGTTGAATTACTTCCAAAGCACGAACAACCCGACGCGAATTACCCGGCAAAATTTGTGACGCTACCTCTGGCGCGATGGATTGCAAATGAGCATAGAGCGCTTCATTACCGATATCAGCGAGCATGTCTTCATAGTGTGCTCGTACTTCTGGATCGGTTCCAGGAAAGTCCATTTCCTCAAATACGGCTCGCACATAAAGACCAGACCCACCTACACAGATCGCCATCTTGTTGCGAGCAGTGATGTCCGCAATAGCAGCGCGTGCCCATTGTTGAAATTCAGCAACATTTGCTTCATGTTCGATATCGACAACATCAATCAGATGGTGGGCGATCCCCATGCGTTGCGCCATCGTGGGTTTTGCGGTCCCAATATCCATGCCGCGATAAATTTGATACGCATCAAGATTGACGATCTCGGCATTGAACTGCTCGGCGAGACTCAGTGACAGAGCAGTTTTCCCAGAGGCAGTTGGACCAACAATGCTGATGACGGATTTCATAATTAGCGCAAAGAACGTTCGGCGGCTTCCACCACGTTTGCCAACAACATGGCACGAGTCATCGGACCAGTGCCGCCAGGCATAGGGGCCACAAAACCAGCCACGTTGCGAACATCTGGGTGCACGTCGCCGAGCAATGCGTCGCCAACGCGAGTAATACCCACGTCCAATACTGCCGCGCCAGATTTCACAAGGTCTGGAGTAATCATGTGAGCAACACCTGCGGCCGCGACAATGATGTCGGCACGTTTGAGGTGCTTTTCCACATCGTGCGTTCCTGTATGACACAACGTCACTGTCGCATTTTCTGTTTTTCTCGTGAGCAAAAGTCCAAGTGGACGACCGACGGTCACACCGCGACCCACCACGACGACCTCGGCCCCATTGAGAGGTACGCCATAGGCACGCAGCAATTCCACACAGCCGCGTGGAGTGCATGGAAGTGGCGCTTCGATGCCAAGCACCAAACGACCGAGATTCATCGGATGCAAGCCATCAGCATCTTTATCTGGATCCATCGCTTCCAAAATGGAGTTTGCATCTAAACCGCGTGGCAATGGAAGTTGAACGATAAACCCGGTGCATTCTTGAGCTGCATTCAATTCATTGACCGCATGCACAACATCTGCTTGGGTTGCGGTTTCCGGCAAGTCATAGCGCAGGCTTGCCACCCCAACTTCTGCGCAATCGCGATGCTTGCCAGCAACATACGACACTGAACCTGGATCTTGCCCAACCAAAATGGTGCCAAGACCTGGATTGACTCCTTGCGCTTTGAGCTTGGCAACTCGTTGTGCCAAATCTGCACGTACGGATGCAGCTGTTGCTTTACCGTCCAAAATCACTGCGCTCATGATGCCTACTTAAAAACAATCGTGCGAAGACCTGACAGATACACGCGATGTTCCGCATGCCAACGCACAGCGCGTGCAAGTGCTTGCGCTTCGACGTCACGGCCGACAGCGGCAAGTTGTTCTGGTGTGAACGAATGATCTACTCGAGCAACTTCTTGCTCGATGATTGGGCCCTCGTCCAGTGCGGCAGTTACGTAATGTGCTGTTGCGCCAATTACTTTCACACCGCGTTGATGGGCCTGGTGATATGGCTTTGCACCTTTGAATGAAGGCAAGAATGAATGGTGAATGTTGATGATGCTGCCTGCGAAGTCGCGGCAAAAATCATCACTCAAGATTTGCATATAACGAGCAAGCACAACGAGGTCAATCGAATGGTGGGCAATCAACTCGCGGAGTTGCTTCTCTGCCGCAACTTTGTCATCGACAGGGATATGAAGGAACGGAATGCCGTACCAAGCAGCCATTTCGGCGAGATCAGGATGATTGCCCACGATCAATGGAATCTCAATATCGAGCGCACCAGATCGTTGGCGGAAGAGCAAGTCATTCAAGCAATGCTCGTATTGACTCACCATGATCAGAACACGTTCGCGACGTGAAGATTCGACGAGCTTCCACTTCATCGAGAATTGCTGAGCAATTGCAGCAAATTCCGAATGGACTGATGCAAGAGTGGTGTTATCTGCAACATCAAATTCAACGCGCATGAAGAAGAGTTGAGTTTCGCGATCTTCATACTGTTGGGATTCAGTGATGTTGCCACCGACTTTAACGATGAAAGAACTCACCGAATGCACGATGCCTGGTTGGTCAGGGCAGGAAAATCCGAGAGTCAACGATTGGCTCATAGTGATACTCCTGAAATTTGAAGAAGGGAACTTCCTGCCGTTTGTTGAGACAAGTCTCCCGCACGTGTCTTACGCACCGTGACATTTTCATCTGCGATCAAGTGATACGGCGCGGCTGACGTAACAGTGGCAGTCACAATGTCTCCCGGACGAACCAAGCCTGCAGGTTTTGCAACGTGCACCAAACGGAAGTCTTCTGAGCGGCCAGAAATACGTTGAGTGGCTTCATCTTTTTTGCCTTCACCGTTGGCGACGAGCACGTGCACTTCCTTGCCAATCTGCGCTTTGTTTTCTTGCCATGCAATGTCATTCGCCAATGCAACAAGTCGATCAAAACGTTCTGTGACAACATCGGCAGGGATTTGGTCTGGCATTTCTGCCGCCGGAGTGCCTGGACGTTTGGAATATTGGAAGGTGTACGCCGCTGCAAACCGAGCCTGTTGCACTACGTCCATCGTCGCCTGAAAATCTTCTTCGGTCTCGCCAGGGAATCCCACGATGATGTCTGTGGAAATTGCAGCGTCAGGCATGGCCTTGCGTACGCGTTCAATGATTCCGAGATAGCGCTCTTGGCGGTAAGAGCGTTTCATCGATGCCAAAATGCGATCACTGCCCGACTGCAATGGCATGTGAAGTTGGTGCATCACATTCTTGGTTTCTGCCATGGCGTCAATCACATCATCAGAAAATTCTTTTGGATGCGGACTTGTGAAACGCACGCGTTCAAGTCCAGCGATATCACCACATGCACGGAGCAATTTTGAAAATGCTTCGCGATCACCAAATTCCACACCGTATGCGTTGACGTTTTGTCCAAGCAGAGTGATTTCGATAACGCCTTGATCGACCAACATTCTGATTTCATTCAAAATGTCTCCGGGGCGGCGATCTTTTTCTTTACCGCGCAAGGCAGGCACAATGCAGAACGTGCAGGTGTTGTTGCAACCGACCGACACACTCACCCACGCGTTGTAAGCGTTGTCGCGCTTCGCTGGCAAAGTCGATGGGAAAACCTCAAGTGCATCTGCGATTTCAATTTGTGATTCTTGTTCGATGCGTGCGCGCTCCAAGAGAACTGGTAGCACATCAAGATTGTGAGTACCGAAGACCACATCCACCCACGGTGCACGGCGAAGGATCTCTCCCTGGTCCTTTTGAGCAAGGCATCCGCCAACAGCGATTTGAAGTTCAGGCTTTACTAATTTGATGGCACGCAGTTGACCGAGATTTCCGTACAACTTGTTGTCAGCATTCTCGCGAACCGCGCAGGTATTCAAGACAATGACATCGGCACTGCCATCGCCATCCCAACGAGTGAGGCCCGCCGCTTCCATCATGCCGGAGAGACGTTCGGAATCATGGACGTTCATCTGGCAGCCAAAAGTTCGCACCTCATAGGTGCGGGGGCTGTATTCGGTCCACGACATAGTGGCGAAGTGTAGAGAAGGCTAGAGCCAGCCCGATTTCTTGAATTTATACGCAAGAAAGCCACTGATACTCGCCATCAGGGTCAAAACCGCCGGATATCCCCATGTGGACGAAAGCTCTGGCATATTTTCAAAGTTCATGCCATAGATACCTGCCACCATGGTGGGCGTGGCAGCCAAAGCCACCCATGCCGAGATTTTGCGCATGTCCTCATTTTGCTTGAGTTGAACCTGTGCCAAGTCAGCATTGAGCACAGAGGTCAACAATGAATCCTGCGAGACCATCGCATCGGCTGCGCGGTTGAGATGATCCTCAACGTCGCGGAAGAACGGCCGCATGGAAACTGGATTGTTGAGAGCGTCATCTTCGACGAGTTTGCGCAACAGCGGACGCAAAGGTTCGGCTGCTTGGCGAAATTCTGCAACTTCTCTTTTCAAGAAATAGATCTCTTGGCTCAAAGTTCTGCGCATATTGGAAAAGACAGCGATTTCGATATTCGCGACATCGGCCTCAAGTTCGCGGGCAATCACGCTGTAATCGTCAACCACGACATCGAGAATGGCGTGCAACACCGCATAGGGACCTTCGAGTGCGCGTTCAGGATGTTGTGAGAATTGATCATGGATTTTCTCTAAATCGCCCGCGTTGCGGTGTGCCACTGTCACGACAAAATTTGGACCAAGGCAGAACATCACATCGCCAGTGGCGACCTGGCTGCTGGCATCGTCATAGTGCAACGTTTTGAGAACCATAAATTCTTGATCGCCATAGTCTTCAATTTTTGGACGTTGCATGCCATGAACAACGTCTTCGACAGCAAGTGGATGTATCCCAAAAACTTCTGCGTACTTATCAAACTCAATTTCGGTGGGATCTGAGATTTCGAGCCACACAAAACCTTTGGCATCGCGAGCGAGTTCGAGCAATTTCTCTATCGGTTGATCCGAGAAAACGCGGCGTCCTTCAACATACAGGCTGCATCCCAAAAGCATGAGCCCATCGTGTCATGAAGTCTGCGCAGAATGAGGGCAACACGAGCGCTAGAGAACAGACTTTGGGGTCTGACCTTTCGTCATTTCGATAACCGTCGTCTCAGTCACAATTGCAGTGATGAGATGAGCGGGAGTCACGTCGAAAGCGGGATTGAAGCCTTCACTTTCAAGCGGAGCAGTTCGCACTCCAGCAAGAGTTGTGACCTCATCGCCAGAACGCAATTCAATGTGAATATCCGCGCCATCCGCAGTGTCCAAATCAACAGTGCTCACGGGAGCAACCACGAGAAAAGGAATGCCAGCTTCTTTGCACGCAAGTGCAACACCCACTGAACCAATCTTGTTGGCGCTGTCTCC
>JBEGON010000121.1:0-2810 GCA_041181965.1 Actinomycetota bacterium
AACTCAGGTCTTGTTGGTGGTTCAGTTGGTGACTCTCAACCGCACATCATTCTTTCAACGAAGAAGCTCCGCACCGCGCCATCTTTTGATGCGGCGACACAACAACTCACACTTGGTGCCGGATTCACTTTGAAGGAAGTGCAAGATTTCGCGACCTCATATGGACTGAGCTACCCCGTGGATACGCCATCCCGATCAATGGCAACGATTGGCGGAAATGTTGCGACAAATGCTGGCGGAGTTCGTGTTGTGGCATTCGGAATGACTGGCGAGCATGTGGTCGGCGTGAAAATTGTTCTCTCCGACGGAACCATCATTGATCGTTTACACCGACTCAAAAAAGAGAACACTGGATTTGATGTCACATCGCTAGCACTTGGCAGTGAAGGAACTCTCGGCGTTATTACCGATGTATGTCTTCAATTGCAGGTACCGCGTGAAGTCCAATGGACAGCAGTCATTCCATGTGCATCAATTGAAAATGCACTAGAAATCGCAATGCCTCATGTACCAAGGATTCTTGCCGCTGAGATTTTTCAGACTGCCGCAGCAAATCGAGTCGCCGCAAATGAAGGAATGAAACTCTTGCCAGACTCAACACCGTGGTGGTTGATTCTTGAAGGCGATGGAAATAAACCAGAAATGCCAGAAGGAACGTTGTGGGCACTGAACCCGGGCGAAGTTGCTAAATACTGGAACTATCGCGAACTTCAAGCTTCCATGATTAATCGACTATCAAATGTGGTCAAGGTTGATACATCAGTGCGACCAGCAAAATTGTCAGAATTCATTGGTGACATTTCTTCGACCCTGAATGCAGGCGATGACCTCTATGTATTCGGCCACCTGCTTGATGGCAATCTTCATGTAGCGGTGGCGAATGTTGACGATAAAAATCGCGTCAGTGACATCGTGATCAAATCTGCTGTCGCACACGGCGGATCCGTCAGTGCAGAACATGGAATCGGTCAAGCGAAGAATCACTACTTGCAACTTGTGAAGACGCAAGAAGAGCTCACACTCATGAGCAACGTACGCGCAGCCTTTGATGCGTCGGGAATCATGAATCCGCACGTACTTACCTTGCAAAAGTAGGGAAAAGAAAAACCGAAAAATGCGCGGAGAAACAAAAAGGCTTGGCCGCTACCGACGGGGGATGCAGTAGCGACCAAGCGAGCGGAAATGTAGTTGAGAGCCGTACTCGCTGCAAATCGGAACGCGCGTAATGTGAGAGAAATGTGAACCGTGCCACCTCTCGCACCACGCTCACTCGAGGGCAAAACTGCAGGGCATTTAAGCAGCCGAAACATGAGAAAACTTCACACTTTTGAGCTAAACCGAGCGACTAGGCTTCGGCGCTATGACGCAACTTGAACAAATTGCATACGGCGCTCTAGGAGTGGCGATTTTTTCTGTCCTCTTGGCGGTCGTCTCGATTGTGCAAATGCGTAAAGCACGCAAGCAACTTGTCCTGTTTCGTGGGACGCAAGAAGAAACCGACATGTTGGCGGCAGCCGCGGATCTCGCGCTTCGCAATGATGAATTGACCGCGAAAGTTCAAAAACTGAGTCAAACCATCGCTATCACTCAACGAGACGTGGCAGCGTCACTTCGCCACCTTGCTGTAGTCCGCTTCAACGCCATCAGTGAAATCGGTGCCCAGTATTCGTTTTCGGCAGCAATCTTGGACGACCATTCAAACGGCATCGTTCTGACATGCATTCAAGGTCGCGATCAAAGCCGCCTTTATTCAAAGACAGTCATCAACGGAACTTCTGAGATGACACTCACTCCAGAAGAACTTCAAGCCATTGCATCAGCGAAGCCGGAGGAATCGTGACGACTATCGGTTATCTCGGACCGCGAGGAACTTTCACTGAAGCGGCACTCAACCTTCTTCCTCAAGCAAAAGATTCTCAACTCGTACCACTCGCTACTGTGACGGCTGCATTGGATGCAGTGCGCGCCGGAAAAATCGATGCAGCGCTTGTGCCACTTGAGAATTCAGTCGAAGGATCTGTCTCGCAGACTTTGGACGAGCTCGCTTCCGGAGAACCTTTGGTCATTGTCGAAGAAGTCACGCTTCAAGTTCGATTCTCACTCATGGCTCGTCCTGGAACCAAGCTTGAAGATGTGCGCACCATTGCGACACATCCACACGCACACGCACAGTGCCGCGGTTGGCTTTCAACTGCACTTTCGGATGCACGCGTTGTACCTGCACTCTCTACTGCCGCTGCGGCTGAAGAAGTTGCAGATCCAGCATCACGCTTCGATGCAGCTATTGCAGCGCACATCGCGGCCGAGCATTACGGGCTTGATGTCCTGGCAGAAAACATTGGCGACAATGGACACGCGCGCACTCGATTCGTTTTGGTATCAAAGCCGGTCGCGCCACCAGCTCCCACTGGAGCCGATCGCACTACCTTGGTCTTGTTCATGCGTGAAAACCACTCAGGTGCATTGCTTGAAATCTTGACGGAACTGTCGGTGCGCGGCGTCAACTTGACTCGACTGGAATCACGTCCAACTCAAAAGCAACTCGGCGACTACTACTTCTCTGTCGACTGCGAAGGTCACATCAACGAAGCTCGAGTCGGTGAAGCACTTCGTGGTTTGCATCGTATTTGCGCTGATGTTCGTTACTTGGGCTCTTACCCTCGTCATGATGGAGTTCTGTCGAATTTGCAAGATGGCGTTTCCGACGACGATTTCTCAGAAGCGTCAGACTGGCTTACTCAGATTCGCAAGTCAGGGCATAGCAAATAACGAGGCTTAAAGTGTCATTGTGCGTAAGCGCAATGAATTAG
>JBEGON010000122.1:0-3721 GCA_041181965.1 Actinomycetota bacterium
GCGATGCGTTGTATTTGCCAATTGATTCAGATCCAAAGCGGCCCAATGTCGAAGCAGCAATCGCGGATCCATCATCACCGATTCATCTCATTCGCCAACTCGTTGAAATTCGTAGAGCCACTCCGTCCCTCGGAACCTATGGCGACGCCGAAGTCATCCACGGGAGCTACCCGCTTGTCTTTAAGCGAGGGGAGAAGCACCTGGTCGTCATCAACCCTCGTCGAGAGCGCGCGACCATTGCTATCTCAGTAAATGTTCGCAAGACATTGCTTAATAGTGGAGTTGAGATTTCTGCAGATGAAATTGTGAGTGCTGGGTTCAGCTACGCCATCATCGAATTGAACTAGATCAAACCCTGAGCCATTGCGCGATGAACAATTTCTGCGCGCCGAATAGCATGAAGCTTCTTTGATGCATTGTGGAGATGAAACTTGACAGTGCTCTCTGAAATATAGAGTTGATGCGCAATTTGCTTATTGCTTAATCCTTGAGCGACAAGTTTGAGAATTTCTATTTCACGAGCACTCACTGCAGACGATTCGGGTTTGTGTGTAACGAGGGCTTTAGTGATCATTGCTCCGACACCACGACCGAAGGCTGTTTCTCCTTGTTGCACTGAGCGAACAGCATGTACTAATTCGTCGGAGGTCACTTCATTTTTGACGAGGTATCCAGTTGCACCGCGTCGAAGCGATTCTGTGACAATCATTTCTGAGAGAGTTGGCGCAAGTACTAAGACTTTGACTCCAAGTCGATTCGTGATGTCTTCACAGATTTCTAGACCTTTAGTTGTGTCATCGCCGAGATCGAGATCAATCACCACAACATCGGGGCCATGCTCTTCAGCCGCGAGCAAGGTGGCTTCGTAAGTGGTGGCTTCAGCGACGACAGCAGTGCTTGGTGAGCGTTCCAAAATCGCGCGGATGCCAGCTCGTGTAATGGAGCTCCTGTCTGCGACCACCACCCGAGTTCGGGCATTGGGCGAACGGCGAGAGCGAGGTACATCAGTCCGCTCAGTCACATTTCCACTGTTTGGCACGGTGGTGACGCTATCTCTGGGAGCAGGTACCTGTCTAGATGGACAGGTCACCAATATCCGTTCGCACTGTCCTCGGATAGGAAAGGCCAAAACCTGTATCGCAGGTCACATCTTTACTCCTACTTTCCACCCATCCAACCTCAACGATGTGGTTTGGAAGATGGAGAAATTAAATGACCGTTTATCCAGCACCAGGGCAGCCAGGCAGCCCTGCTGTTTATAAAGCACGGTACGACCATTGGATTGGTGGCGCATATGTCGCCCCTTCTTCAGGTGAGTACTTTGAAAATGTCACCCCAGTCACCGGACAGGTTTTTTGTGAAGTCGCCCGCGGTAACGCGGCTGACGTCGAGAAAGCTTTGGATGCAGCACACGCCGCAAAAATCGCGTGGGGCAAAACGTCCGTAACCGAACGTTCCAACATTCTGCTCAAGATTGCAGATCGCATGGAAGCAAATCTTGAAGCACTTGCAGTTGCTGAAACTTGGGAGAATGGAAAGCCAGTTCGCGAAACTCTCGCCGCTGATATTCCTTTGGCGATCGATCACTTCCGATACTTCGCTGGCGCGATTCGCGCGCAAGAAGGAACACTCGGCGAACTCGATGACGACACGGTTGCGTACCACTTCCACGAACCACTTGGTGTGGTCGGTCAGATCATTCCTTGGAACTTCCCAATTTTGATGGCCGCATGGAAACTTGCACCAGCGCTTGCTGCAGGTAACTGTGTAGTTTTGAAGCCAGCAGAACAGACGCCTGTATCAATTCATTTCTGGATGGATCTTGTTAAAGACTTGCTTCCACCCGGTGTTTTGAACATCGTCAATGGTTTCGGTGTTGAAGCTGGAAAGCCACTTGCATCAAATCGTCGCATTTCAAAGATTGCATTTACAGGTGAAACTTCAACTGGTCGTTTGATCATGCAGTATGCATCTGACAACATCATTCCGGTCACTCTGGAACTTGGTGGCAAGAGTCCCAACATCTTCTTCAAAGACGTTGCTCGCGAAAATGATGACTTCTACGACAAGGCTCTTGAAGGTTTCACCATGTTCGCTTTGAATCAAGGTGAAGTGTGTACCTGTCCTTCTCGCGCACTTATCGAAGCCCCTATTTACGACAAGTTCTTGGCTGACGCAACGGCGCGTACCAAGGCAGTTGTGCAAGGAAATCCATTGGATACCAACACCATGATTGGTGCACAGGCATCTAATGATCAGCTCGAAAAGATTCTTTCTTACATCGAAATTGGTAAGCAAGAAGGTGCAAAGTTGGTCTGCGGAGGTGAACGCGTCGATCTCGGTGGAGATCTTTCGGGTGGCTACTACGTGGCTCCAACAATCTTCGAAGGCAAGAACTCGATGAGAATCTTCCAAGAGGAAATCTTCGGACCAGTTGTCTCTGTTGCGAAGTTCGATGGATTTGATGATGCAATGAAGATTGCTAACGACACCTTGTATGGTCTTGGTGCCGGTGTCTGGAGTCGCGATTTGAATACCGCGTACCGTGCTGGTCGTGAGATTCAGGCCGGACGTGTGTGGACGAACTGCTACCACGCATACCCAGCGCACGCAGCATTTGGTGGTTACAAGTCATCCGGCATCGGACGCGAAACCCACAAGATGATGCTCGATCATTACCAGCAAACAAAGAACCTCTTGGTTTCTTACTCACCTAAGAAACTTGGTTTCTTCTAAATCGAATTAACTATTGCGCAAGGTCGCGAAACCGTAGAGACTTCTCTTGGTTTCGCGACCTTCGCTCTAACGGAGACATCATGACTATGCCATCGCGCGTTGATTACACAGCAGATGCGGCCGAGTGGATTCGCAAACTTACGCGCACGCACGGACCGTTGATGTTTCATCAATCGGGTGGATGTTGCGATGGAAGTGCACCGATGTGTTACCTCGCAGGTGAATTTCGTACTGGGTCGCAAGATGTACTTCTTGCCGAACTCACAGTTGATGGCATTGAGTCTCCGATCGGCTTTTGGATGTCGCTCGAACAATTTGAGTATTGGAAGCACACCCATCTGACCCTTGATGTGGTTAAAGGGCGGGGCAGCGGCTTTTCTCTCGAGGCCCCCGAGGGTGTGAGATTTCTCATTCGCTCTCGAATCTTTAGTGATGCTGAGTGGGAGCAGTTGAAGGATGCCCCGGTCGTCACTGGGCGCACCTGACCCTTACCGCCGCTAAATCCACCCAAATCGGACATCTTCCACCCCCGCGGACGGCGTGTCGCGCACCGAAATGCACGGCCAGCCCAGATCGCGACCTAATCTCCGTGCACGGCATGCGGTTCGTCCGCCCTTCCTGAAATTGCGCCGTTAGTCGAGGCTGTTCCCCGATTTGGAAACCTCACGATTCCTGCACTAATCTCGCCCGCCGTGCCCGGTTTGCCCCGGGTCAGCTAGCGCGCCTTCCCCGCGATCGCGCAAAAGCATCCACGAACACAACGGAAGTTGCCGCAGTTTTCTCGAGAAATTGCGACACACCCGAGTGCGTGGGTCGGGGCAACGAGCAAAGACAAAAGCAAAACGATTGATGTTGAACAACATTAATCAGACACATTGGAGTAAGTGAGTGCCAACGATCCAACAGCTGGTCCGCAAAGGCCGCCAGGACAAGGTTGCTAAGAACAAGACCCCTGCATTGAAGGGTTCACCTCAGCGCCGCGGCG
>JBEGON010000123.1:0-3745 GCA_041181965.1 Actinomycetota bacterium
AAGGAACTTGTCCTTCAACGCCTTCTGGAACAAGTTTGTCGTCTGACAAAACATCGTCTTGGAAGTAACGATCTTTGCTGTAGGACTTCTTAGTTTCACGACTTTCCATGGCTCCCAAAGAACCCATGCCACGGTAAGACTTGTATTGCTTGCCGTTGACGAAGATGACTTCACCCGGTGCTTCGGCAGTGCCTGCGAGCAACGAACCGAGCATCACTGTGTCAGCGCCAGCGATGAGTGCTTTCGCGATATCGCCGCTGTATTGCAAGCCGCCATCACCAATGATGGGAACACCGGCTGGCTTTGCGGCTAAAGATGCAGCCCAAATTGCGGTGATTTGAGGAACGCCAACGCCCGCAACAACCCGCGTGGTGCAAATTGAACCTGGACCAACGCCAACTTTGATGGCATCCGCACCAGCTTCAATCAAGGCTTGCGCTGCGTCACGGGTTGCGATGTTGCCACCAATGACATCAACCTTGGTATCGGCTTTCAATCGACGCACCATGTTGATCACGCCAGATGAATGTCCGTGTGCAGTATCAACCACAACGAAATCAACACCCGCATCAATCAAGGCGCGTGCGCGTGCATATGCGTCATCACCAACACCAACTGCGGCACCGACGACAAGACGTCCGGCTGCATCCTTGGTGCTCAACGGATATTGATCTTGCTTTACGAAGTCTTTGACAGTGATCAAACCTTGCAAGCGGTCGTCTTTGTCAACGAGTGGCAATTTCTCCACTTTATGTTGACGCAACAATGCCAATGCTTCATCAGATTTAATTCCAACCGGTGCAGTGATCAACGGCATCTTTGTCATGATGTCGCGAACCAGTCGGTTGCGATCATCTTCAAAACGCATATCGCGATTCGTCACGATTCCGACAAGAACGCCATTCGCATCAACAACTGGCACACCAGAAATGCGGTAACGACCACACAGTGCATCAACTTCACCGAGTGTGTTGTCTGGAGAACACGTCACGGGTTTGGTGACCATGCCGGCTTCTGATCGCTTTACGAGATCAACTTGGTTTGCTTGATCTTCGATAGAAAGGTTGCGGTGCAAAACACCAGCACCACCTTGGCGTGCCATCGCGATTGCCATGCGAGCTTCAGTAACAGTGTCCATGGCGGACGAAACCAGTGGAACGCGAAGTGTGATGTTGCGAGTCAGGCGAGTGGATGTATCCACTTCACTGGGGACGACGTCGCTCGCGGCTGGGAGAAGCAGGACGTCATCGAAGGTGAGTCCGGTAATTCCAAATTTGGCATCGAAGTCTTCGCTGTGACCCAATGGCAACTGATCCATGACATCTTCCCTGCGCTCGACGTGGCCGAAGTTTAGTTGCCGTGAGAATGGTCACTTTCCCCTCAGCAATGGCCGTCGGACGCCCCTCCGAGTCTCACCAGTCGCGGACCACCTCCGCCTCACAAATCCCTCGTGAAACCCTCGTGAAAGACGAAAATCGACTTTCGATTCGAAAGTAAAAATGCCATTTCAGCCCCAAAATGGACCGCTCGCCTAATGTCAGAATCCGTTCAGCGATGGTTAAGGAATGTCCAAGGCGCTTGATTCGAGTGTCACAAATGAATAACTTCGGCTCACAGCACGCATCAGGAGGTGCCCAATGGCGGATATTTCACGGCTACCCAAGCCGCTCGCCGATGTTTGGGAATGGCAGTACGAAGGTGCCTGCCGCGGTGAAGATCCGGAAGCCTTCTTTCATCCAGATGGCGAACGTGGTCCTTCACGAGCCGGGCGCGAAGCTCGCGCCAAAGCAATCTGTGCAACCTGCCCTGTAATTCAACAGTGCGCAGCCCATGCACTCTCAGTCCGTGAACCTTTCGGAATCTGGGGC
Source organism: Actinomycetota bacterium (assembly GCA_041181965.1). Classification (GTDB taxonomy): domain Bacteria; phylum Actinomycetota; class Actinomycetes; order S36-B12; family UBA5976; genus JAFMIT01. The sequence goes on from JBEGON010000123.1 coordinate 1,869, forward strand.
GGTCTTTCGGAAGAAGACCGTGAAGTTATCTACGCGCAAGAAAAGCGCACCATGCGAATCGCATAACGCGCACTCGTACCACTCTCTCAACGCAAAGAGCCGGTTGGAAATCCAACCGGCTCTTTGCGTTTGTTCTTAGTGTGAGTGACCGCCAGGTCCGTGGCTGTGGCCATGACCTTGTTCGTCATCTTGTGGTTCTGGTTTTTCAACAACAAGTGCTTCAGTGGTCAACAACATCGCAGCAATCGATGCAGCGTTTTCAAGTGCAGAACGTGTCACCTTCACTGGATCGAGAACACCATCAGCAATCAAGTCGCCATAAACGTCAGTTGCAGCGTTGTAGCCCTTGCCAGTTTCCTTAACCTTGGCAACAACGACGTAGCCGTTTTCGCCGCCGTTTTCAGCAATCCAACGAAGAGGTTCGACAACACCAGCGCGCACGATGCCAACACCAATCTTGAAGTCGCCTTCAAGCCCAAGGTTGTCATCAAGAACCTTTGATGCTGTGACAAGTGCAGAGCCACCACCAGGCACGATGCCTTCGTCGATTGCAGCGCGAGTTGCAGAGACAGCATCTTCGATGCGGTGCTTCTTTTCTTTCAACTCAACTTCAGTGTGTGCACCAACCTTGATGACACAAACACCACCAGCGAGTTTTGCAACGCGTTCTTGCAACTTCTCACGATCCCAATCGGAATCAGTGCGTTCGATTTCGGCACGAATCTGTGCGACGCGTGAAGCAACTTCTTCAGACTTGCCAGCACCATCAACAATGGTGGTTGCGTCCTTGGTCACAATGACACGACGGGCTTGTCCGAGAACTTCAAGGCCAACCTGATCGAGCTTCAAACCAATTTCTGGTGACACAACCTGTGCGCCAGTGAGAATCGCTATGTCTTGCAAGGTTGCTTTGCGACGGTCACCAAATGCTGGTGCCTTCACTGCGCAAGAAGTGAAGATGCCACGAATGCGGTTTACAACGAGAGTTGAAAGCGCTTCGCCATCGACGTCTTCGGCAACAATGAATAATGGCTTGCCGGTCTGCGACACCTTTTCGAGCAATGGCAAGAGTTCTGCAATGGCAGAGATCTTGTTTTGCACGAGCAAGACATACGCATCATCAAGCACGGTTTCCATGCGCTCTGAATCTGTGACGAAGTATGGAGAGATGTAACCCTTGTCGAACTGCATACCTTCGGTAAATTCAAGTTCGAGTCCGGTGGTTGAAGATTCTTCAACCGAAATCACGCCATCTTTGCCGACCTTGTCGAATGCATCAGCAATCAATTCACCAATTGCGCGATCCTGCGAAGAAATAGTCGCAACCTGTGCGATTTCTTCCTTATTTGCAACAGGACGAGCGTTCTTGAGAAGTTCTGCCTTCAGTGCAGCAACTGCAGCTTCAATGCCCTTCTTGATATCCATCGGTGCTGCACCAGCAGCAACAACCTTCAAGCCTTCTTTGACGAATGCTTGTGCCAAGACGGTTGCGGTTGTGGTTCCGTCACCAGCAACATCGTTGGTCTTGGTAGCCACTTCTTTGACGAGTTGTGCGCCAAGGTTTTCGAATGGATCTTGAAGTTCGATTTCTTTTGCAATGGTGACACCATCGTTGGTGATGGTTGGAGCGCCCCACTTCTTATCAATCACAACGTTGCGACCCTTGGGTCCAAGCGTTACCTTGACTGCATCAGCAAGTGCATTGACACCGCGCTCAAGAGCGCGACGTGCTTTTTCATCAAATTCAACGATTTTTGCCATTGTGGTTACTTCTCAACAACTGCGAGAACGTCGCGTGCAGAAAGAATCAGGTATTCCTGTCCTGCGTACTTAACTTCGGTGCCGCCGTACTTCGAGAAGATAACGACATCGCCAAC
>JBEGON010000124.1:0-9264 GCA_041181965.1 Actinomycetota bacterium
CTCGCAGTGATCGCAGTGGGCGCCGTCCTTGGTTGGATTCAGTACGCAACTCGCGATGTCCCGGTCGAAGCGCCATCGGCGGTTTCTTGGGCAACCAAAGCTGCCCGCGCAGATCTTTACGGCGATGCATTTAATGAAACTGTATTCATGCGTCCCGGTCAGTACCTCACGCGTTCTTTGGTTTTCGTCGACAACAAAGTCGTTGACGGTCTCGTCAACGGCACAGCTGGACTTGTTGGCGTGGTCGCGAGCCAGTTGCGCCGTATCCAGACTGGTTTTGCGCGTTCGTATGCACTTTCGATGGTGATTGGTGCAATCTTGATTGCAGCCGTCGCACTGCTAGTGAGGTTGGCATAACAATGTCTTGGCTTTCCGCTCTCATTGCACTTCCAACAGTTGGCGCTGTTGTCATTGGGCTTATCCGTTCTCTTAATGACAAGCAGGTTCGTCAAGCTGGTGTGCTGGTTTCGCTCGCAACTCTTGCCACCGCAATCGGCATGGTTCTGCAGTTCGATTCCAACTCAACTTCTGCCATGCAATTCGTTGAGTCTTACTCATGGATTTCATCATTCGGCGTGAACTTCGCACTCGGTGTTGATGGAATCTCACTGGTTCTGATTGCACTTGCAGCCATTTTGGTGCCAGTAGTTCTGCTTGCAGGCTGGTCAGAATCTGAAGGTCACCGCGGAAGCGTCCGTCAGTACGTCGTACTCACTTTGATCACCGAAGCAATGATGATCGGTGTATTTGCAGCAACAGACGTTTTCTTGTTCTACGTCTTCTTCGAAGCCATCTTGATTCCGATGTACTTCTTGATCGGTCGCTTTGGTGGCGCTCGCGCTACCTACGCAGCGGTCAAATTCTTGCTTTACAGCCTCGTTGGTGGTTTGTTCATGTTGGCAAGCCTGATCGGCCTTTGGGTTGCAGCGCGAAATGAACTGGGTGTTGGAACTTTCGATTGGGCAACGCTCACAACATTGCATATTGATGGTGGCACACAGAATTGGTTGTTCCTCGGATTCTTCGTGGCATTTGCGATCAAAGCTCCGTTGTTCCCATTCCATACGTGGTTGCCAGATGCTGCAGGTGAAGCAACGCCAGGCAGCGCAACCTTGCTCGTTGGTGTGCTCGACAAGATTGGCACCTTCGGCATGCTGCGTTATTGCATTCCGTTGTTCCCACTCGCGAGTGCACATTTCACGCCACTCGTGATTGTCTTGTCGGTAATCGGCATTATTTACGGCGCACTGCTTGCAATCGGTCAGAGTGATATCAAGCGTTTGATTGCGTACACGTCAGTGAGTCACTTCGGTTTCATCGCGCTTGGTATTTTTGCCTTCACTTCACAAGGTCAATCTGGCGCTGCGTTGTACATGGTTAACCATGGTTTCAGCACCGCTGCGCTCTTCTTGATTGCAGGATTCTTGATGAGCCGCCGAGGTTCACGCTTTATCGAAGATTTCGGTGGCGTCTCCAAGGTCGCTCCACTGATGGCAGGCTCATTCCTGATCGCAGGTTTGTCGTCTTTGGCACTGCCAGGTTTGTCGAGCTTCGTCAGTGAATTCTTGGTTCTCACCGGAACCTTCACGCGCTACCCAGTGCCAGCAATCATCGCAACTCTCGGCATCATCCTTGCTGCGCTGTACATCTTGCTGATGGTGCAACGCACGATGACTGGGGAACCTTCATCAGAAGTTGCTGAAAAAGTTACTGAAATCACAACACGCGAAAAGGTCGCCATCGCACCTGTGCTTGCAGTAATTGTGATCCTCGGCTTCTTCCCGCAAGTCGTTCTCGACATTGTGAATCCAGCAGTTAGCCGCGTCATGGCGGTGGTCAACGCAGTTGATCCAGCACCGAGCGAAGGGGCAAACAAGTGACCACGTTAGTTGCAGAATTCACCGCGCCAATCGTTGATTACAAACTTCTTGCACCAGTGCTCGTAGTCCTTGGAGCCGCAGTACTGAGTGTTTTGATTGAAGCATTTGTGCCTCGCGAAAGTCGCCGGCCAATCCAACTCAGCTTGGTTTTTGCCTCTCTCATCATCGCTTTGATGCTCGATGTGAAAACCTATCTCGGCAATTCCATCGGTTATGCCGCAGAACACGGCATCACAATCGACGGACCCGGAATTTTCCTGCAGGGTGTCATTTTGATTTCTGCAGTCATTGGCGCATTGCTGTTGAGCGAATCGCAAGTAGATTCGCAAGGCGATGCATTCGCGCCGCAAGCGTCTGCACTTCCAGGTAGCGAAGATGAGCAAGCGTTCACTTCACGCGGCTGGTTCCAAACAGAAATTTGGGCATTGTTCCTGTTCTCAGTGAGCGGCATGTTGATCTTCCCGGTCGCTTCTGACTTCTTAACGCTGTTTGTAGCGTTGGAGGTAATGTCACTTCCGCTGTACTTGATGGCTGGCATGGCACGCCGCCGCCGTCTGTTGTCACAAGAAGCCGCGTTGAAATACTTCGTACTTGGTTCTTTTGCATCAGCGTTCATGCTGTATGGCTCAGCGTTGCTCTACGGCTTCGCCGGTTCCGTTCGTTTTGACGCCATTGCTGATGCATTCGGTTCGGATTCAGGACGCTCTGGTCTCGCAATCGCTGGTTCTCTGATGGTCTTCATGGGCTTGCTCTTCAAAGTTGGCGCAGCGCCGTTCCATCAGTGGACTCCTGACGTGTACCAGGGTTCACCGACCGCTCTTACTGCATTCATGGCAGCAGCAACCAAAGTTGCCGCGTTCGGTGCACTTTTGCGCGTTGGTTACGTCGCTCTCGCAGGACTTCGCTGGGACATTCAGCCTGCCCTTTGGGTGGTCGCTGGACTCACGATGCTGATTGGAACCATCGTTGGTGTAGCTCAGTCAGACATCAAACGCATGCTTGCTTACTCAAGCATCGCGCACGCAGGTTTCTTGATCCTCGGTTTGCTTGCTTACAGCCGTAGTGGCGTTGCGGGCACGTTGTTCTACCTTGCGGCGTATTCCTTTACCACTCTCGGCACTTTCGGAATTGTTTCCTTGGTTCGTGATGCAAATGGCGAAGCAACAAATCTTCGTGCTTGGGCAGGTTTAGGTAAGCGTTCACCACTCGTAGCCGGCGCATTTGGTTTGTTCCTGCTGGCTCTTGCCGGCATTCCACTCACCAGCGGTTTCGTTGGAAAGTTTGCGGTATTTGCTGCGGCGTACGAAGGTGGCGCAACTCCACTTGTGATCTTGGCTGTTATTTCAAGCATGATTGCGGCATTCTTCTATGTTCGTGTCATTGTTCTGATGTTCTTTACAGACCCAGTCAACGATGAAGTTTCTGTCGTAGTTCCAAGTATCTTGACCAAGACTGCACTCACATTGTCTGTTGCCATGACGATCATTCTCGGCGTTGTCCCACAGCCGTTCCTTGATCTACTCAACAAAGCACTGTTCTTGCGCTAGATCATGAGTAGTCCATTTGCTCTCTCCGGAGTTGATCCTGCACTTGCTGAAAAGATTCAGTCAGCATTAGTGCAAGTGGAAGAGCAGCTGGCACAAGCGACCACGTCGCAGGATCCTTTCATCGAAGAGACCGCAAGTCATTTAGCAAAAGCCGGGGGCAAACGTTTTCGCCCACTCATTGCAGTATTGATTAGCTATCTTGGGAATCCAACTCCAAAAACAATTGAAGCAGCGGTGGTTGTCGAACTCACTCATCTTGCAACTTTGTATCACGATGACGTGATGGATGAAGCTCCACGTCGTCGCGGTGCAGAATCGGCAAACAATCGTTGGGGCAACACTCTCGCGATTTTGACTGGGGACTTCCTATTTTCTCGCGCATCAAACATTTTGGCTGATTTAGGACCTGACGCAGTACGCCTTCAAGCGCAAACTTTTGAACGATTAGTCTCGGGACAAATTCACGAGACTGTTGGTCCACGCGATGGTGATGACGCAGTCGCACACCACCTACAGGTTCTTGCGGACAAGACTGGTTCACTGATTGCCACCAGCGCTCGCTTTGGTGGCATGTTTGCTGGTCTTTCTTCTGATGCACTTGATGCGCTCGACGCCTTTGGTGAAGATGTCGGTCTAGCATTCCAGATTGCCGATGACATTCTCGACATCGCGTCAGAGGCTGAAATTTCAGGTAAAACTCCCGGCACTGATTTGCGTGAAGGCATTTTGACGCTACCAATGCTGCTCGTGCAGCAGGCTGCACGCGTTGAAGACGCAGAACTTCTCGGACTTCTCGGCCGCGCCCTGCCGGATGATCGCGATCATTCGCGAGCACTTGAATTGATGCGCGCCCATGCGGCGATGAAAGAAGCGCAAGGCGTTGCACGCAAGTACGCGGAAGACGCCATTGCTCAACTCAATAAAGTCCGCGCTCTGTCGAGCGATGCAGGTTTTGCGTCTTTAGAACAAGTAGAACAAGTGCTCACTACGCTAGAAAAGATTTGCCGCACAACTGCGGATCGCGAAGTCTGATTACTCTTCAGATTGCGCGAAATTGCGACCTTGTCGAATCGCATCGACACTGAAAATCGCCAAGGCAAACCACACGATCGCAAAACCAATCCATCGTCCAGTAGTCATTGCTTCACCGAGAATCGTGAAGCCAATAATGAATTGAATCGATGGGCTGAGGTACTGCAAGATGCCCATGGTGGAGTAAGGAATGCGAACCGCTGCAGCGCCGAATGCCAGGAGCGGAACCGCCGTCAACACGCCAGCCATGAGTGACCACACAGCATGAAGGGTTCCTGCATGAAGAAAAGTTGCGGTGTTCGTAGCTTCGATAAATACAAGGTAGCCAAGCGCGAAAGGCAGCAGTAGCAAAGTTTCGACAGTCAAACTTTCCACGGCATCAACATTTGCATGCTTTTTCACGGCACCGTATGCGCTGAATGTCATGCCAAGAGTCAGACCAATCCACGGTAGAGCTCCGGCATCAATGGCGACAAAGAGGACTCCAGCTGCTGCGATTGCGAACGCAATCCATTGCATTGTTCGAAGTCGTTCACCGAATACGAAAATGCCAAAAACCACATTGATCAATGGATTAATGAAATACCCAAGTGACGCATCAATCACATGGTCATTTACAACCGACCAGATGTACAAACCCCAGTTCAAGGTGATGAAACCTGAAGCAGCAATCATCAATTTGCGCAATCGTGGATTGGTGAGAACGCGTTTGATGTCAGACCAGCGCTTGAGGAAGTAATTCACGCCGACAAGAAAGGCCAAACTCCACACAATGCGATGCGCGAGGATTTCACTGGCACTTGCTGGTTTTAGGAGTTGCCAGTACAGCGGCGCCAAGCCCCAGGTTGCATAAGCAATGAAGCCATAAATGAGGCCGCGGCGGTGTGAACTCACAACTGCACCAAAGTGGTTGGATGCAATTTAGGAAACCGTCCAAGAGTCATTGCCCTTAATAAGAGCGGCAAGATCGCCAGCGCCTTTGGTGTTCACTGCTTTTTCAAGTTGCGTTGCCATGTCTCGGTCGTAGACGGGACGGGCAACGTCGCGGAAAACACCGATTGGAGTGTTCGCCAAAGTTTCTGGATGGCTCAAACGGCTGAGTGCAAAAGCAAAAGCGGGGTCATCCATGTGGGCATCGTGAGTGATGAATCCTGCGGCACCTGCATCCGCGAGGGTTCCCACTTTGAGGTGTCCATCGGCATCACGGTAAACGCCTTTATCGCCATCTTTGCCAAAGACGATGGGTTCGCCATGTTTGAGGCGCATCAACAAGTCATCAGATGTATCAGAGTCCTTGAGTGGCTCCCAGGCGCCGTCGTTGAAGATATTGCAGTTCTGATAAATCTCAACCAGCGCGGTTCCTTCGTGTGCTGCCGCTGCGCGAAGAGTTTCGACAAGGTGCTTGCGATCGCTGTCGATGGTGCGAGCTACGAAAGTCGCTTCTGCGCCTAACGCGACACTCACTGGATTGAATGGATTGTCGAGTGATCCCATCGGTGTTGATTTGGTGATTTTGCCCAGTGGCGAAGTCGGGGAGTACTGACCTTTGGTCAAACCGTAAATGCGGTTGTTGAAAAGCAAAATCTTGAGATTCACATTGCGACGTAATGCGTGAATCAAGTGATTTCCACCAATAGACAGTGCGTCACCGTCACCAGTAACAACCCACACGCTCAAATCAGAACGCGAAGTACTGAGACCAGTTGCGATTGCAGGAGCACGACCGTGAATTGAGTGCACGCCGTATGTATCCATGTAGTAGGGGAAACGGGATGAGCAACCAATTCCAGAAACAAAAACGATGTTTTCTTTCTTGACCCCGAGTTCTGGCAAGAAAGATTGAACGCCAGCGAGAATCGCGTAGTCACCACAACCAGGGCACCAGCGAACCTCTTGGTCGCTCTTGAATTCTTTTGCGGTCTGCGGAGCAGTCGCTGCCGGCACTAGAGAGAGTGATGGAAAGTTAGACATTCTCAGCTGCTTTCTTGATCTCTGCAACAAGTTCGCCAGACTTGAACGGTTGGCCCTGGACTTTGCTGATGCTCTGTGCATCGATGAGGAACTTCGCTCGAATCAACATGCAGAGTTGACCGAGATTCATTTCTGGAATCAGCACTTTCTTGTACTTCTTGAGTACGTCGCCAGTGTTTGCGGGGAATGGATTCACTGTCTGCAAATGCGCTTGTGCAACTTTGATGCCGTTGCGTCGAGAGATTTCGACGGCTGCCGCGGTGATGCCGAATGTTGAGCCCCAACCGAGCACGCAAATTTCTGCATCTCCTGATGGATCGTCGATGAACATCGGGGCAACGTCGCTGGCAATGCCATCAACTTTTGCTTGGCGCAGTCGCACCATCTTGTCGTGGTTTGCCGGGTCATAGCTGATTGCACCCGTGCCGTCGGCTTTCTCAATGCCACCAATGCGATGCTCGAGACCTGCGGTTCCTGGACGAATCCACGGACGGGCAAGAGTTTTTTCGTAGCGCTTATAAGGCCACAAAACATCAACGCCATCAATCGAGTGATTTGGCGCTTCGAGGAAATTCGGTTCGATCACTGGCAGCGAATCGATATCTGGAAGTAGCCAAGGTTCAGATCCGTTTGCTAAATAACCATCGCTCAAAAGAAATACCGGAGTGCGATATTTCACAGCAATACGCGCAGCTTCGATTGCGGCATTGAAGCAATCTCCAGGTGAACGCGGAGCAACAATCGGCACAGGTGCCTCGCCATTGCGTCCGAACATTGCCTGCAGCAAATCTGCTTGTTCTGTTTTGGTTGGCAAGCCAGTGGATGGACCACCGCGCTGAATATCAACAACGATGAGTGGAAGTTCCAAAGTGACCGCGAGACCAATAGCTTCGCTCTTGAGCGCGACACCAGGACCAGATGTTGTGGTGACTGCAAGTGAACCACCGTATGCCGCACCGAGAGCTGCACCAATGCCTGCAATTTCATCTTCGGCTTGGAAAGTGCGAACTCCAAAATTCTTATGCTTCGAAAGTTCATGCAAAATGTCAGATGCAGGAGTGATGGGGTATGAGCCCAAGTACAGCGGCAAACCTGAACGCTGTGATGCTGCAATCAAGCCGTATGCCAACGCAAGATTTCCACTGATATTTCTGTAGGTTCCAGCTGGCGCATTTGATGGCGCCACTTGATAGTGAACGCTAAATGCTTCTGTTGTTTCTCCGTAATTCCAACCCGCTTCGAGCGCTTTGAGATTTGCCGCAAGAATTTCTGGTTTCTTTGCGAACTTTTCTTTCAAGAATGCGCGCGGTGTGTCCATCGGACGTGAGAACAACCACGACAACATGCCGAGCGCGAACATGTTCTTTGAACGTTCGGCTTCCTTGCGGGTCAAACTGAATTCTTGAAGTGCATCAACCGTCAACGAGGTGAGTGCAACACGATGAAGGTTGAATCCGTCAAGTGATCCATCTTCAAGCGGATTTGATGCATAACCAACTTTGTCCATATTGCGTTGTGTGAATTCATCAGTATTGACAATGATTTCCGCGCCAAGTGGCATGTCTTTGATATTTGCTTTGAGAGCGGCCGGATTCATTGCCACTAAAACTGTTGGGGAGTCGCCAGCGGTGGTGATGTCGTGATCAGCAAAGTGCAATTGGAACGCGCTCACACCAGGCAAAGTCCCTTGCGGTGCGCGAATTTCTGCTGGGAAGTCGGGGAGGGTGAGAAGGTCGTTGCCGAAAATTGCAGACGCGCTGGTGAACTGATCGCCAGTCAACTGCATGCCATCGCCGGAGTCGCCAGCAAAGCGAATGATTACTCGGCCAAGGGTGACGAGTTCTTTGCTCATCTCTACCTTTACGTGTCGTTGTTAGTGGCTCATTGTGCTCCCCGACGCCTGCTTTAGTGAGGGGGAATGCAGCATTTGGACGAAACCGATCGCTTGGGTGACCAGCCGCTGACTAGCCTCTGACCATGCGAATTGCCGTCCATCACACTGCCTTGGCCTGTTGCGCCGTGGAGGTCTCAACGGCCATCGCTTTGGACCTACCTGTTGCGCTCTCCGGGCACGAACTTCAGGCTGGTGGCGACGGGGACATCTCTGTCTTAGTCGTGGCCGGAACAGTGTCGCGAGCCGCCGCTGCCGCCCTGCTCTCTCAGTGGCAGCAGTTGCCCGAACCTCGCGTAGCCATCGCCTACGGGGTGTGTGCGAGCTCGGGCGGGCCGTATTGGGACTCGTATTCCGTGCTCTCGGGTGCAGCAGAGGTAGTTCCGGTTTCGCGCTTCGTTCCAGGATGCCCGCCTCCAAGGCAGACGTTGGTCGATGCGATCGTCGCTGCAGTGGATGGTGTCGCATGAGCGAACGAATAGAACGCTCCGATTGGGTTTCCCGCATCAACGCAGTGAAGCATGAAGGCTTCGAAATGTTGACCTGCGTTGATCGCGGAAGTCACTTGCAACTGTGGTTTCGCACTTGCACTGGCACAACGTTGTTTACTGATCTGAGCGATGCGCCTGCCCCTAGTGTCACATCAGTATTTGACGCGGCGCTTTGGAAAGAACGAGAAATTCACGACATGTTCGGTGTGACTTTTGATAACGCGTCATCGAATGAAAGTTTGTTCTTTGTAGATTCGGAATTACAAGGCAGTGCACCACTGCGAAAAAATGTTCTGCTTAAACAACGACATGAAATCACCTGGCCGGGGACAAAAGATCCAGCCGACAGTGCAACGTCGCCATCACGCCGTAAGTCGTTGCCACTAGGTGTTGAAGCAGAAACATCGGATCGAGAATTGCTATGACGCGTCGAGGAATTATTGCTCTCAAAC
>JBEGON010000125.1:0-4090 GCA_041181965.1 Actinomycetota bacterium
TACACCATGGGCCGTTTCTTGCCAGAACGTTTCAAGCCTGCGTTTTACGACTCAGCTGTTTCGTTCGTGCATCCAATTCTCGGCATTTTCCCTCACGCAAACCCAGGCGAATTCTTCGTATGGGGTGGCATTGCAGTTGGCATCCAGACACTCGGCTTCGCGCTTGGTGACTTGGCTGTTCGCTACATGCTCGTGGGCCTTGTAGTGATCTTCATCCGCGGCATTGTCACGGAAACGATCACTCGCATCATGATCGCACGTAAGGAGAATGCATAAATGAACGGCTTTAACGCACTTCTCGTCAAGATTGGCCGCAGCGTCGGTGGTGTCGTTGGCACCCTCTACCAGGCAGGTCGCGACTCAGTTGACACTGTTATCCGCAACGTCATTCCTTTCATGGCGTTCATCTCCTTCATCATCGGTCTCATCTTGACCACTGGTGTTGGCACCTGGATTGCAAACGGCATCGCAGGATCTGCGTCATCACTCGGTGGCTTGATCCTCGTTTCTATCGTTTGTGCAATTCCGCTTCTGTCTCCATTGCTTGGACCAGGCGCTGTTATCGCACAGATCGTTGGAACATTGCTCGGTACTGAAATCGGCAAGGGAACCATCCCTGCTCAGTACGCACTTCCAGCGTTGTTCGCAATCAACCCACAGGTCGGTTGCGACTTCATCCCAGTTGGTCTTGCACTCGGCGAAGCTGAGCCAGAGACCGTTGAAATTGGTGTTCCTGCAGTCCTTATCTCTCGCTTGATTACCGGTCCACTTTCAGTGTTGATCGCATTCGCAGCGAGCGTTGGCCTCTACACCTCTAACTAGTAACACGGCGGCGGGAGTGGGTCATCGGCCCACTCCCGCTCCCCCTAAATTTTCTTCTTCATTACAGAACATTTCCTGAAAGGCACACACAATGGCTGAATACAAAGCAGTGAAAATCGAAGCTGGCAAAGGCGGCTGGGGCGGTCCATTGACCATCAAGCCAACCGATGATCGCCCATTGGTGTACTGCGTTACCGGCGGTGGAATTCATCCAGTCGCTCAAGCAATCTCTGACGCAACGGGCGCAGAAGCATTCGACGGTTTCAAGAGCAGCGCACCATTCGACAAAATTGCAGTTGCAGTTATCGACTGCGGTGGCACTGCCCGCGTTGGCGTTTACCCAATGAAGAAAGTTCCGACCGTCGACATTCACGCGACCAGCCCTGCAGGTCCTCTTGCAATGTTCATCACTGCAGAACTTTTCGTTTCAGGTGTTAAGCCTGAAAACATCACAGTCATTGGTTAATGAGAGTGATGATCTACAAAACCCAAGTAGACAAAATTGGTGAATTAGTACCAGCATTCCGCGAACAAGGAATGCTGGTCTTTTTCGGCGCAAATGCACCCGAAGAGCTTCACGACTTTTGTATTTTGCACACAGTTGAATACCAAGATGATGCTCTGAGAGCAGGCGATGTCATCACTATTGACGACACCGCTTTCGAAGTACTTGCTGTCGGCGATGTTGCAAATGAAAACCTGATGAACCTTGGCCATCTCAATCTGAAGGCTAACGGTTTGACCACTGCCGAACTTCCTGGTGACGTCAACATTGCAGTGACGGAATTGCCAGAAGTAAACGTCGGCACTCGCATTGTTATTAATAGGAGCGCATAGTTATGGAATACCGCGGACGCTTAGAAGAGCTCGCACGCAAACAAGGACGCAACAGCAGATTGGCACTCGTCGGAGCCGGCCAAATGGGTCGTGGTTTTGCAAACCAATCACAGAGCATGGGTGGAATTACAGTCTCAGTTGTTGCTGACGTTGATCCTGCTCGTATCGAACAGGCTTTTGCTGACCTCGGTCTTGGCAAGCAACTTATTAGCGAAGATGTTGCTGATTTTAATGCAGCAATCGACGCTGGCAAACCTGCTGGCACCACCAACGCTTTCATCGTTTCACAACTCAATGTCGATGTTGTCATCGAAGCAACTGGAGTTCCTGAAGTCGGCGCTCGTGTCACTAGCGCGACTCTTAAAGCGAAGAAGCACGTGGCAGTTCTCAACGTTGAAATGGACGTCACCATCGGGCCACTACTCACCAAAATGGCCGCAGACAACGGAGTGCTTTACGCCGTCTGCCACGGTGACGAACCTGTCGAAGCTTTGGCACTCGTTGAATTCGCTCGCGACCTGTCATTCGAAGTTGTGATGGCTGGTAAAGGTAAGAACAATCCCTTCGAACCTCTTTCAAATCCATCAACGGTTGCTGAACGCGCGCAGACGAAGCAGATGAATCCAAAGATGTTGTGTTCTTTTACTGACGGTTCAAAGACCATGATCGAAATGGCAGCTCTTGCAAACGCAACCGGTTTGAAACTGACCAAGCGCGGAATGATTGGCCCAGACACGACAGTCAAGAACTTGCATCACACTTTCGTGCCAGTTGCTGACGGCGGTGTTTTGGAAGAAACCGGCGTGGTTGATTACTGCACCGGCGATGTTGCACCTGGCGTTTTTGTTATCGTAAAAACCGACAAGCCATACGTTGCACACGAAATGTCATACCTTGGCATGGGCGCAGGTCCGTACTTTTCTCTCTACCGTCCGTACCACTTGGCAAGTGTTGAAGCACCTTTGACGGTCGCGAAGATGTTGGTCGATGGCCAAGCATCATTCGCCACCACCTCACGCATGTGTGAAGTTGTTGCAGCGACCAAGAAGGAACACAAAGCAGGCGATGTCTTTGATGGCATCGGTGGTTACTCAATGCGAGCTGTTGCAGATCGCAAAGAAGACGCCAAGAGAGACAACCTCGTGCCAATCGGTCTTCTTCAAGGTGCAAAAGCCAAGCGCGACATCCCAGTCGGACACCTTGTGACCTGGGACGATGTGGAAATCGACTCCACACAAACTATTGTGGCGCTCCGCAACGAAATGGACGCTTTAGGACTCTAATGAGACCACAACCTCGCACCACCGGCCGCACTGCTGTTGTGCTGGCCGCTGGTAGCGGGACTCGCCTCGGAGCGGGAGCTAACAAAGTGTGGCTTCCGCTCGGAGGACGAGAACTCGCCACCTGGAGTTTTCGGTGGCTAATCGAAACCAAACTTTTTGACCGCTTCGTGTTGGTCGTTCATCCACTTGAACGAGCGATGGCTCGTGAAATTCTTGATCGTCATGTCAACGTTTCCGTGGACATTGTTGATGGCGGAAAATCTCGTCATGAATCAGAAATTCGCGCACTGGAATTTCTCTCACCGAGCATTGAAAGCGGCGCGTGCGAAATCGTGCTGATTCACGATGGCGCCCGTCCACTCGCATCGCCCCGTTTAATTCGCCGCATTGTCGAAACCGCTGAACGTGACGGCGGATGCCTTCCCTATCTTGAAACTGCACAAATAACTGGCTCACCATCGAAAGAAGAGCTGGTACGTGTGCAAACCCCGCAAGTTTTCCAAGCGCAGCCTCTGCTCGCTGCATATCGCCAATCTGCTGTTGAAGGGTTTGAAGGTAGTGACACTGCAATGTGCATGGAAAAGTATCAGCCAGAAATTACTGTCACTGCGGTTCGCGGTTCAGCGCAGAATCTCAAAGTGACCTATCCTCAAGACCTCGTGATGGCCGAACATATTTTGGCAGCACAGGGATTCCGGTTGGAGGTGTGAGTTCGAAATGAGTGACAAACCACAACAAACTGCCGAGCTGATGTGCAGTGTCTGCAATCGTGAATCGGTACACGCAGTTCACTACGCCGGACGCATCTTGGCGCACTCGAAGTGTTTGAGTTGTGGCACTGTGTATCGTCAAACACCAGCTGTATTGCGCAAGTCGTACTTTCGCGATCTCGAACATCGCGTGAAGACAAAACCGTTTCGGCTGTTTCGTCGACTTCGCATTGATCCTGGATATTTGCGTGAAGGTTTTATCGAAGGCGTTAAACGTCAGCCGAGCAAATTCATTGATGAAGCGAAAGAACTTCGTAATACAGACAAACACCCTGACGCTTAACGCGACAGAGTTTGCCAAGCGAGGAATGATTCGACAAGCAATACATCTTCTGCTTCGCGAATCTTTAATGATTCTTGATCACCTGGCACGTAGTG
>JBEGON010000126.1:0-8599 GCA_041181965.1 Actinomycetota bacterium
AATTTATTGTCGCCTACAGGAATGACGGTTCCGAAGTACTCCTTGAACAAATCTTCATGCTCTTTGAGTGCAGTGTCAGTGTCAAGGAAGATAACACCTTGTTCTTCGAGATCTTCACGAATTTTGTGATAGACAACTTCCGATTCATATTGTGCTGCCACACCGGCAACCAATCGTTGCTTTTCGGCTTCTGGAATACCCAGTCGGTCGTAGGTGTTCTTGATATCTTCGGGAAGCTCTTCCCAACTTTGCGCCTGCTTCTCGGTTGAACGCACAAAGTATTTGATGTTGTCAAAATCAATACCCGTGAGATCGCTACCCCAATTTGGCATTGGCTTCTTGCCAAATAGGCCAAGACCTTTGAGTCGAAGATCGAGCATCCATTGAGGTTCACTCTTCTTTGCGCTGATGTCACGAACAACATCTTCATTCAAACCGCGTTTCGCGGTTGAGCCGGCCGAGTCGCTGTCGCGCCATCCGTATTCGTAATTACCTAGACCATCGAGCTCTTCTACTGTGCTCACAATGCGCCTCTCTTGGTTGTGGGAATATGCGTAGTACAAATTGCTGAACCGCTTGCAATGGTTGAAATTCGAGTGACGTGCACGCCCAACAGTTCACCAATTGCTTCGGTCTCTGCTTCACAAAATTCAGGAAATTCACTGGCAACATGACTGATAGGACAGTTGTGTTGACACAACTGAACTGCTTCGCCCACTGGTGCGGGTCGGAGAGATGCACTAAAACCTAAATCAGCGAGTTCTTGCGACAACTGTTGCGCAGAAAGCGAACCGCGACGATCAGCCAAATCACTGAGAGATTCCGATACATACGTATCAGCAAATTCACGCACGCCAACGCTGCCCAATTTTTCGTTGATGAATCGCACTGAATTCACGGCGATGGAATCGTACGTTTGCTCGAAAAATTCTCGGCCAGCGACAGTGACAGCGAATACTCGAGCGGGACGTCCACGCCCGCGCGGTCCATGTTCGGTAGGTCCAAAGGGAGCACGCTCGTGTGACGATACATAGCCTGACTCTTCAAGCTGATCCAGATGCTTGCGGATCGCGGTTGGTGTCATCCCTAATGACGCAGCCAAGGATGCAGCAGTCGCCGGCCCGCCCTGCAGAAGCAGTTCTGCAACTCGGGTACTCGCGGGTCCTTTGAATTTCACAACCCTATTGTTGCGTATTTCAGGTCCTTTTTCCATTCCATACGCTTGGCGGGTGGCAATTTCAGCGCACGACCTTGTGATTGGTTACCAATCCCCTTTGCGCGAGCCTTTGTCCCTCCGCGTTGAAGCCGGGCACACACTCGCGGTTATCGGTCCCAACGGTTCAGGTAAAACCACACTTTTCCACACATTGCTGGGCATCATTCCCGCTCTGGGCGGAAGCTTTGAGATGCAAGATCCGCTCGGTGCGCTATTCCAAGATCGTGCCCTGCCACTCAACATTCCAGTACACCGTTGGATCTCACATATCGCTCAGCTGTGGCAGGTCCCCGTCAATCATTCATTGCTTGAACAACTCGGGATTGAGCACTCCACCAGCCCAATTCGACGTTTGTCAGGTGGCCAGGCACAAAAACTCGCTATTTACAGCGCAATGGCTCATGAACCAAAAACATTAATCCTCGACGAACCCACGAATAATCTCGATGCACAAAGTCGCACTGCCGTCTACGCAGCCATCACTTCATTGCGAAATTCGGGATCCAGCATTCTGCTTTCATCGCACCAAGCGCAAGACGTAGCCGCACTTGATTCGACAA
This sequence comes from Actinomycetota bacterium, assembly GCA_041181965.1. GTDB lineage: Bacteria > Actinomycetota > Actinomycetes > S36-B12 > UBA5976 > JAFMIT01. The sequence continues at coordinate 1,777 of JBEGON010000126.1, forward strand.
TTCTTAATTTCAACCTGTCGCATAGTGAGGGCCCAAGTGCCCTCGTAACTTTCTCTGGTGCGCTTGCGGTAATTCCACAAGAACTAACCGTTCAAGAAACCGCAACCGGATTTATCGTTTCAACAATGCATCACAATGAGTTGCTCGCACAAGCCACACTTCTAGCGAACGTGAATAACGTATCCATTTTGAGTTTTCAGGTGATTTCATGAGCGTTTTTTCGCAATGGAAATACGAAATCGTCAATTGGCTGCGCAATGGCGAACAAGCGCTTCTTAATTTCATTTTGCCAGCGCTAGCTTTGGTGGCAGCAACATTTGCAACATCAGAAAATCAAGCGTCTGTAGTAGATCTCGCCATTGTCGGTGCAAACGCAGCGAGCGCATTCACTGGACTAGCGATCGTCATGGCATTCGATCGACGTTACGGTGTTTTAAAGTTCTATGCCGTTAGCCCACTTCGAGTGAAAGGGTTTTACATTGCAAAAGTTGTAGTGGCCCTCACTATTTCATTGCTTCAATGTACGGCCTTGTATATCCTGGCCAACATATTGAAATTGTCGACACCACCTATCTACACCTCTGCTCTTCTGTTGCTCGTGTGCACTCCAATCTGGGTGGCCCTAGCTTTTACATTTGCAAGCACAATGAGTGCTGAAACAGTATTAGCTTCCGCAAATGCTACGTTTGTGCTGATGGCAGCGTCCGCGATCCCACTCATGAATTTGCATAACCCAGTGTTGTATTTGAATCCCGTGGCGCTCGGTTTAGAAATCCTGCACAACAATTCATTTGCTGTGATGTACATCATGGGATGCGCCGTGATCTTGGCGCTCATCGCTCGAAAAACATTTCGTTGGCTTGATTAGGCTCGCACCGTGAAATATCCATGGCTCAACCGAATCCTGATGGCAAATGTCATCGTGCAATCAGGAATCATCGCAACCGGAGCTGTGGTTCGCGTATCTAACAGCGGCTTAGGTTGTCCATCTTGGCCACAATGCACACAAGGGTCCTACACACCTACAGTGCATCAAGCAGAGTCGTGGCATAAGTGGATCGAATATGGGAATCGAACACTTACTGGTGTTTTACTGATTGTCGCGGTTTCAGTACTAGTTGGGGTTTTCACAGTTACGACAGACCATAAGAGCCGATTCCTCGCAGTCACTCCCCTTGTGCTGACCTTTGGCCAAGCGATTCTTGGAGGAATCACAGTCATCACGGGGCTTAATCCATATACGGTCGCAAGCCACTTTTTGTTAAGCGCTTCCATCGTCATTCTGTCGGTAAGACTGTGGTGGCGAATGCGTGGAAATATCGTTATCAATCCTGATGCTCGATCACTGTCGCGTGCACGCATTTTGCTCGTAACGAGTTCTGTTGTTGTATTTCTGGGAGTGGTTACAACTGGAAGCGGCCCGCATTCGGGTGATGCCAAAGCTGAAGCACGGTTTCCGCTGGATCCAGCGTTTGCCGCACGAATTCACGCAGTTTCAGTAACCATCCTGCTGGCAAGCGTTTGGATGGCGTATCAATATCTGCGCTCCAACAACAGAAACGCCAAAGCCTTGATTGGTGCTGTGATAATTATTGCGGCACAAGCAACAGTTGGCCTGATTCAGTACACAACCGGTTTACCAGCAACTCTTGTGGGAATTCACGTGGCTCTTGCTGCAACATTTTGGGCCGCCATCAACATCACTGTTGTGCAAATGATGTATCCCGTTAGCGAATAAGTGAATCAATCCCAACGGCGAGAAAAATCAACGACAAGTACGTAATCGAAAGATGGAACAGTCTCATTGCGTGCGACTGCGCGCTGGCTCCGCGTTGCACTAAGTAATGCAAGCGATGTGCTTCGAGCAAAAACCAACCGCTGGCAAAAGCGTTGATGAGCCAATATGCGAAGTGCGTGTAAAAGCCCAGCGCGGTAGAGCACACCACCATTAACCAAGAATAGATAACGATGTTTTTTGTCACAGTGCTTTCCGATGCAACAACAGGAAGCATCGGAACATCGGCAGCCGCATATTCATCACGGAATTTGATACTCAGCGGCCAATAATGAGGTGGTGTCCAGAAGAAAACTACGAGGAAAAGCAGCAAAGATTGAACAGAAAGCGAACCAGTGATTGCACTCCAACCAATCACTACCGGAAAACAACCAGCAATTCCTCCCCACACAATGTTTTGTGCGGTACGACGTTTCAGTAGCAATGAATAAATGCCCACATAGAAAATGATCGCGAATGCTGCGAGAGATGCTGCCAAAGAATTGGTAAAAATGTTGAGAACCACAATAGATGCCAGACTTAACGACAAACCAAACATCACAACATTTCGATGACTGATCAATCCAGTCGCAGTTGCGCGATGTGCAGTTCGTGGCATCAAAGCGTCGATGTCGGCGTCGATGTAGCAATTAAGAACATTTGCTCCGGCTGCAGCCAAACTGCCACCGACAAATGTTGCAAGCGCAACGGTGAGATCGGGCCAACCGCCAGCAGCAAACATCATCGTAGGCAAGGTGGTCACAAGGAGTAGTTCAATAATCCGCGGCTTCGTTAACGCCACGTAATCGCGCCACGTTGCCTTTGTTGCGGTGAACTGCATTAAATCCCTTTCATCTGCGGCGTAGGTTACGCGAGTCACGCTCAACAGGCTCAGCGACCCAAACTAGAATTCCGTCAATCACGCACATTGAGAAGGGCATTCCTGTGACGACTTTTGAGTGGACTGAACTAGACCAGCGAGCCGTAACCATGTCACGGGCATTGGCCGCAGATGCTGTTCAAAAAGTGGGCAATGGTCATCCTGGAACAGCCATGGCTCTGGCACCCGCTGCGTACCTGATCTTCCAGAAGCATCTCCGTCACAGCCCCTCAAATCCGCATTGGGACGGGCGTGATCGCTTCGTTCTCTCTATTGGACATTCCTCACTCACGCTCTACATCCAGCTCTTTCTTTCAGGCTATGGACTCACGATTGATGACCTCAAGGCGTTCCGTACCGCAGGCAGCCTGACGCCTGGTCATCCTGAATACGGCCACACGGACGGAGTGGAGACAACCACAGGCCCTCTAGGACAGGGTGTTGCTAATGCGGTTGGACTCGCGATGGCACAGAAATACGCACAGGGTGAATCAAAGAATTTCTTGAAGGACCAACGTGTGTATGTCCTTGCTGGCGATGGATGCCTCCAAGAAGGCGTAAGTGCAGAAGCGTCCTCTTTGGCTGGTCATCTGAAACTCAACAATTTGGTGTTGATTTATGACGACAACAAAATCTCCATTGACGGTTCAACCGATCTGAGCTTTACCGAAGACGTGAGTGCGCGTTACCGCGCTTACGGCTGGAACGTTGTCGAAGTAGCAAAGAAAAATGATGGCGACATCGACATCGTTGCACTTGATGCTGCCCTCACCGCATCGAAGAAATCGGCAACTCCAACCTTGATTCGTATGCAAAGCACCATTGCGTGGCCAGCCCCTACATTGAAAGGTAGCGCCAAATCGCATGGAAGCGCCCTCGGTGTGGATGAAATCAAAGCTACGAAAGAAGTACTCGGCCTCGATCCCAACGTTGATTTCTTTATTGATGAAGCCGCACTCGCGCACGCACGCAAAGTGGAAATCCGCGGCACTCAACTTGAAGCGCAATGGAATGCAGACATTGAAAAATGGTCAACATCGGGCGATGTCGCGTTTGCGCGTTACCAAGACCTCACTCAAGCTCTCGATATTTCCAAAGCAACTCTCCCAACCTGGGAAAAAGGCTCAAAAGTTGCTACTCGTAAAGCCAGTGGCAGCGTTTTGAAAGCACTCAATGCGGTTTCTCCACTTCTCTGGGGCGGTTCCGCTGACCTTTCCGAGAGCAATGGCACGTTCATCGAAGATGGCGGATCTGTAACTGCGACCACCATGTTTGCGCGAAATATCCATTATGGAATTCGCGAGCATGCGATGGGTGCGATCATGAATGGCATCGCACTTTCTGGAATGCGACCTTACGGTGGCACATTCCTTGTCTTCAGCGATTACATGCGAGGTGCGGTGCGGCTTGCAGCACTGATGAATCTGCCTAGCACTTTTGTGTGGACGCACGATTCGATTGGACTCGGCGAAGATGGTCCAACCCATCAACCGATCGAGCATCTCGCGTCACTACGTCTGATTCCTAACTTCTCAGTGGTACGACCATGCGACGGAAACGAAACTGCTGCTGCCTGGCTTGAGATTCTTCATCGAGAGAAAGCCGCAGGCATCGCACTCTCCCGTCAGGATCTGCCTACCGTCACTACATCTGAACAAGCGCGTGCAGGTATCGCTCGCGGTGGATATGCACTCAATGAGGTCAGCAATCCGGATGGCATTGTTATTGCTACAGGCTCTGAAGTGGAAGTTGCATTAGCTGCAGCTGAAACCCTTAACGCTTCAGGAATGAAGATTCGCGTTGTTTCAATGCCGTGCGTCGAATGGTTTGAGGAACAAGATCTCGCGTATCAAACCGAAATCTTGCCCGCCAATGTGAAGACGGTAGCCATTGAAGCCGGCGCAACCGCTGGCTGGTACAAATTTGCTGATGTGGTGATTGGTATCGATCATTTTGGAGCAAGTGCGGATCCGAAACTGCTTTTCAAAGAATTCGGCATCACTGCGGATGCTGTTGTAGCGGCCCTCAAATAATTCAAAGCAACAAAAAAAGAGGCGGGATGTCCCGCCTCTTTTTTATTTAAACCCTAGCCGCCGAGTGCTTCGCGAAGTTTGTCGAGAGATTCATGCAAAATCGCTGCACCTTCAAGATCGCTGCGACGTTCCTTAACGTAAGCCAAGTGAGTCTTGTACGGCTCATTCTTTGGCGGGCGAGGTGGATTCTCCTTGTCACGACCTGATGGCAAGCCGCACTTTGGGCAGTCCCAAAGATCGGGATAGACCTCAACATCAGTCGCAAAAGCAACCTTAGATTCGTGACCGTCAGCGCACCAGTACGAGATACGAAGTTTTGGTACGGATACACCGCGTTCTGATTCACCAAGCGGACCAGCGCCAACTCGGGAACCACGAATTGCAGAACCACTCGCCATGAGATCTCCTACGCGTTCTTAAGAATCAGGCTCAAAGCAACAATCAAAGCAACCCAGAGGATCGTGAGCACCAGCGTGATGCGGTTGAGATTGCGTTCAGCGACAGACGAGCCACCAACGGATGAGGAAATGCCACCACCGAACATGTCGGAGAGGCCGCCACCTTTGCCGCGGTGGAGCAAAATGAGGATGGTCAGCAGAACGCTGACAATCACGAGGGCGATTTCAATAGCAAGTTGCACGGGCGGAGTGTACCTATCTACCTGTCAGAAGCCGATTTATGCTTCAGCTGGGTGAAGACGGAAGCGGGCAATAGCGACAAATTCATCGGCATCAAGGCTCGCGCCGCCAACCAATGCCCCGTCAACATCCGACTTCGCCATGATGGAAGCCACATTCGACGCCTTGACCGAACCTCCATAAAGAACTCGAACGGCATCCGCAGCTGCGTCTCCATGCGTTGTGCGGACCCAGTCACGAATTGCTTCGCACACTTCTTGCGCATCTTCTGGAGTCGCTACTTCACCTGTGCCGATAGCCCACACTGGTTCGTATGCGATGACCAAACCAGCAACCTGTTCTGCTGTGAGATCCGCAAGCGATCCATCGGTCTGCGTCAAGGTGTAACTCACATGTTCACCAGATTTACGGATTTCAAGTGGTTCGCCGACACACACAATCGGGATCAAGTTGTGACGAAGAGCCGCTTTGGTTTTCGCATTCACAATCGCATCAGATTCTGCGTGGTACTGACGGCGTTCGCTGTGACCAATGACAGCGTACGTGCAACCAAGCTTGTTGAGCATCGCACCGCTGATTTCACCGGTATACGCGCCTGAGTCTTGTGCAGAGACATCCTGCGATCCGTATTGCAAACGGTAGCCATCGCCGTGAACGAGAGATTCAACGCTGCGAATATCGGTAAACGGTGGAATCACGGCCACATCGACCGCATCGAAATCATCATTGTTCAGCGAGAAAGCGAGTTTCTGGGTAAGTGCAATCGCCTCAATGTGATTGAGGTTCATTTTCCAGTTACCTGCCATCAGCGGTTTGCGAGACATTAGTCCTCCAAGACTGCAATGCCGGGGAGAGTTTTTCCTTCGAGAAATTCTAGAGAAGCACCGCCACCGGTTGAGATATGTGTGAAGCCTTTTTCATCAATTCCAAGAACGCGAACCGCAGCAGCTGAATCTCCGCCGCCAACAACTGTTGTGCCTGAAACAGTGGTAATTGCCTGTGCAACTTCACGAGTGCCCGCAGCAAATGCGGCCATCTCGAATACACCCATTGGGCCATTCCATACAACAGTTTTTGATGCCTTAATGGCTTCAGAGAACTGCGCGATCGAAAGTGGCCCGATATCAAGCCCCATCCATTCAGCAGGAATAGCATCAGCAGAAACAGTTTGCACATGTGCATCTGCAGCGAAAGCATCTGCAATCACAACATCGACTGGCAACAAGATTCTTACACCGCGCTTTTCGGCTTCGGCAATGAATCCTTTAACGGTTTCAATTTGATCTGCTTCAAGCAGAGACTTGCCAACCGAGTGGCCTTGTGCTGCAAGGAAGGTGAAACACATTCCGCCACCAATAACCAACGTATCAACTTTGGTCAGCAAGTGAGCAATCACGCCGAGTTTGTCTGAAACCTTTGAACCACCCAAAACAACTGTGTATGGACGATCTGGATCATCGAGCACTTTGCGGAAAACTTTGGTTTCAACTTCTACAAG
>JBEGON010000127.1:0-4481 GCA_041181965.1 Actinomycetota bacterium
TCGCCCTTGCTCTCGAACGTGAAAATCACCTACCTCTTGTTTCTCGCGTAGCGGTTGAACTCTTTGGTTCCCTTGGTGCAACAGGTCATGGCCATGGAAGTCCTAAAGCAATCGTTTTGGGATTGTTGGGTCACACGCCGGAGCGTGTGCCGATTGACGATGTGCCTTCGCTCGTGGCTGCAGTCGCAGAATCCAAGTCGCTCAATCTGCTTGGCAAACATCTCGTCGAATGGAATCAAGACGAAGACTTGGTCATGCATCGGCGACGTGTTTTACCTGCCCATCCCAATGGCATGACTTTCGATGCCTTCGATGCGCATGGCAACAAACTTCTGCATCGCACGTATTACTCGGTTGGCGGCGGTTTTGTTGTTGATGAAACAGCGGCTGGCGCAGATCGCATTGTGGTGGATGACCGTGAATTGCCATATCCGTTTAAGACGGCGGCACATTTGATGGCTCATGCCATCACGCACAATCTCCGAATTAGCGATGTGATGCTCGCCAATGAAGCGGCGTGGAGACCTGAGAGCGAAACTCGCGATGCACTACTCAACATCTGGCGCGTTATGCAACAGTGCATCGAGCGCGGTTGTAATACAGATGGAGTTTTACCTGGTTCACTCCAGGTGCGTCGTCGTGCACATTCCATGTTTGAGGACTTGAAATCTCACCCGAAATCCGATCCTTTTATCGCCATGGATTGGGTCAATCTCTTTGCACTTGCAGTCAATGAAGAAAATGCTGCTGGCGGCCGCGTCGTAACTGCACCAACAAATGGTGCAGCCGGCATCGTGCCAGCTGTATTGAAGTTCTATCGAGATTTTGTAGACAATGCTGACGATGAAGGCGTGATTCGCTTTCTTCTCACCGCTGGCGCAATCGGTGTGATCTATAAGGAAACTGCAAGCATCTCTGGCGCGGAAGTTGGTTGCCAAGGCGAAGTTGGTACCGCATGTTCAATGGCCGCTGCAGGCTTTGCCGAAGTCATTGGTGCGTCTCCTTCGCAAGTGGAAAATGCTGCAGAAATCGGCATGGAACATAATCTTGGACTCACTTGTGATCCAGTCGGTGGTTTAGTACAGATTCCCTGCATCGAACGCAATGCGATTGCTGCAGTCAAAGCCATCAATGCTGCACGTTTAGCTTTACGCGGAGATGGCAAGCATGTGGTTTCACTCGACAATGTCATCAAAACCATGCGCGAAACTGGCGCTGATATGAAAATCAAATACAAAGAAACTTCTCGCGGCGGCCTCGCTGTCAACGTGATTGAGTGCTAATGCAAAAACAATTGCAACAAGCGCTCGATGCTGTTGTCTCGACTTTGGGCGGTGAGCAACGTCAAGGTCAAATTCAGATGCTTGAAGCCGTTGACAAGGCGTTGCGCAATAACGAACATCTACTCGTCCAGGCCGGCACCGGTACTGGTAAGTCCGTCGCATATTTGTTGCCAGCGATTTTGTATGCGATGGAAACCAAACAATGTGTTGTGGTGAGTACAGCGACTTTGGCTTTGCAGCAACAGTTAGTTGGTCGTGATTTGCCACGTATCGCGCAAGCCCTCGAGACAGTACTTGGTCGCAAGCCAACTTTCGCAGTTGCTAAAGGCCGGCATCACTACATTTGCAAATCACGATTACATACAAGTGTCACGCCAGAAGATGATGATGACGATCAAGCCGCACTATTTGCAGCTCCTTCCACTCGACTCGGCAAAGAAGCCAAACGCGTGCGCACATGGGCAATGCAAACCAAAACAGGGGACCGTGAAGAGCTTGAACCTGCCGCCGATCCTCGAGTGTGGCGCGCACTGAGCGTGTCAGGCACGGAATGTGTTGGAGCCCAGAAATGTCGGTTTGGTAGCGAATGTTTTGCCGAGGCAGTACGTGACCAAGCGGCAGTCGCTGACATCGTGGTGACCAACCACGCGATGTTGGTCATTCATGCACTCGAAGGTGTTCCGTTGCTGCCAGACCATGCAGCAGTCATTGTCGATGAAGGGCACGAATTAGCAGATCGCGTCACAGGGCAAGCAACTCAAGAACTCAGTGCACTCATGCTCGATCGCGCAGCAAGCAAATGTCGACGAGTGTTAGAAATAGATCGCGTGGTTGCTCTTGAAGAAGCGGGCCAAGACATTCGATTGCTTCTCGAAGACTTGGCACGTCCGAATCCGCGTCGCATCGTGATGGATGTGGCCGAAATGGGGGAGAACGCCGCCGATTACTTTGCTTCGTTGCGCGATGTTGTGCCCAGTATTTCTGGGGTTCGCGATGCCGTCAAAGTTGCTCTCGATGATTTGTCTGCGTTGTCTCGCACTGACCCCGATCCTGAAACTGATGTGTTGGCGTCCCGTTCGTTGGCCAAAGTTGCGCTCGGTGATCTCTACGACGTTGCTGGACGTTTGTTGAAGTTGAGCGATGGCGATGTGGCGTGGATCGAACGGGCGGACACTCGTAATCCATCAATCAAAGTCGCGCCACTTGCTGTCGCGCATTTGCTCGCCGAGAATTTGTTTGGCGATGTGCCAGTGATTGTGACAAGTGCAACCTTGGCACTAGGCGGCAGTTTCGATTCGATTGCAAAAAGTCTTGGCTTAATTGCTCCCGAAAAAGGCGTTGATGTCGAACTCGGTCCTGAGGATTACCCAGATCCCATCATTGATGAAAATGGCAACGTCGAAGAACCGAAGAGTGCAGAGCCCGTGATGACCCATGAATGGCAATCACTCGATGTCGGCACTCCATTTGATGCCAAGTCACAAGGCGTTCTGTACATTGCAAAACATTTAGCGCCACCTGGTCGTGATGGCCTTGCTGATGACCAATTGGCAGAACTCACGCGGTTAGTAATTGCCGCGGGGGGTCGCACCCTTGCATTGTTTTCATCGTGGCGCGCTGTCGATAAGGCCGCAGAACATCTCGATACTGCATTGAAAGCGGCCGGAGTGAATGTCAACGTCTTGGTGCAGCGCAAAGGCGATGTCGTGGCCGACCTTGTCAAACGTTTCGCCACTGATACGACAAGTGTGCTGCTCGGAACTGTTTCGTTGTGGCAGGGCGTGGATGTGCCGGGCGAATCATGTTCGCTCGTAGTGATTGACCGCATTCCATTTCCACGTCCTGATGACCCGCTACACGCGGCACGACAGCAACGTGTGGACCGCACTGGCGGTAGTGGTTTTAGAAGTATTGCTGTGCCGCGCGCTGCACTGCTCTTGGCACAAGGTGCAGGACGTTTGCTGCGCACACAAAACGATCGTGGAATGGTGGCTGTGCTCGATTCCCGTTTAGCAAGCGCTGGCTATGCAAACTTCTTGCTGGAGTCCATGCCAGATTTCTGGCGCACGACTGATCCTGATGTTGCTACTGCCGCAATTGCACGATTGGGAAGTGCACTCGGTCTATAACTCAGACTTTGCGAAGAACTGTGACGACGATACCCATAATCACTGCATGATTTCCGTCGATTGGTTCGAACGCAGGATTGTGCGGCATTAGCCACACTTGACCATCACGCTTTTTGAAAGTTTTTACTGTTGCTTCGTCATCATTGATTAACGCGGCAACCATGTCGCCGTTGTTCGCTGTTTGTTGGCGACGCACAACAACAAAGTCACCATCAAAGATGCCGGCATCAATCATTGATTCGCCTTGCACCTTCAACATGAACAATTCGCCAAAGCCTGTCAGCTGACGCGGCAACGACATGACATTCTCAATGTCTTGGACTGCAGTGATGCCTGTACCTGCTGCGATGCGACCAACCAGCGGAACCGCAACATGATCTTCATCAACCTGTGGCGCAATCACTGCGGGTGCGCTGCCGTAATCCGAACCGTCGGGACGTTTCATGATTTCGATACTGCGTGCTTTGTTTGAGCCGCGTTTGATGTAGCCGCGCTTTTCGAGAACGGAAAGTTGATGTGACACTGAAGAGACCGAGGCCAAACCAGAAGCGTCGATGAGGTCGCGCACTGATGGTGGGTATCCGAATTCTTCGATGCGATCGATGATGGTCTGCAGTACCTGCTTTTGACGTGCAGTGAGTTCGGTTGCGTGCAGGTCCACCACGTTGTCTTCGGTGTGCTCGCTCATCATGTTTCCTTTCAGTGGGCCGCGCGGTCGTCGACGGAGAACTCCATGTCAGACCCCCTCGGCACTCTTTGCTTGTCGGGGTGGCGCGGCCACAGGGGAGCAGCGCCATCTCGACCCAGTCAGATTCGGTCTTGGGCGAATATACGGGATTTCGAACACTTGTTTCGAACACTTGAGCGAGTCGGCGTGGCGAAAGTCAGAGGATTGTGCAATGATTCGTACAGATGTTCGAACCCGAACGAAGGAGAAGACCATGACTGCAGCACTCTTTGAGGCTCCCTTGCATGCAGTATCGCAGCGTTCACAGGTCCGTCCTGTGTACGGATCGCAGCCAAAAATGGCTCACAATGCAGTGCGTTTGACCGCTCGTGGCCGTCGCGT
>JBEGON010000128.1:0-8496 GCA_041181965.1 Actinomycetota bacterium
CAAGCAGCGTTGTTGAAAACCAACGTCAAGGCATAGTTAAAACTTCTACAAAGCGGGCGATGGCATTGTGCCGTCGCCCGTTTTCGTGTTGCCATGTCAGTGGTTCGCTTTACACTTTTTCCAACACAACAGGAGTAACCGATGGCCAGAGAAGACCTCTACGCACCCGAATGGGTTTCAGCGGATCAAGAACCAAAAGATTTGTATACCGAAATCTTGCCCGGTTTGTGGATGGGTGGAACGCACGACGAAGACACCACCGATATCGCAAAAGAATTGCCAAAGCTCGCGCATGAAGTGCCGTTTGAAGCAGTAGTCACGCTTTTTGCTTGGGCGCATCCGATGCCGTGGGGTATCGAAGAAATGCGTTGGGGTTTTGCCGACGCAGATATGTCTTACGTAGACACCGAACGCTTATTCCGTGTTGTCGATTGGGCGCATGCTCGCTGGAAGGCGGGAGATCGCACCTTGATCCGATGCCAGGCCGGAATGAACCGTTCGGGTTTGGTCACAGCTTTGGTACTGATGAAAGAAGATTTCAAGGCAGAAGACGCCATCAAGTTGCTTCGTGACAAGCGCTCGGAAGTTGTGCTCTTCAACGATCACTTCGTCGACTACTTGGTTTCGCTCGAACCAACGGTGTAGTTCTAGCTGCGCTTTATTGCATCGATGGCTTCACGCAGCGGCGTGAGCAATCGATTGGTGACGTCACGTTTTGCTAGTACTTCGTAGATCGAGTCGTAATACCAGATGATGTCGACGCGCGATGCGTTGAAACGTTCCCACAAGCTAGCGCCTTGATTGCGTAAATCAGTCGCGATTGAGCGTGCGTTGTGTGTCTTATCAGCAGCGGTGACCAGCAATGTATCTGGCGAAGCATTGTTCAGATGTTCGATGTGAACTTGTTTTCTGTCAAACCATTTTGCTTTCTCTTCTGGATCAGCAACAAGTGAATCACTGCATCCTCGAACAATGTCAGCAACGCGTTTACCAAATCGCTCGTTGATTTCATCTAGACGAACTTCGCCACCACAATCTTCGGCAACATCATGAAGAAGTGCAGCTATTGCAAGGTCTTCATCTCCGCCGGCTTCAAGAACCAGCGACGCAACGCCCAGTGGATGACAAATGTACGTAATCTCAGTGCTTTTACGAACTTGTTCTTTGTGCATTTCAGCTGCGTACTGCACAGCATCAAAGAAACGTTGTGTGAGGTAGGTACTCGGTTTTTTCATGTGGTGACGTCCTTTCCTTAGCCGGGTTTTATTTCGGTTTTCATCCCTGACCATCCGCATGATGCGCATGCGATCTCAGGACTAAATTCATCAATGCAACATCCGCCAAGAATGTATTTGTCGTGGCCGTAATCCCCAGCGGGTAAGCCGTAAAGGATCTTTTTGATGTGGCCCGACTCATGACAACGCGGGCAAACGGTTTTGGCACTCAATCGAATCGCCATATTTCCCCCTTTGATTCACTACCCATGATGCCGCAGGGGACTGACATCGCCGGGGAGATACCTCACTGAGTCTTAGACTCGCGACATGGCTTGGCTTATTACTGGCGGTGCCGGTTACATCGGTTCGCATGTTGTTGATGCTGCTCGTTCAGCAGGTTTTGATGTTGTCATCATCGATGACCTCTCGACAGGTTTCGAAGACCGAGTGCCAGCGGGCGTTCCTTTCGTCAAAGCAGACATGGGAGATCGTGCTGCGGTTTCAGCTTTGCTGAAGCAACACAACATCACCGGTGTCGTCCACCTTGCAGCGAAGAAGCAGGTAGGAGAATCTGTAGAAAATCCATTCTTCTATTGGGACTGGAACGTCGCCAAGATGATCACATTCCTTGATGTGCTCGTCGAAAACAACGTCAAGCACTTCATGTATTCATCATCCGCTGCTGTGTATGGCAATCCAGCTGACGGTCGCACTCCAATGACTGAAACCAGTCCGTGCGAACCAATCAACCCTTACGGCGCGACAAAACTTGCGGGCGAAGTTCTCATCGATTCACTCGCGACCATTGGCGCCCTCGATGCAGTATCACTTCGCTATTTCAACGTTGCAGGTGCAGCGAACGCGACTCTTGCAGATCGCCAAACATTGAATCTCGTACCCATCGCGTTGAAGTACATGACTGCAGGTCAACAAATGACTGTCTTCGGTACCGACTACTCAACAACTGATGGCACCTGCATCCGCGATTACGTCCATGTTCAAGATCTTGCAGATGCGCACGTTGCAGCAATGAAACATCTTGAAGACGGGTTCAAAGGTCATGTGCGACTTAATGTTGGCACTGGAACCGGCGCAAGTGTTCTTGATGTGTTGAATGGCATCGAAAAAGAATCAGGTCGCGCTATCGATTGGATCGACACTGGTCGTCGCGCTGGAGATCCAGAAGCACTTGTTGCGAATGTTGATGCAGCCGTTCGCGTTCTCGGTTGGAAAGCGAAACGCAGTCTCACAGACATTGTGAGTAGCGCATGGGCTGCCTGGCCAAAGTAGTTCTTAATCGGGATAAACCGAACTATTCGCGTGATTCGCACGGTTGAGTAGTGCGAGATCATCAGCTGTGAGTTCAATCTCTACCGCATTCACACTGTCATGCGTGGTTTCAAGTCGACGAAAAGCCGGAATCGGCAGCATCGCATCGCCCTGAGTGAGCAACCAGGCGAGTGCGACTTGTTGAGCAGTGACGCCATGACGCAACCCCACTTCGGCAAACTCTGGATGTAGAAATCCCAGCTCTGCCGCAGCGTTTCCGCCACCGAGCGGAGACCATGCGAGATAAGCCACCCCATGGCGATTGCAAGCATCCAAAACATCAGCATGATCGCGATAGCGTGGTGAACGTTCGTTTTCGACGAATGCAATCGTGCCTTCGCTCGCCTTCCATGCCACTTCGAATTCGCTCAATGAAACATTGGAAACACCGATGTATTTCGCCAATCCGCGATCGCGCATTTCACACATTGTTTCCACAGCAGCTGCCAGCGACTGCTCGCGATTGAGTCGATGCAACAAGATGGCATCTGGCACAAAACCAAGTCGTTCATTTGAAGCTTGCATTGCTTCGCGAAGATATTCCGGAGTGTTGTCGCGCCACCAGTCGGTTCCTTGACGACGCAAACCGTTCTCAGTGACGACAAAAACTTTGTCACGACCATAAGCAGATACCGCGGCACCTACAAGTTTTTCGTTGTGACCAAAAGTGTCGCCACTCGGTGCATAGCAATCGGCAGTGTTTATGAGGTTGATTCCCATGTTGAATGCGTCATGCCACACACGTTCAGCACGATCAACTTCAGCGCCCTCATGACTAAATGGCATTGCACCAACGCCAATGCGCGAAAGTGCAACGGTAGGAACTTGCTTATGTGTAACAAACTTCATGATTATTTCTCCAACCACCATTGCAAAATTTCTGGCATGCGTGCAGCCCACGATGCTTCGTTGTGATTTGTTCCGATATAACGACGAGATTCGATTTGCGGCCAAACGTATCCGCGTTCGCTGAATTCCAAATCCACTGCAGCTTGAATCGGACCATATGTTTCGTCGAGACCAAGTGTTCCGTGATCAAGCCAGATGCGATGTCCGCGCGATGGTTCGGGCAATGTGCGAACAAATGCGCGTGCAAGATTTTCTGTACTCAACTGCCAGTGCGTTGAGAGACACAATGCAGTGCCATAAATTTCTGGATACTTCGACATTGCGTATAGCGATGCATGTCCACCCATTGATGAACCACACACTGCAACGCGTTCTGGTCGAAAATCTATGTTTGCCATCGCGAGCACGGCCGGAATGATTTCCGTCGCAAGTTCATTTTGATACGCGTTACCAAGCAGTGGCTTCAGCGGGGGATTGCCGACGAATTGATACGACTCGTCCGGCAGAGATTCCAAAACGTCTTGCGGTGCGTATTCGGCGGCCCGAGTCCACTCCGTGTTGAAGGCACCGATCACGACTGGCGCAACGACTGAGAGCGTTTCGAGAGCTTTGAGCACACCCCAACTCACCCCAAAGGCCGCGGTGGCGTCGTTAAACAGGTTCTGGCCGTCGTGCATCACCAGCAACGGGCGAGGACCGGTGAAGCCGTCCTCGGGAATCCAGACATCGACCTGGCGGCGAGCCGTGTGAAAGGAAGTGAGGGTCATGCGCATAAGCCTAGGAGCGGTTAGTGACTTTGCCCTGTGCGCTGGCAGACTCTCCCCATGCTCAAAGTGAGTGTGATGGGCCTCAAAGGCGGCGTGGGCAAGACCTCCGTCACCTTGGGACTTGCTGGTGCCGCAACCGTTCGCGGGCTGGCCACTTTGGTGGTCGATCTCGACCCTCAAGGCAACGCCACCTCAATTCTTGCGGCCAACGAACCAGATGCCACTGTCGCCGACGTTATCGCGAATCCGACCCGCGCCACCCTCGAAACCGCTCTCACTGCGTGCGAGTGGGAAGTCGAACCGGGCGAAGTCGATGTTCTGCCATCGTCATCACAAGTTGTCGAATTTGATGCTTTCAAAGCTGGAACATTCCGTCCGCGTCTCGCAAAAGCAATCAACCAACTCGATGGCTATGACCTCGTGATTTTCGATTGCCCACCATCACACGGTTCACTCGTTCGCGAAGCGTTGAGTGCATCTGATGTTGCGATTGTCGTCACCACTCCATCTTTCTTCGGCGGTCAAGGTGTTGATCGTGCGATTGAAACAATTGAAGAAGTTAAGAAGCATCACAACAGTGATTTGCAATTCGGTGGTGTCATCATCAACCGTGTCCGCAGCACAGTTGAGGAACATGCTTTCCGTCAGCGCGAAATTATGGAAAACCATGGTCGCGCCTCAGTTTTGTCACCTGTGATTCCAGAGCGCGTTGCAATCCAACAAGCGGAGTCATTCGGACAACCTGTTCAAACTGTTGGAACAGCGGGAGCTCGTGAAGTTCGGGATCTCTTCGAAAAACATTTGAGCAGTCTTTTGCGTAAGTACGCAAAATAACAATCGAAAGATGTGGTTATGAAATTAGTAGTACCCGCCGAAACGCGGAATGGTGAACGGCGTGTAGCTGTTGTGCCAGACCTCGTTGGCAAACTCAAGAATCTCGGTCTTGATGTTGTTGTGGAATCTGGTGCAGGTTTTGAAGCTGGCGCAACCGATGCAGCATATGTTGCAGCAGGTGCCACGATCACAAAGAAAATCGCAACAGAATTAAAGACTGCAGACATTGTTGCGAGTGTTCGTCCATTGACGCCAGCACAAGCAAAAGGCTTGAAAAAAGGCGCTGTAACACTGTCTTTCTTGTCTATTTCTACCGACAAGGCGAACATCAAGGCGCTTGCCGCTGCTGGTGCCACATCGTTGTCATTCGAATTGGTTCCGCGTATTTCTCGCGCACAATCAATGGACGCACTGACTTCACAAGCATTGTGCTCGGGTTATCGCGCAAGCTTGGTTGCAGCTGAATTGCTTCCAAAGTTCTTCCCAATGTTGATGACTGCCGCGGGCACTGTGCAACCAGCAAACGTTTTGGTTCTCGGTGCAGGTGTTGCAGGTTTGCAAGCAATCGCGACCGCAAAACGTCTCGGTGCACGTGTGAGTGCATACGACGTTCGTCCAGCATCTGCTGACGAAGTGAAGTCGATGGGTGCCACATTCATTCAACTCGAACTTGAAGCACTTGAGGGCACCGGCGGTTACGCAAAAGAAATGACTGCCGATCGCGCAGCGCAACAGCGTGAACTACTCAAGCCATACCTCGAAAAAGCAGACGTTGTTATTACAACTGCAGCGGTTCCTGGTCGCAAAGCACCAGTGCTTGTCACGAGCGACATGCTTGATGTGATGAAGTCAGGTTCTGTTGTTGTTGACCTTGCATCAGAGACTGGTGGCAACGTTGAAGGCAGCGAAGCTGGCGAACTACTCGAAGTTGATGTCAACGATGGATCGATTCTGTTGTGGGGCGGACAAGATGTTCCATCGCAATTGCCAGTTCACGCATCGCGTCTCTACAGCGCAAACGTTCACGCGCTGCTCCAATTGTTTGTTAAAGATGGCAAGGGTGCACCTGATGTCGCTGATGAAATCATCGACGGTTGTGCTGTTGTCCTCAAGGGCAAAGTACGAAAGGAAGTGGCCTAAGTGGAATCACTTAACGATCCAATTTCCTTACTGACAATCTTTGTACTTTCAATCTTCGTCGGTATTGAAGTTATTTCTAAAGTGTCTGCAGTTCTTCACACTCCATTGATGTCTGGTGCGAATGCAATTCACGGCATTGTGCTGATTGGTGCGATCTTGGTCACTGGTCACGCAAACAACACTGCGGAATTGCTGCTCGGTCTCATTGCTGTGGTGCTCGCCACCATCAACATGGTGGGTGGCTTTGTGGTGACCGACCGCATGCTCCACATGTTCAAGCCAAAGAAGGATGGTGAATCCAAGTGACTCCAACCTGGGCTCGAGTTCTAGAACTCATCACGGCAGTCGGATTCATTCTGGCTCTCAAAGGCTTGTCATCGCCAAAAACTGCGCGTCGCGGTAATTTGATTGGTGCCGGTGCTGCCACAGTTGCAACCCTCGCAATCTTCATCGCGAATTCAGATTTGAAGAACGTCGGTCTCATCATCGGCGCAATTGCTGTCGGTGTTGCGGTCGGTTGGCCCGCAGCACAACGCGTGCAGATGACACAGATGCCACAGATGGTGGCATTGTTCAACGGTGTTGGTGGCGGTGCAGCTGCACTCGTCTCTGTCATTGAATTCTTGGATTCAGGTGCCGGTTCTGCTGGCGCATCTGTTGATCGCATTGCACTTGCTGCGACTGTCTTCACTGTTCTTATCGGTTCAGTGTCCTTCACTGGTTCGATTGTGACCTTCATGAAGCTTCAAGAATTGATGACTTCACGTCCAGTCATAATTCCTGGCGGAAAAATCATTACTCCTGCAGTTGCGGGCGGCGCGATTGTTTCAGCAATCATGTTGATCACATCGCCAAGCAATTCAATCCTCATCACTCTGATGGTGTTGAGCTTGATTCTCGGTGTGCTTTTTGTGCTTCCTGTCGGTGGTGCTGACGTTCCAATTGTTATTTCACTCTTGAACGCATTCACTGGTCTTTCAGTTGCTGCATCAGGTTATGTATTGAACAACGTCTTGCTTATCGTCGCAGGCACTTTGGTCGGTGCATCCGGAACCTTGCTCACACAGATGATGGCGCAAGCCATGGGTCGTCCCATCACCAACACGTTGTTTGGTGCATTCACTGCGACTGCATCAGCTGCGGCTGGCTCTGCAGAGAATCGTCCAATCAAGAGTGGTTCCGCACAGGACATTGCGATCATGCTCGGTTATGCACGTAAGGTCATCTTCGTTCCAGGCTACGGTCTCGCAGTTGCGCAGGCGCAATCAACCTTGCGTGAACTTGCAGATCTGCTGACATCTCGCGGTATCGAAGTTGATTACGCAATTCACCCAGTGGCAGGTCGCATGCCAGGTCATATGAACGTGTTGCTTGCAGAAGCACAGGTGCCTTACGAACAGCTCAAGGAAATGGATGAAATCAATCCGGAATTCCCTGCCACTGAAGTAGCACTTGTTGTGGGTGCAAACGACGTGGTCAACCCTGCAGCTCGCAACGATAAGACGGCACCTATCTACGGCATGCCAATTCTTGATGTTGATCAAGCACAGCAGGTGGTGTTCCTGAAGCGTTCGATGCGTCCTGGTTTTGCTGGTATCGAAAATGAATTGCTTTTCGATCCAAAAACCACGCTGCTCTTCGGTGACGCAAAAGAAACTCTCACCAAAGTTGTTGCAGCACTCAAGTCGCTTTAAACAAACGACAAAAGCCCAGCCGATTGGCTGGGCTTTTTGTTTTAGTACGAGTTATTCAGCGCTTCCATACAAGCGATCGCCTGCATCGCCAAGACCAGGAACGATGTAACCCTTTTCATTGAGTTTCTCATCGAGACCTGCGCACAGAATCGTGACGTTGTCATGATCGCCGAAGTGTTCTTCAATCTTTTTGAGACCTTCTGGCGCTGCAATCAAACACAATGCAGTGACATCACTTGCACCACGTTGCAACATCAAGTGAATTGCAGATGCGAGTGAACCGCCGGTTGCGAGCATCGGGTCAAGCAAATACACCTGACGGCCAGTGAGATTCTTTGGAAGACGATCTGCGTAGGTGGTGGCTTCGAGAGTTTCTTCGTTGCGAACCATTCCGAGGAAACCAATTTCTGCAGATGGCACGATGCGAGACATGCCATCGAGCATGCCAAGACCTGCGCGAAGAATCGGAACAATCAAAACTTGTGGATCTGAAAGGCGAGTGCCTTTGGTCGCTGCCACTGGAGTGACGACATCGACTGCTTCGACGCGAATGTTGCGTGTTGCTTCCACTGCGAGCATCGACACCAGTTCATCCGCGAGTTTGCGGAAGGTCGGTGAATCAGTGTTCTTGTCACGAAGGACAGTGAGTTTGTGTGAAATCAGGGG
>JBEGON010000129.1:0-16408 GCA_041181965.1 Actinomycetota bacterium
ACCCGTAGAATCCGCAAGTGAAATCAGCCAATAAAGTCGCTCGTCCAGACCTTCGTAACTTCGCCATCATCGCCCACGTTGACCACGGTAAGACCACGTTGGTCGACTCCATGCTGTGGCAGTCCGGTGCATTTCGCGCCAACCAAGACGTGGCGGAACGAGTCATGGACTCCATGGATCTCGAGCGCGAAAAAGGCATCACGATTCTCGCTAAGAACACAGCCATCAAATACTCAGGCCCTTCGGCTACTGATGGCCCAGTTATTTTCAACGTTGTTGACACTCCAGGTCACGCTGACTTCGGTGGTGAAGTAGAACGCGGTCTCGAAATGGTCGACGGCGTGCTCTTGCTCGTTGATGCATCCGAAGGCCCATTGCCACAGACCCGTTTCGTATTGCGCAAAGCGCTCGCAAAGCGCCTACCAGTTGTTCTTGTTGTCAACAAAGTGGATCGTCCCGATTCACGAATCAAAGAAGTTGTCGATGAGACGTACGAACTCTTCATGGATTTGATTGATGACAGCGTGGATCATGCCGCTCTCGATTTCCCTGTTGTGTACGCGAGTGCACGTGCGGGTCGGGCATCGATGAATCAGCCAGAAGACGGCGGCATGCCAGATAGCGAAAATCTGGAACCACTCTTTAAGACATTGCTCGATGTGATTCCAGCACCTTCATATGATCCTGAAATGCCTTTGCAGGCACACGTTACCAACCTCGATGCGTCTCCTTACTTGGGTCGCTTGGCACTGTGCCGCATTCACTCGGGCACTTTGCAAAAAGGTCAGAGCGTTGCGTGGTGTCGCCAAGACGGAACAATCACTCGCGTCAAAGTTGCAGAACTTTTAATGGCTGAAGCACTTGATCGCGTTTCTGTTGACAGTGCTGGTCCTGGCGACATCGTTGCGGTTGCTGGTATTCCCGAAATCACCATCGGTGAAACTCTTGCTGATCCAGAAGATCCGCGTCCATTGCCAGTTATCACCGTTGATGAACCAAGTATTTCTATGACGATTGGTATCAACACTTCACCATTGTCAGGTCGAAGTGGAACGAAACTCACTGCTCGTCTGTTGAAGAATCGTCTCGATAGTGAATTAATCGGCAACGTGTCGCTTCGAGTTTTGGACACAGATCGTCCAGATGCATGGGAAGTGCAAGGTCGTGGTGAATTGCAGCTTGCTGTTCTCGTCGAATTGATGCGTCGTGAAGGTTACGAACTTACGGTTGGAAAGCCACAGGTTGTGACTCGTGAAATCAACGGCAAATTGCATGAACCTGTTGAACGGTTGACCGTTGATGTTCCTGAAGATTTTGTTGGTGCTGTGACACAGCTGCTCGGTTCTCGCAAGGGCCGCATGGAACAGATGATCAATCACGGCACCGGCTGGGTGCGTTTGGAATATCTTGTACCTGCCCGCGGCCTGATTGGTTTCCGAACCGAATTTCTTACCGAAACTCGCGGTACAGGTCTTTTGCATCACGTATTCGAGAAATACGAACCATGGTTTGGCGAAGTGCGCACACGTCCAAATGGATCGTTGGTTTCAGATCGCTCGGGCCAGGTGACCTCATTTGCGTGCTTCGGTATTCAAGAACGCGGCAGCTTGTTTGTTGAACCAGGTGCTGATGTGTACGAAGGCATGATCATTGGTGAAAATGCCCGAAACGAAGACATGGACGTCAACATCTGCAAAGAAAAGAAGTTGACCAACATGCGCTCCGCGACCGCGGATGAACTTGAACGCCTGATTCCACCGCGCCTACTCTCACTTGAGCAGTCTTTGGAATTCTGTCGCGAAGACGAATGCATCGAAGTGACGCCTGCGGCTGTTCGCATTCGTAAGGTGATCTTGGACAAGACCGAGCGCGACCGCACTCGTTCACGCGCCAAGGCTGCTTCACAGAGCGCCCAGTAGTTCCGCGACTCTCTGTAGTCGTTTTCGAAGCAAAATGGTGGCTTGAGCGTGATTCAGGCCACTTTTTGCTACGTAGAGTTACTCGGACCTCTCATTTTGTGACCTTATTGACCCCAAAAGGGGTTCCGTTTGCCGAGTGGCACAGGTAGATTCCCGCCCGAACAGTCCGTTTCGGATAAGACACAGGCGTCTAAGGAGGGTTGCGTGGCTGAACAGTCAGCTCCGGTTATTGCCGGTCGCAGCCCTGCCCGCCTGGCGATGGCCCGCTTCAAAAAAGACAAAGTTGCCATGACTGGTCTCTTCATCAGTCTCTTCTTCTTCGTCACTGCATTTCTCGCAACCCCGATTCTGGCGTTGCTAGGTCTCGATGCATATGTCATCGATCGCAGCGCTATCAACCTCGATTACTTCAACTACCCACTCGGTCCGTGGGGCGGTATCTCCAAGGAGCACTGGCTTGGCGTCGAACCAGGTGTAGGTCGCGACGTATTTGCACGGCTTTTGCTCGGCGCACGCACCTCAATCACCATCGCTGTCATCACGTCTGTGCTGTCTATTTCGCTCGGCATGATCATCGGTGTTATTTCTGGGTACTTCAAAGGCAAAGTGGATGAAGGCATCGGTCGTTTGATTGACCTCTTGCTTGCGTTTCCAACCTTCTTCATGTTGATTGCAGTCGCACGACCACTCGCCGACCGCCTTCAGAGTTTTCTCGGTCTAGAAGATCGAAATATCGCGACGATCCTGTTGTTGATTGTCATGCTCACCATCTTCGGCTGGGCAGGGCTCGCGCGCCTCATTCGTTCTGATGTGTTGTCCATTAGTTCACGCGAGTTTGTTCTCGCTGCTGAATCCTTAGGTGCAACCCGCCGTCGCATTATTTTCAAAGAAATCATGCCGAGCTTGTGGCCAAAAGCAATCATCTTCTTGTCGCTGTCGTTGCCAGGCTTTTTGACGACTGAAGCGGCACTTTCTTTCCTAGGTATTGGTATTCAAGAGCCAATGCCTTCGTGGGGTGTGATGTTGGACAACGCAGTGCGCTATGCGCAAGCGGTTCCGACGTACTTCCTTATTCCAGCGTTCACTTTGGTGATTCTGGTGACAGCACTCAACCTTGTTGGTGCCGGCGTTTCTGACGCGTTCGATCCAAAACTCGAACGAAACTAAAAAAGAATTTCTACGTTTTTGCACGTAGAAATGTAAGTGCCTTTCGATCGAAGGCATTTACAAGTGCGAATGAAATCCATTCGCACCTGAAAGGAGAGCACATGGCGAGCTCGAAACTTGGTTTCAAGTTTGGTGCTGCAATTGCTGCTTCTGCAATGTTGCTTGCAGCATGTGGCGGTAGCGGTAGTACTGGTGAAGCAAAGGGTGGCACTGTCACTTACTTGACTCACGCAGAACAAATTTTGCACCTCGATCCACAACGTAACTACACCGGTTCAGACTTGGCGTTTTCGGCCACCTACTTGACCCGCTCATTGGTTTCATACAAGCCAGTAGCAGGCGCAGCTGGTACCGGACTTGTCGCTGACTTGGCTACCGACCTCGGTACCCCAAGTGCAGACCTCAAGTCATGGTCATTCACCTTGCGTGATGGCGTGACATTCCAAGATGGTTCTGCAATCACCTGTAAAGAAGTTGCGTACGGCGTTAGCCGCAGCTTTGCAAACGACGTCATCACTGACGGCCCTGCATTCGCTGAAGCATTCTTGGATATCCCAAGCAACGCTGACGGAACAAGCCAGTACCCAGGCCCATACACTGCAACTGCAGAACAACAGGCTTTGTACGACGCAGCTGTTTCATGTTCAGAAGATGGCAAGACCATCACCTTCAAGTTGAACAGCCCACACGCTGACTTCAACTACACCACTGCATTGCTCACCTTCTCTCCAGTTCCATTGGATGAAGGCGGCAACGTTGGTGACGCTTACGACAAGAACATCGTTTCTTCCGGACCTTACAAGATCAAGGAATACACCACCGGTCAGAAGCTCGTTCTCGTTCGCAACGAAAACTGGAGTGATGATTCAGATGACTTCCGTAAGGCATTGCCAGACGAAGTTGTTGTGAAGTTTGCACAGGACGAAAAGGGTCAGGACGAATACATCATCAACGGAACTGGCGACGGCAAGACCGCTGTTGGTCTCGATGGTATCTACTCTGACAATCTTGAAGCTGTCTTCAATGATCCAAAGATGGAATCACGTCGTCTCAATGACTACGACATCTACGTTACTTACACCGCTATCAACGTTTCAAAGATGACCTGCTTGCCAATCCGTCAAGCACTCTTCTACGCAGGTGACCGTCAGGCCACCCGCGCACTCGCTGGTGGTTCTGTATTTGGTGGCGATTTCGCTGACGGCGCGATCAAGCCAAACATGGAAGAGTACGTAGCAGTTACCGGTTACGAAGATGCTAAGCCAGAAGGCAACGTCGAAAAGGCGCAGGCTTTGATGGATCAGGCAAAGACCGAATGTCCAGATGAGTACACCCGTGTAACCACCAAGGGCATCACCCGTGACTACGCAGACTCTGACACCAACCGTCAGAGCTTCGCAATCACCCAGGCTGCTTACGCACGTGTTGGTATCAAGCTCAATGCAAACTTCATTGATGCTGGTTCTTACTACGGCGTTATCTTGAACCCAGAAAAGGCCGGAGATCTCTCAGGCGCTGGCTGGGGTCCAGACTGGTTCAACGCATCTACCGTTATTCCACCATTGTTCATTGACAACGGTGGCTTCAACGTAAGCCAGACCAAGTCAGATCCTGACTACGCAGCATTCGCTGCAAAGGTTGCGGCTGCACAAGGAAACGCTGACCGTGAAGCACAGAAGGTGCAATGGGCTGAATTGAACCAATACGTGATGGACAAGATGTGGATCCTTCCAGGTCTGTTCACCAAGGCTCAGTTCATGTGGGGCGAAAACCTCACTGGCGTCTACATGTGGGCTCCATACGGTTGCCCAAGCTACAACGACATTGGCGTTAAGGCTGCATAAGTAATACTGAAGTGATGTGTGGGCTAGTTCGCTAGCCCACACATCATTCACTTCACTGAGAGAGGCAAGAAATGGCACGGTACATAATCCGACGCGCGATGTATTCAGCAGTATTGCTGCTGATTATTAGTGCAGTGGTCTATGTGCTGTTCGCATCGCTTCCTTTCGATCCCGCTGCACTCACGTGTGGCAAAAATTGCACGGCACAAACAATTGCCGCAAACCGTGTGCGTTTGGGTTATGACCTTCCAATTTGGGAGCAGTACTTCCGTTTCTTAAAGGGCATTTTCATGGGCCGTGAATACGGTTCAGGCACTGCTGCTTTTACCTGCCCAGCGCCTTCACTCGGTTATTCATTCCGTCAGCAAGGTTGCGTGACTGATCTCATCATCACCGCATTGCCTGCAACTGTGTACCTCGCAATTGGTTCTGTCACTCTCTGGGTTGGAACCGGCATTTTGCTAGGTATTTGGGCAGCCCGCCGTCGCGGCGGTTTGCCAGATCATCTGATCAACGTTCTCACTGTTTTCGCAACATCAATGCCAACCTTCTTGACTGGTCAAATGTTGTTGACGTTCTTGATCGGTCGCTTTGGACTTATTCCGCCGCCGGACTATTACCCGCCGCTGGAGAATTTTCCAAAGTTCATCATGACAATGATTCTTCCGTGCCTCGTGTTGGCGCTTCCCGGTCTGGCGATTTATGCCCGACTTACTCGCGGTTTTGTTATCGAAACTGGTAGCGAAGACTTCGTTCGCACGGCTCGCGCAAAAGGTTTGTCTGAACGCACCATCCTGCGTCGTCACACTTTGCGGCCGGCACTCGCTCCGCTCACCACACTTGCTGCAATGGACTTTGCTTTCATGCTCGGTGGTGCGATTGTTACCGAAAAAATCTTCTCGATTCCAGGACTTGGTCGTCTGACGATTCAGTCCGTTATCGAATATGACCTGCCAATCATTGTGGCGACCACATTGCTTGCGGCAGCGTTTATTGTCTTGGCCAACTTGGTCGTCGACATTCTTTACTCTGTAATCGATCCACGGGTGACAGTCGAATGAGCTACCTAGAAGTCAAAGATTTGCGCGTCTCGTTCACTACCGATGACGGTATCGTCAACGCGGTCAATGGTGTTTCGCTCAAGGTTGAACATGGTCGCACGCTCGGCATTGTTGGCGAATCGGGCTCAGGTAAATCTGTAACCAGCTTGGCCATCATGTCATTGCACAATCGACGTCAAGCGCGTATCACCGGCGAGATTTTGCTCGATGGTGTAGACCTGAACAAACTTCCTGAAGAAGAAGCGCGTAAATATCGCGGACGCGATATGGCAATGATTTTTCAAGACCCAATGTCGTCATTGCACCCTTTCTATTCCGTAGGGGAGCAAATTGCTGAGGCGTATTTAGCTCACAACGACGCCACCAAAGACCAGGCAATGAATCATGCAATCCAACTACTCGATCGCGTTGGCATTCCAGAACCTGCAAAACGTGCGAAGGATTACCCGCATCAATTTTCAGGCGGCATGCGTCAGCGCGCAATGATTGCTATGGCATTGTGCAACAACCCATCGCTCTTGATTGCAGACGAACCGACCACAGCCCTCGATGTGACAGTGCAGGCGCAGATTCTCGCCTTGATTGAAGATGTGCAGAAGGAATTTAATTCTGCGGTCATCATCATTACCCACGATCTTGGTGTGATTGCAGAAGCTGCTGATGAAGTTGCAGTCATGTACGGCGGTCGCGTCGTCGAACAAGGAACTGTTCACGACATTTTCTATCGTCCAGAAATGCCATACACGGTTGGTTTGCTTGCCTCTGTTCCACGTCTTGACCAGGTAGCAGAGCGACTTATTCCAATCGCGGGTCAGCCACCGTCAATGTTGAACTTGCCAGTTGGTTGCGCATTCGCCTCACGTTGCTTTGCAAAGGATCGAGTCGCAGGCGACCGGTGCGTCAATGAACTACCAGAACTCGTGCAAAGTGCGCCGGGACATTTTGTCCGCTGCCATCTGCCATCAGAAGAGCGAATTGAGATTGCGAAAATGCGTTTGTCAGGTGCATCGTCATGACCGAACCATTGCTCAAAGTCACAGATCTTCAGATGTATTTCCCTGTTCTCAAAAAGGGATTGCGCACCGTCAAGACCGGAGATGTCAAAGCTGTCGATGGAATCAGTTTCCACATTAATCAAGGTGAAACCCTTGGTCTTGTAGGTGAGTCCGGTTGCGGTAAATCAACCGCTGGTCGCGCAGTACTTCGTCTCTTGGAACCAACCGCAGGTGAAGTACTTTTCGAAGGCGTCGACATCACTCATGCATCTCGCAATGATTTGCGTCCGATGCGTCGTCGTATGCAGATGATTTTCCAAGATCCATATTCTTCTTTGAATCCACGCCATACGGTCGGCAAAATCATTGCAGCGCCGTTTGAAATTCAAAACGAAAAGCCGGCTGGCGGTGTCAAGAAAGCCGTGCAAGAGTTGATGGAACGTGTAGGTCTCAATCCTGAGCACTACAACCGTTATCCCAATGAATTTTCTGGCGGACAGCGTCAGCGCATTGGTGTTGCTCGCGCGATTGCACTACGTCCGTCATTCATCGTTTTGGACGAACCGGTTTCTGCACTCGATGTGTCGATTCAGGCGCAGGTCGTGAACTTGCTCGATGACATTCAGCGTGATTTCAATCTGTCATATCTTTTTGTGGCCCACGATTTGTCTGTGGTTCGCCACATTTCAGATCGCGTTGCCGTGATGTACCTCGGTCACATCATGGAATTGGCGGATCGCGATACGTTGTACGAACGTTCGCAACATCCATACACCCAAGCATTGCTTTCGGCAGTGCCATTGCCAGATCCGATTGCTGAAGCACAACGCGAACGCATCTTGCTTGAAGGTGATTTGCCGAGCCCAATCAATCCACCGTCTGGATGTGTATTCCGCACGCGTTGCCCGATTGCTCAAGATATTTGTGCCACCGAAATGCCATCAGTTCGTGAAGTGGCGCCAGGCCATCAAGTGGCGTGCCATTTCCCACAAGTACGTATCGCGAAGGTGCCAACCATTCGACGTCCGCATGACGAGCGTTCGATCCCAAGCGCACCGAATGTGACTCACACGAGTTCACACGATGGACCTACGTCCGGTCGCGATTTCGTTTCTGAATAATCAGCGTTTTACTTTTAAGTGCTGATCGAAAAAGTCACGCATCAACAACATGATGTTGCGAGTGATATCAACTTGCGGTGTCATGTGACTCACGCCAGCTAATGGCAAGAATGTGTGAGCTTTGCCTGCCGCTAGCAACGCACCCGAGAGTTGGAGTGAGTGAGCAGCAAGCACGTTGTCGTCGGCCAGGCCATGAATCAAGGCGAGTGGACGCTTCAGTTGATCCGCGCGACGGATGAGCGAACCGGCTTCGTAAACATCTGGTTGTGAGTTTGGATTACCAAGGTAACGCTCGGTGTACGCGGTGTCATACATGGTCCATTCCGTGACGGGGGCACCCGCCCACGCCGCGTGATACACATCTGGGCGATCCAAAACTGCGAGAGCGGAGAGATAACCTCCGAAGGACCAGCCATGAATTCCGACTCGGTCCATATCCATGTCTTCGTATTTGCGGCCAAGTGCTTGAAGCCCAAGTACCTGGTCACGCAAAATCACGTCAGTCAAATCATGTGTCACTTCGCGCTCCCAGGCAGGGGACTTACCAGGTGTTCCCGCGTTATCAATCACTACGACGCAATATCCCTGATTTGCGAGCCATTGATCTGCAGCAAAAGCACTTCGCGCAGCAATAACTTCCGCGTGATGTGGACCACCATAGATCGCCACGATTACCGGCAGTTTGTGCGAACCCTTTTTGTGATTTTCTGGCCACAGTACAGCGGTAGGGAGTTCGCGTTCTGTCCGTGACTTGATCTTCGGTGATGCAACAACTGGCGACTTCACTTGATGCGAAGTGATTTCGTAGATTGTCTTGTCGTAATGCTTGATCAAATAACGCGCACTTGCATTTGTGAGATCGTGTTGCACGATGACTGAATAGCAATCGTCGACGACTGCGAGTGCATATCCTTCTGGGTCACTCATGGAAAGCACATCACCATTGACGTTCACCGAAATAACTTCAAGCTGCCAAGGTTCGTTATATACAGAAAGAATCATGCGCTCTGAATTCGCATCATTCACCTTCGCTACATAGCGGCGTCCATTCCATACTTCACGCGTGCCGAGGTAAAGCTTGCGCGAACCACTCTTGTCGTCGTGAGTGAGCAGTTCATTTCCAACATGAGTTGGTGTGCCAAGACCGCAATCCACCCACGATGAATCAGTTGACTGTGCGATTTCGACGAGTCGGCCATCGCGAATATGGAAATGCTTTTGTAGTCTCTGGTCTCTACTCATGAGTGTTACTAACGGAACATCAACGCTCCACTCCACATCCACTAAATATTCAAAATCATCGAGTGAAATAGTGGTTTTGCTGCCTCCATCTACATGCAATTGCACGAGCGAAACGGTGGAGTTGCGGGTTCCTGCTGATGGATAACGATGCGGACGCGCTTCGTTATCTGGATAGGTGGGATCTGCAATCCATTTGACATCGACATGTGCTTCATCGTTGCGTTCGACAACAAGTTGCTTCGAATCTGGCGACCACCAATGTCCGCGGTAACGTTCGAGCTCTTCGGCAGCGATAAAGTCAGCAAGACCGTAGGAAACTGTCTCGGATTCGGCAGCTAGACGTTGGACTTCTGATCCATCTTTGGTTCGAACAATCACGCAATCTGCACCAGAAGTAAATGCAACAAATTCCCCATTAGGGCTAACGCGCGGATCGACAACGGCTTGGTATTGCGCAAAGTTTTGACGAGCACTGCTCGCAACGTCGATTACCCAAAGACTGCCACTCAAACTAAATGCGACGATGGAAAAGCTGTCATCCGCACTAAAGGTCGTAATTCCGGAACCGGATTCACGAAGACGTTCGCGACGCGCACGTTCGGCCGCAGAAAGGTGCTCTTCGTCGGCGAGTAAATCTGCACTGCGCACCAAACATCTTTCGGTTGGTTCACCTTTGAGGTCGGTGACGAGCCAAATGTCGAGGGCCGACGAGTAGCCATCTGCACTTCGTGTGAAACCGACAGTGTGAACACTGCTTCGAAGTACAAAACTTCGTGGAGCGCCCATCCGGAATTGCCCAGTGCGAGCGGCCATTTCGGGGAAGGTGTTGTCAGTTGCAACGCATTTGCATTTACTCATAGCGCCATCTTGCCAAATGTGAGTTGCCTAGACTTCGCCCATGCCTCAAACGCCTCGACTCTTGCTTGTGCATGCACATCCTGACGATGAAACCATCAATAACGGAGCCACGATGGCGCACTATGCGTCCCTCGGCTATGGCGTCACCTTGGTGACGTGTACCGCAGGTGAAGAAGGCGAAGTGCTGGTTGATCATCTCGCCCACGTGGCATCTCATGCTGAAGACACCCTGGGGCACATTCGCCTTGACGAACTCGCGACGGCAATGCGCCATCTCGGTGTGACAGATCATCGCTTCCTTGGCGGTCACGGCCATTTCCGCGACAGCGGCATGATGGGAACAGAACCCAACAATCGTCCAGATTGTTTTTGGCAAGCAGACTTGCTTGAAGCCGCGTCTCTACTAGTTGAAATTATTCGCGAAGTGAAGCCGCATGTGTTGGCAACCTACGATGACTTCGGTGGCTACGGACATCCCGATCACATCAAGGCTCATCGCGTTGCCATGTACGCCTACCAACTCGCGTCTATTTCAACGTTCAAGCCAGAGTTGGGTGCAGCGTGGCAGATCCACAAGGTTTACTGGAATGCATCACCAAAAGGTCCGATGCGCAAAGCGGTCGAACAACTCAAAGCGCAAGGCATTTCCAACGAATTCACCGAAATGAATCTTGAAGAGCTTCCATTCTTAGTAGAAGACGACGTCATCACGACGCGCATTTCAGCGGAACGTTTTTCGTCGGCAAAAGTCGCCGCTCTCGGTTCGCACGTCACTCAAGTAAAACTCGATGAAGGCCCGTTCGCAGCGATGATTGAATTTAGCGGCGATCAGTTTGGGGTTGAGCACTATCGACTTGTCGCTGGGCAGCGGGGAGAAGTCGATGCAGCCACGGGTTGGGAAACCGACCTGTTTTCTGGCATTGCTCTCTAGCCATCATCGAAATTTGGCAAAAAAACCTGCCAAGGCTGCTGCGGCAAACCCCTCGGGTGAGTAGGTTTAGCCCACATTCGTAGTTCGAGGAGTCATCATGACCTATGTCATCGCCGCGGCGTGTGTCGATGTTAAAGACAAGGCTTGCATTGAAGAGTGCCCTGTTGACTGCATCTACGAAGGCGATCGCATGCTCTACATCCATCCTGATGAGTGCGTGGATTGCGGTGCCTGCGAACCAGTATGTCCAGTTCAGGCGATCTTCTACGAAGATGATGTTCCTGGCAACGAAAAGGACTACACCGGCGCAGCTGTTGAATTCTTTGGCGACCTTGGCTCACCTGGCGGTGCCGCAAAGCTCGGTCCACAGCACAAAGATTCAAGCTTGGTTGCCGCTCTTCCTAAGAAGTAATTGAACGCAATGGACTTTGCATCACGGTCCTTGCCAGATTTTCCGTGGGATCAACTCGCACCTTTTGGTGACATTGCACGAGCTCACGCTGACGGCATCATCGATATGTCGGTCGGCACTCCAGTTGATCCAACTCCAGAAGTTATTCGCGCTGCTTTAGCGAGTGCGACAGACGCACCGGGATATCCCACAACAATCGGTTCAGTCGAATTTCGTCAAGCCGCCATCAATTGGTTGCAACGTCGCTTAGGTATTAGTGGAATTGGGCTCGACGGAATCATTCCTACAGTTGGATCAAAAGAACTTGTTGCGTGGTTGCCAACTTTGCTTGGACTTACTGCGCGCGATGTCATTGCAATTCCCGCGACTGCATATCCAACGTACGATGTTGGCGCACGAATCGCTGGATGCAAAACGGTCACAGCAGATTCAATAGCAGAACTTGATGAGGCTCATGCAAAAGCTGAAGCAAGTGGTCGACGTCTTGCCATGGTGTGGTTGAACTCGCCATCAAATCCAACAGGACGCGTGACATCCGCGGGTGAACTTGCTGCCATTGTCCAGTGGGCGCAATCTCGAGACGTCATTGTTGTTTCTGATGAGTGCTACATCGAACTGGGTTGGGAAAAATCTCCAGTGTCTTTGCTGCATCCAGATGTTTCTGGTGCCCGACATCACGGTCTATTGCTGGTCAATTCATTGTCGAAGCGCAGCAACCTTGCGGGTTATCGCGTCGGGATCCTCGCTGGCGATCCGCAGCTCATCAAACCAATTCTTGAAGTACGTAAGCACGCAGGCATGATTCTGCCGGCGCCGATTCAGCAAGCGTCGGTGGCGGCATTCAATGACGATGCACATGTTGATCAGCAGCGGGCTCGCTACGCAGCACGTCGCGATATCGCTCGCGCTGCTCTACTCGAGGCAGGATTCCGAATCGAACATTCGGACGCGGGCCTTTACCTCTGGGTGACCCGTGAAGAGGACTGCTGGACAAGCGTCCGCTGGTTTGCCGAGCGCGGCGTTTTGGTCGCGCCTGGCGCGTTTTACGGAGCGGCGGGGCAGCAGTTTGTGCGCGTTGCCCTGACTGTCTCTGACGAGCGAGTACAGCAGTTGCCCGCCCGCTTGTCTTCCTAGCCGCTCGCGGTCATTTCCCCCTCGTACTGCTCGGTATCGTTAGCCCCTGACGCGCGTTGGCTCGCGTCATTGGGAGGCACAATGTCAGGCGTTTCACTCAACGCAGACGGCAAGCAGCTCGACCTCAAGGTCGTGCCGGCAACCGTTGGTAATTCCGGTCTGGAAATCGGCAAACTCTTGCCAGAGACTGGTTACGTCACACTCGACTCTGGTTTCACCAATACGGCATCATGCACATCGGCCATTACCTACATCGACGGCGACGCGGGCATTCTGCGCTACCGCGGTTACCCCATCGAACAACTCGCAGCAGACTCAACATTTTATGAAGTTGCTTATCTGTTGATCTACGGCAATCTCCCAAGCGCCACAGATCTCGCATCCTTTGAAGCCAACATCGGTGCACACACCATGGTGCACGAAGACTTGCGTCGTTTCTTTGATGGTTTCCCATCAGATGCGCACCCCATGGCAGTTTTGTCATCTGCAGTCAGTGCGCTTTCGACTTTCTTCCAGGATTCACTCGATCCATTCGACGAAGAGCAAGTACACATCTCAACGATTCGTTTGCTGGCAAAAATGCCTACCCTTGCAGCGTATGCGTACAAGAACAGTATCGGCCAACCATTCATGTATCCGCAAAACAATCTCGGTTTGATTGAAAACTTTTTGCGGATGACTTTTGCAGTGCCAGTGGAAGATTTCGAAGTCGACCCAGTGGTTGCTCGCGCGATGGATCAGCTTTTCATTTTGCATGCAGACCACGAACAAAACTGTTCAACCTCGACCGTCCGTCTGGTCGGCTCATCACACGCAAACATGTTCGCATCTGTATCTGCGGGAATCAACGCACTATTCGGGCCACTTCATGGTGGTGCGAATCAGGCAGTACTTGAAATGTTGAACCAAATTCACAAGTCTGGTGACGGCGTCAACGAATTCATCCGCAAGGTGAAGGACAAAGAAGACAATGTTCGCTTGATGGGCTTTGGCCATCGTGTCTACAAGAACTATGACCCTCGCGCAGCAATCATCAAGAAGACTGCATACGAAGTTTTCGAAAAACTCAACGTCAGCGACCCAATGTTTGAAATCGCTATGCGCCTTGAAGAAGCAGCGCTCTCTGATGACTACTTCATTTCTCGCAAGCTTTATCCAAACGTCGACTTCTACACCGGTTTGATCTACCGCGCGATGGGGTTCCCAACTCAGATGTTCACTGTGTTGTTTGCCTTGGGTCGTTTGCCAGGCTGGATTGCACAGTGGCGTGAAATGATCGAAGACCCACAAACCAAGATTGGTCGTCCGCGTCAGATTTACACTGGCGTGCCAGTCCGCGACTACGTACCGCTCAACAAGCGCTAAATGAAATGCCCCGCTTTCGCGGGGCATTTCATTTAGAACACGTCAATGTGCACGTGATCTAAATGGCGAATCGTTGCGTTTTTTGGATCTCCATACTCTGGAACAAAAACCTGCCATCCTTGATAGGAGCCGTTGCGGGTCCAAATTCGGTCGTCATAAATCACAGTTGCAATATGAAATTCATCTGCGTGGAGCACTGCCCACTGCGCAACCTGCCAACCAGAAAGTTTCTTCGTTTTGCTGGTGTAAGGCTTGAAGAACAAATCAACTGCGCGCCCTTCGTAATGCGCTGAACCAGGTTTGTGTCCAGTAGTCACACCACCTGGTGCGAATCCGCCGTAGGGAATGAAGCCAAACTGCTTCTTCACTGCGTCAAACACTGCAGCGCGCGGGGAGTTAATCCGATTTTGTCGATCTCTTGGGAACCGAATCCGCCGGTCGGCCAATAGGTGCAAGACAAGGATTCTCTGTTGAGCTTGTGATCTGATTTCCACAATGATTCGACAGTTTTGATTGCATCATTAGTGCTGAGTTGTTGTGTGCCGTCATTCGTTGCGATTTTGCAATAGCCAGGAGTAGCAATGTCAGCTATTTGCACCGAGTGAGTCCAACAAAAAGAAAGTGCAAGAACAAGTACAGCGAACGCAGTGATTCGCTTTGTGCGCTTTGTCATTTAGTCGTTGGAATGCAGCGCGGCATTGAGTCCGCCCCAGGTGCCAGTGCGTGGACTTGCTTCGAGAGCACCAGTCTGTGAATTGCGGCGGAAAAGTAGATTCTTTGCGCCAGAAAGTTCTTTGGCTTTCACTGATGTTCCATCTGGCAACAAAACCTTTGCACCAGCAGTGAGATACAAACCTGCTTCAACAACGGATCCATCGCCAAGCGAAATTCCGAGGCCGGCATTAGCGCCAACCAGGCATCCTTCACCGACACTGATGACTTCTTTGCCGCCACCAGAAAGCGTGCCCATGATGGATGCGCCACCGCCAATGTCAGAACCGTTGCCAACTACAACGCCAGCAGAGATGCGGCCTTCCACCATAGAAGCACCGAGAGTGCCAGCGTTGAAGTTGACGAAACCTTCATGCATGATCGTTGTGCCTTCAGCGAGATGTGCACCTAGTCGCACGCGATCCGCATCTGCAATGCGAACGCCACTTGGAACGACGTAGTCGACCATGCGTGGGAACTTGTCTACTCCAAGAACTGTGATAGCGATGCCCTGTGCACGTGCAGCAATTTGCACGTCAGTCAGTGTGTCAATCGCAACTGGTCCCAAGTTGGTCCATGCGACATTGGTCAACAAGCCAAAAACGCCATCGAGATTGATGCTGCGTGGTTTTACGAGTCGATGGGATAGCAAGTGCAAACGGAGGTAAGCATTTGCTGCATTTGTTGGAGCTAGCGATAGGTCTTCAATCACCACAGTGATGGTTTCCACACGTACCTTGCGTAGATCGTCGACACGTCCAACAAGTCCTGGCACATCGGCCGGAACGTTGCTCAATACGGGCTGCGGAAACCATGCATCGAGCAAGGTGTTTCCGGAGTATGTTGCTAAACCGTGGGCGGCAGCAGAAACTTTTGTGTTCACACGCACTACCGTACCCGCATGGCTAGTGCATCTCTTGACCTGGACCGCGATGTTGTGTCGCTTTTGGCAGATCTCGTCAATATTCCATCGGAGTCGCGACACGAAAAAGTCATTGCAGATGCCGTTGAAACTGCGCTCAAGCAACGCGGTCATCTTGAAGTTCTGCGGGACGGACACACCATCATTGCCCGCACAAATTTGGGTCGCGCTGAACGCGTCGTCATCGGTGGACACCTCGACACTGTGCCTTCATCAGGCAATGACAGTGCAATCATTGTGAAGACTGGCGAAACGGTTCCGGTGGCGGCTGCGGATGGATCAACTGTTGCAACCGAAGATCGCATGTATGGACTTGGAACCTGCGACATGAAAGGTGGCGTTGCCATCGCATTGCGTTTAGCTGCATCACTTGATGCGCCAAATCGCGATGTCACCTATGTCTTTTATGAAGCTGAAGAAATCGAAGCTGACTTCAATGGTCTCAAGCGAATCGTTGAAGAACATCCAGACTGGATTCAAGGCGACTTCGCAGTGTTGATGGAACCGTCAAATGCTGGAGTCGAAGGCGGCTGCCAAGGAACCATGCGCATCGAAGTTCGCACTCATGGTCGACGCGCACACACGGCACGTTCATGGATGGGCGTAAATGCGATTCATGCTGCCAACGAAGTGCTCGACATTCTCAATTCTTATGAAGCTAAAAAAGTCATGATTGACGGTTTGGAATATCGCGAAGGTTTGCAAGCGGTGTACATCAGTGGTGGT
>JBEGON010000130.1:0-5222 GCA_041181965.1 Actinomycetota bacterium
TAAAGCTGGTATCGAAGTGATTTTGGACGTTGTCTACAACCACACATCAGAAGGCGGACCGCGCGGCCCGATGATGAATTTCAAAGGCATCGACAACTCGACCTATTACCGTCTCGCTGAAAACAAGCAGCACTATTACGACACCACTGGTTGCAGCAATACGTTGAATACGTATCACCCGCAGGTTTTGCAGATGGTGATGGATTCTTTGCGTTACTGGGTTCAAGAAATGCACGTCGATGGTTTCCGTTTCGACTTGATGCCAGCGCTCGCGCGCATCGACCACGATGTGGATCTCGATGGCCCGTTTATGCAAGCTATTGCGCAGGATCCTGTTTTGCGAAGTGTGAAATTGATTGCAGAACCATGGGATGTTGGCCCTGGCGGTTATCAAGTGGGCAATTACTCACGCATTTGGAGCGAATGGAATGACCGCTTCCGCGATATCGCTCGCGATTACTGGCGTGGTTTGGCACCAGGTGTTTCCGAGCTTGCATCACGTTTGAGTGGCAGTGCCGATTTGTTCGTCGATGAAGATCGTCGTCCGCGCGCATCTATCAATTTTGTGACAGCACATGATGGTTTCACTTTGCGCGACGTTGTTTCTTACAACTCAAAGCACAACGAAGCCAACGGCGAAGGCAATCGCGACGGTAGCGACCACAACAGTTCATGGAATCACGGTGTCGAAGGTGAAACAACTGACGTTGCAATCAACGCATTGCGTTTGCAGCAGCAACGCAACTTGATGGCGACCCAGCTCTTGGCTTCCGGCATTCCCATGATTACCGCCGGTGACGAACATGGCCGCACGCAGTTTGGCAACAACAACGCGTACTGCCAAGACAGCAAGATTTCATGGATTGACTGGAATATCGCTGGCGATCGCGCGGACATGCTCGACACGACTCGCAATTTGTTGAAATTGCGCAACGAACATCCTGCATTTCATCACCGTAATTACCGTTGGGGTAGCCCGACGACAAACGGTGGACCAAAAGATATAGCTTGGTTCTCGCCAAACGGAGTTGAATTCAACGAAGAGTCATGGCTCGACACCGATGCAAAGACCATCGGCATGTTCATCAATCAGTCGACTGAAAATGGCGATGAAGGTTCAGTCTGTTCCTTTTTCGTTCTGTTCCATTCAGGATTTGAAAACATCGATTTCACACTTCCGGATGCAACGTGGGCGGAGAAGTGGACGATTCGCATCGATACGACTCAGCCAGGTGGTCTCTCACCTGAAATTCACCTCAAAGCAGGCGATCGCATCAAACTGTTTGCGCGTTCACTGCTCGTGCTCGAAGCACACTGGTAAACCGATTATTCGCGTCGCAAATCTTGGGCACGAAGTCGTAGCTTGACGCTTGGGATTGCACTCAGCCCCATAGCAATCACTGCGACAAATCCGAGACCAGCAGTAGTCCACAGCGCACCCCACTGCATAACAGGTTCATTTCGACTACTCGTGTGCAAAATTGCCTTCGCTACCAACAAGGCCACACCACCCGCTGCAATCGCACCAATCAGCAATGGAATTGCTCCCTGCAGAATTTGTGAGACGAGCAAAGTTCGAGAACTCACACCCGCAACACGTTGCATGGCAAATAGGCGCCGTCGTTCGCGCGCACGATCGAGGGAAGTCACGAGCAACGCGAGGAGTGCGATGAGACCAGCCGTCACCGTAACCAGTCGGGCAATCGACATGGTTCGGTCGTATTCCGTCAGCACTCGTGGATCTGCAGCTGGATAAACATTCATCGATGAGGACATCAATTGCACATCGCGGGTCACGTTCTTTTCAATCGTGTCGACATTGTCGCCAGCATCGAGTAGCAAATACCAATTCGAATCCTGGCCGTAAATTCCAGCCGGAAGGTTGTTAAAACCAGTGCTCACCACCATTGAGAAGAATGATGAACCATAAAACTTATTGCTGAACTCGGCGATTCTTGCTTTGGGAAGGGTGATGTCAAACGCCTCTGGCTCTTTCAATCCGACATCTTCAATCGATCTCCAGCCATTTATTTGCACATGACCAGAAAGAAGCCCTTGGGTTCCTAATTGATCGCTCATTCGAGATGGCAACAAAACTTCACCGGGTTTGCACTCACCGGAATAGAAGTCGAGGCGCTGCAATACATCGCACGATATTTCAACAATCTGATAGCAGTTGAAATTGGTCTCATTACACGGCGAATCCCAATATCTTGTCTGCACAAGATCTTGCACACCTGGAATCGATGTCAACATTTTTCTTGCTTCAGCGAAATTAGGTGTTGGCAGTTGCTTGCCAGTGATTCGGTCATATCCATATGAAATGCTCACCACATTTGGCCCAGTGGTTCGCGCTGAATGCACATATTGGTAGTAGGAATTCGACGCCTGAGTCGACAACATTGCAGCACCGACTGTTCCAACGAGTAGCACTGTCAAGAATGTGGAAATAAGTCGAGTGGTACTCGTCGGATCATGCTGAATCCCGCGACTCGCGAGAATGAATGCTGGCCGCTTTGCAATGAAAGCCCAACCTTTACCAATCATGCGCGCAATGATTGGAACTCCGAGCGGCACTCCCACAGCGAGAGCGATAGCGCCGAGGACGAAAATCCCCAGCATGATTTTCTCTGGTGTACCTCTGAGAATGTAGTGACCTTCGCTATCCCACACGGGTGTGGCAATCACGTGAAGCATCGCAGCAACACCGCCAATAAGCGGGAGCAAGCGCCACCAACTTGGACGACTTGCCTTTGCGCGCTTAACGACCGCAAGAGGTTTACGTGAAATCTTGAGTAACGGCAATGCCGACGACATCAACGATAGAAGTGGGATGAATACCAAGACGAATGCGACTCCACTGAAGGTGGGACTCACTGTCTCAACAAACCAACTGTGATCGAAAATTACAGCTCCGGCGAAGATTCTTATCGCTGCGAAATACGCAACAACACCAAGCAACGCCCCAACTGCCGACGTCACCACAGTTTCAATCGATGCCAGGAACTGTGTGCGCGCTTTGCTCAACCCGATCAATCGCAACGAAGCCAAACGTCGTTCGCGCACAGAAGCAGACATGCGAGATGCTGCCAACATGAACGCAAGAATTGGTATTCCCAGCGCGCCCAAAGGAATCAACATTGTTGAAAGATTCAATGGCGAATCATTCTGTCGACCCCACGCGATAATCACAGATGAAGCGTCACCGAGATATTCGGCAGCGCTTGCACCCGCAACTTTTTCGTCAAACGCCACATACGCGAGCAAGTCACGTGGCGACGCCAAACCCTCTGAAGTAATTTCCTTTACAACTGAATTGCCGAAGTATTTCTGATATGTCGAATCTGTCTTGAGTCGTTCAATAAAGTCAGGACTGGCATAGGAAATCTCTTTTGTCGGAAGGGCTGGAATTCCTGGTGGGACCGGCCCCTCTCCCGCAATCATTGTGATCGTCAGATATGAAGTTCCTACTGGTTCTCCGACAATCGCAATGCGTTCAGTCGAATTCAAATCAGGTTTGTGCTGCGTGCGTGGATACCAAACCCATTCGCTCTCGGCAGAAGCACTCGGAGTTGGCGTCCACATTCCATCTTGATCTTGATGCCAAGTTGAAAATCCGCTCGCGCCAAGTGGTTCGCGGTTACTTTGCGCCTGATCGTGGCGTTCAAAATAAAGCGGCAATGTAATTGCTGAGAGCAAAACAAAACCAGCAATCGCACTGCTTACGACCACCATCAGCGAACGGACAGTTCCCATTCCACGCAACAGACGAAAGCCGAGATTGCCCGTAGCTACCCAAGAACGAACTTGGCTCATGATGAACGGATGCTTTCAACCACCTGGCCGTCGCGAATGATGATTTCCCGATCACTGACGGCCGCAACTTCAATCGCGTGAGTGACCAGAACAACGCTGGAGCCTTCTTTACGCGCCAATTCCACCAAAATATCGAGCACTTTTTCACCAGAAAGTGAGTCCAAAGAACCAGTCGGTTCATCCGCGAATAGCACTGCAGGTTTAGTAACCAGCGCGCGGGCAATTGCTGTTCGCTGGGCTTGGCCACCTGATACCTCTGCGGCAGTTCGCTCAAGAATTTCTGCAACATCCATTTCTTCGGCCAAATGCTCGGCCCGTGTAAAAGCGACCTTCTTTGCGACGCCGTTCATCATTAATGGAAGTGCGATGTTTTCTTTGAGGGTCAATTCTGGAATGAGGTCTCCGAACTGAAATACAAAACCAAAATGTTGCATCCGCAATGCATCACGTTTAGCACTTCGCTGATTATCAACACGAGCGCCATCAAAGTGCACTTCGCCCGAGTCTGGGGTCAAAATTCCAGCGAGGCAATGGAGCAGCGTGGACTTGCCAGAGCCACTTGGTCCCATAATCGCGAGCACTTCACCCGGGAACACTTCGACTGATGCGTTGTTGAGTGCTTTGGTTTCGCCGAAAGTGAGCGTCAGATTCTTTGCAGAAATTCTTGGTTGCATCAGAGTTCCCCATCGCTTAACGCCTTGGCCCA
The DNA here is from genome assembly GCA_041181965.1 of Actinomycetota bacterium. GTDB lineage: Bacteria > Actinomycetota > Actinomycetes > S36-B12 > UBA5976 > JAFMIT01. The sequence continues at coordinate 4,523 of JBEGON010000130.1, forward strand.
CGCTTCAAGTCGCTTGCCAGCTTTTTCGATCCAATCCAGATCAGCTTTCAAATGCGCACTTTCATAGTCAGATGCGAGTTGTTCTGAAATGTCTCCATTACGTCGAATATCAACCAGCTCTCGCAAACGGGTCAGATAGAGCGAACGTTGTCGATCGAGAATGTCGTCAGCCGACCGGCCAGTCAGAAGTGCAAGAGTGACCTTCGCATACAACTCGCCCGGCGCATGATCGCTCGTTGAGAGAGGCGTGGACAGCCACGATTCAAGTTCTCCCACTCCAGATTTGGTCAATGCATACAAAGTGCGCTCTGGACCATCAGCAGATTCAGTCGCTACAACGCGCACCAAGTTGTCGCGTTCCAGTCGTGCCAGAGTGGAATAAACCTGACCGAACTTCAGACTGCGACCACCACCGAACAAAGCGTCGTATCGAAGTTTGAGGTGGTAACCGTGCTGTGGCTCTACATCAAGTAGACCGAGCAGTGTTTGAGGGATCGACATGACGGCACTATACACTCAGTGAATAGTTCGTCAAGGGGCGCTCAAGTCCCTCTCGCCATGCCGACAACTATTCGGCCGCGCCCACTTCAAGAGTGATGGTGCTGCCGTCATCGGCATTGTCGCCGCCCATCGGATCTTGGTCGAGAACAATGCCATCGTCTTCATAATCTGAATCGACGTAATCAATCTCCACAACAAA
>JBEGON010000131.1:0-9663 GCA_041181965.1 Actinomycetota bacterium
CACATGCATGGGTGTTGCATGAAGATGGCGACGTTCGACTTTCAGGAATTTCTGTACCGCTTCAAGGGGACTTGTTGCTCGTGGTTGGTCCTGAAGGTGGCGTATCACCAGAAGAACTGGAATTGTTTGCCGAAGCTGGCGCGCAAGTAGTGCGTCTTGGACCAACCGTGTTGCGCACATCAACCGCTGGAACTGTTGCGGCTGGCATCGTGATGTCACGTACGACGAGATGGGCGTAATCATGAGTGATTGTCTTTTCTGCAAAATCGCATCCGGGGAGATCCCGTCGAATCAATTGTTTAGCGATGACCATGTCGTCGCATTTCATGACATCGCGCCGGAAGCACCACACCACTTTCTTGTCATTCCACGCAAGCACTTCAGTGATGCTGCAGATCTTTCATCCGATCCAGAACTGAGCGCACACCTCTTCGCGGTTGCGACTCGTCTCGCCGAGCAGGAGATCGAAGGTGGCTATCGCCTGGTCTTCAACACCGGAGCTAATGGCGGTCAGACCGTATTTCACGCTCACATGCACGTCCTCGGCGGCCGCGGTTTGCAGTGGCCACCCGGCTAAACCCCTATTCTTAGGCGCAGATGAACCCAGTATCGACTACCTCCAGCACCATCGTTGTTCCCTCGAGCATCTCGATGGTTTCATTGCTTGGCTCGAGCGATGAAATTTTGCGCGCGATTGAAGCCAAGGTGCCTGCCGTCAGCATCATGGTCCGAGGTAACGAAATCTCTATTGATGGTCCCACTGAAGACGTAGCCCTTCTTGACCAGCTGTTTGCGGAACTTCAAATCATCGTTCGCACTGGTGCGAGTTTGAATGTGGAAGCCGCCGAACGCTCAGTGACCATGTTGCGCGCTGAAAACGGTGTCAGTCCTTCTGGCGTTTTGTCAGCAAACATTTTGAGTAACCGTGGTCGCACCATTCGCGCGAAAACTCTCAACCAAAAGCATTACGTCGATGCGATTGACGACAACACCATTATTTTCGGAATTGGTCCCGCAGGTACCGGCAAGACTTATCTTGCTGTTGCGAAAGCAATTCAGGCATTGCAAGCCAAATCCGTCAATCGAATCATCTTGACGCGCCCTGCTGTTGAAGCAGGGGAGAAGCTTGGCTTCTTGCCAGGCACGTTGACCGAAAAAATCGATCCGTACTTGCGTCCACTCTATGACGCATTGCACGACATGATTGAGCCAGACAAAATTCCTCGGCTTATGACAAGCGGAACCATTGAAGTGGCACCACTTGCGTACATGCGTGGACGTACGTTGAACGATGCATTCATCATTCTCGATGAAGCGCAGAACACCACTCCTGAGCAAATGAAAATGTTTCTTACTCGTTTGGGATTCGGTTCAACCATGGTGATTACGGGCGACGTCACCCAAGTGGATTTGCCTGGCGGAACCAAAAGTGGTCTGCAGATCGTCCAAGACATCTTGAAAGATGTCGACGATATTGCTTTCTGCAAACTCACGAGTCATGACGTCGTGCGTCATCGTTTGGTGGGTCACATTGTTGATGCGTATTCAAAGTGGGATGCCATTCAGCCAGCGCCGGACCAGAAGCGATACCGACGTGACTAGCGAATTCGCAGTTGACATCAGTAATGATTCTGGTGTTTCAGTGGATGAGAATCGACTCCTTGACACTGCTGATTTTGTAATGTCGCAATTACGTTTGCATCCAGAATCTGAGTTAGCAATTTCTCTTGTTGATCTTGTTGAAATGGAACGACTTCACGTCGAATATATGGACGAACCAGGTCCTACAGATGTGCTTTCTTTTCCGATGGATGAACTCACTGCGCCAGCGGAAGGCGAAGCGGCCGAAGCTGGAATGCTTGGCGACGTGGTGCTTTCACCGCATGTCGCGGCACAGCAAGCGGTCACTGCGGGTCACAGCACTGCAGACGAACTCGATTTATTGCTGACACATGGAATTCTTCATTTGCTCGGTCACGATCATGCTGAACCAGAAGAGCATGCAGTGATGTTTGGTTTGCAAGGAGAGTTGTTGAAGAAGTTGGCATCAAAGAGGAGCGCGTCATGACGCTCTCGATCATTCTTTTTGCTCTCTCCCTGCTTTCCACATCGTTCATCGTGATGATCGAAACGTCAGTCTCGCGTCTGTCACTTGCTCACGTAGAGAGCCTTCACCACGCCGAGCCGCAGCGGAATGCAGCGTTGTTGAAATTGGCCGCGGACAAGCCTCGTTATGTCAATGGTTTGCAGGCGCTGACATCTCTTGGCTGGGCAAGCACCACAGTGCTTCTTGTCACAGTAGTGGATGAAGTTTCTACAACTTCTTCCAAGCTTGTGACAGTTCTCATCATGACATTTGCTGGGTTTATTTTCTTTGGCGTTGGCGCTCGCACCTTGGGCAAACAGCATGCCGAAGAAATCGCCCGAGCAACAGCTCCATTCATTCGCTTCGTCACTGGAATGTTGCGCCCGCTTGTTCGTCTGATGATTTTGGTAGGCAACGCGATTACGCCTGGCAAAGGATTCAAAGAGGGTCCATTTGCTAGTGCTGCGGAGCTTCGCGAGCTTGTGGATCTTGCAAGTCAAGATGTGATCGAGGACGACGAACGACGAATGATTCATTCGGTTTTTGAATTGGGTTCTACAGTCGCACGTGAAGTGATGGTTCCTCGCACCGAAATGGTGTGGATTGAAGGCAACAAAACATTGCGTCAAGCGATTAGCTTGAGTTTGCGTTCAGGTTATTCACGCATTCCGGTTGTTGGCGAAGACATTGATGACATTGTCGGCATTGTTTATCTCAAAGATTTGGCCCAGCGCACTTTTGAACACAATCAATCACAACAGACTGAACGCGTTGAATCGATCATGCGACCAGTGCTCTTCTCACCAGACAGCAAAGGTGTAGATGAGTTGTTGAGTGAAATGCAGGCTAAGCGTTTGCACATTGCAATCTTGATTGATGAATATGGCGGCACGGCTGGTCTTGTCACCATTGAAGACATCATTGAAGAAATCGTCGGGGAAATATCTGACGAATACGACACGGCTGAAGCGGAAGTCGTCGAACTACGCGATGGTGAATACCGGATTTCGGCCCGTCTGCACATTGAAGACTTGGCACAACTCATTGATGAAGATCTCGATGCCGATGAAGAAGGAATCGACACAGTGAGCGGTTTGCTGGCGTCACGTTTGGGTCGCGTTCCAATTCCTGGTTCAACTATTGAAGTTGGAAAATGGCGACTCACCGCCGAGTCGGTAGCGGGTCGTCGCAATCGTGTAGGAAAAGTTCTCGTTGAAAAGATTGAAGGAGAGTCTGATGAATCTTGATGCTGAAGATCTCAAACTGGTCACTCTCTCCAAAGGTGCGAGAGCTCGTGTTATGGCTGCGTCAGGTGCGAGTGTGCGCGATCAAGACGGACGCACCTATTCAGGTGCGAGCGTGGTTGTCGCAGATCGTCACTTCGGGGCTCTAGAACTTGCTGTCGCAACTGCCATGGCGAGTGGCGCGAAATCACTTGAAGCGGCAAGTGTGGTTGGGGATGCACCTTCTGTTGAAGAAGTAAAGCAATTCCGAAGCGTTGCCCAATCTGGAGCATTGCTTGTGCTTGCTAGTTCGTCTGGTGATGTGCAATCGGTGGACACTGAGTGAGTCGTTCTTCAACTCAGCTAGTTCCCGTCGTCGCGACTCTCGGTTCGGCTGCACTTTTCGGAACTTCGGCAACGTCGCGAGCATTGAGTGAACTCACTATTGATTCCGTCACTGTTGCAAGCGTTCGTCTTCTTCTTGGCGCACTCGGATTGGTAGCAATCTCTGCGCTGTATGGCCGGTTTACGCATCTTCTTGCGCTTTGGAAAATGAAACTTATTTGGGTGATGGGCGTCGGAGTCGCTGCCTATCAAGCATTGTTTTTTGTTGGTACCGGAATCGTGGGCGTAGCGATTGGCACGTTAGCTTCCTTGGCTCTCGGTCCATTGTTCGCTGGTCTTCTTGCGTGGGTTCGCGGACAAAAGAAACCATCAACCATTTGGTGGATTTCGACATCGATTGCTATTGCTGGTCTTGTGACACTGAGTTCAAGCGCATTTAACGGTGATGTGCGACTCGATCCAATAGGAATCTTTGCTGCTGTCGGTGCCGGTGGTGCATATGCAATCTACACAGTTCTCGGTAGCCAACTTGCCCAAGCAGATTCTCATCCAACCGATGTACTGGCTGCGTCATTCCTCATCGGTGCGGTGCTTTTGTTGCCACTCGGAGTTGGACATGTTTCACAATTCAATTCTTCAACCGGAATTGCGCTGGCGCTCTGGCTAGGTCTTGCGACAACGACGTTGGCGTATGTGTTGTTCGGAAAAGGTATCGCTGCTTTGCCTGCGGGCACTGTCGCAACATTGAATCTGGCAGAACCAGTAATAGCTACTGCACTAGGCGTTGTTGTTTTGCACGAAACAGTCAGCGGAGTTTCGGCGATGGGCTGTGCGCTCATTGCTCTGTCATTAGCAGTGTTGGCTGCTGCAACATTGCGAGGAAAAGCATGAGTGAATTTCGTTCTGGATTTGTCTGCATTGTCGGACGACCAAACACTGGCAAATCAACACTGACCAATGCATTGGTTGGCACCAAGGTGGCGATTACTTCAGACAAGCCGCAGACGACGCGGCATGCTATTCGCGGATTAGTGCATCGTCCGCAGGGACAGATCGTTGTGGTGGACACTCCAGGTTTACACCGCCCACGCACCTTGCTTGGTCAACGTCTCAATGAATTGGTTCGCACGACGTGGGCAGATGTCGACGTCATCGCGATGTGCTTTCCGGCCGACCAGCCAATCGGCCCAGGCGATCGCATGATTGCCAACGACATTGCGGCCATGCAACGTACCCCGAAAATCGCGCTGCTCACCAAAACCGACTTAGTATCAAAGAAAGTTTTGGCCGAGCGTTTGATGGCGCTCCAAGAACTTGCTCGTTCTAACAACTGGGAATGGGCGCACATTGTTCCCGTGAGTGCTGTGACGACTGAGAACATTGACGTAGTTGCTGATGTTTTGATTTCCATGTTGCCGGTTGGCCCTGCGCTTTATCCAGAAGGTGAAATCAGCGAAGAAGAAGACGAAAAATGGGTAGCGGAGCTCATTCGCGAAGCGGCTCTTGATGGTGTGCGTGATGAACTGCCGCACTCGATTGCTGTTGTCGTAGAAGAGATGAAGTTGCGCGAAGATCGTCCGGAGGGAAAGCCGCTGCTTGATATTCACGCGAATCTTTTTGTCGAACGTGATAGCCAAAAGGCAATCGTGATTGGTCGCGGTGGCGAGCGTTTGAAGAATGTGGGACAAGTAGCTCGTCAGCAGATTGAGCGCATGCTTGGCGTACGAGTCTTTCTCGATCTTCGGGTCAAAGTCGCACCAGATTGGCAACGCGATCCGAAGCAACTCAACCGTTTAGGTTTTTAGTACTACTCGCCTTCGGAGTAATCATCGACCGCAAGGTCTGGAATCAATTCGAATCGATGCCCGTAGGTGTCGATAACCGCGATGATGCCCGCGACAATCGGAATGCCGATGATGGCTCCGATTGGTCCAAAAACTGCGGCACCAATAAGTACTGATGCGAGCGCGACAGCCGGATGTAGATCCATGGTGGCACGACTGACTTTTGGAGTGAGTACATAGTTTTCGATTTGCTGGTACACGGTGGCGAAAATGATGATCCACACAGCATCAATCGCTTCGTTGCCAAGACTGAACAACACAGGCACTGCGATGCCTAGGTATGTGCCGATAGTTGGAATGAATTGTGCGGTGATGCCAGCGAAGAGTCCCATTGGCAGCCAGTAAGGAACACCGATTGCCCAGAAGAACAGCACGTGTGACACTGCAGAAATCAATGCGAGAACAACGCGTGAAACAACGAAGCCGCCCGTCTTCGATACAGCGATATCCCAGACAGTGAGGAAAATGTGTTGGCGATTTGGTTTCAACCAAGATGCGATGCCACGTTTCACTTTAGGGCTCTCGGCAGACAAGTAAAAAGCGAAAACCAAAATCGTGAGAAATTCAAAGAGGAATGTCACGAGGCTTGAGACGAAACTCAAGAAACCGCCGGCGAGATTGCTGACGACAGGCGTCAAACTGCTGGAGTCGAGTTTGAGGGCTGCGATGATTTCGTTGGCATTGAGTTTGAGATCGAAATTCTGATTAAGCCACGCAATGATGGTGGCAACAACACTTGGTGCGCTCTGCACTGCAGCAGACAGCTGTGTGAACATCAATCCGCCAAATGTGGCAAGGAAGGTTACGAAGAAGACGACGATGCCAACTAAAACGACACCTGCACCAAGACCACGTCGATATCCCTTTGATTCGAACCAGTGCACTGCTGGTTCCATCGCAATGGAAATCAACCATGCAAGCAAAATCAACATTAAGAAGCTGCCGAGGCTTGCCAAGATGCCAAGTCCGAGCTGAAATGCTGCAAAGAGCACGAGGGCGAGGATGATGATGCGGCGCCAAGTGCGAGTGTCGTGGGTGTTCACACTCGAAATCTAGGGGATAAGCCCGACATGCGAGCTGTTGTGTACCTCAAACCACAACAATGTCCCCGTGCCTAACTACCGAGATCAAGCCGTGGTGCTTCGCACTCACAAACTCGGTGAAGCGGATCGCATCATTACATTGCTGACTCGTGAAAATGGCAAAGTGCGTGCGGTAGCGAAGGGTGTACGCAAGAGTGGTAGTCGATTTGGGGCACGTCTCGAACCGTTGAATTTGGTGGATATCCAACTTCATGAAGGCCGCAACATGGACACTGTCACGCAGGTCGAAACTGTTGCTGCCTATGGTGCAGTCGCGTCGCAGAACTACACGCAGTGGACTGCAGGACAGGCGATGGTCGAAACGGCCGATCGCCTTACTCCTACTGATAGAGAACCAGCTTCACAACAATTTCTCTTGCTCGTCGCCGGCTTGAAATCTTTGGTCAATGCAGAACATGACCCAGGTCTCATTCTCGATGCGTATTTGATTCGCTCCATGTCGATTGCTGGTTGGGCAGCGTCTTTTGACGCGTGTGCGCGGTGCGGGGAGCCGGGTCCGCACCGATGGTTTTCGGTTAACAGCGGCGGTGCTTTGTGCAATGACTGCAAAGTGAGTGGATGCGTCAACCCGTCAGTTGAAACGATGGCTTTGCTTGGCGCGCTTCTTTCTGGTGATTGGCATGTAGCCGATGCATCTGAACAGTCTGCGCGCAGATCGGCCACTGGCATTGTTGCCGCGCACTTGCAGTGGCATTTAGAGCGGGAAGTAAAGTCGCTCAAGCACGTGGAACGCCACGTCAAAACTGCGAACGGAGAGTGACATGCAACCACCTGCGCATCGCTCTGGTGTGAAGCCTCCGTACATCAAGGCAGAAAAATTGCCCAACCATGTTGCCGTAGTGATGGACGGAAACGGCAGATGGGCAAAGCAGCGCGGACTTCCGAGAACTGCTGGTCATGAGGCTGGCGAGAAGTCGCTACTAGACGTGGTGCACGGTGCATTGGAACTTGGAATTCCATGGTTGAGCGCATATGCGTTTTCGACTGAGAATTGGAAACGTTCGCCTGAAGAAGTGAAATTTCTCATGGGATTCAATCGCGATGTGATTCGTCGTCGTCGCGATGAATTGCACGAACTCGGAGTTCGAGTGCGCTGGATTGGTCGCGAACAGCGCTTATGGCGCAGTGTCGTCGATGAACTTGAAGATGCAGTTGAGCTCACCAAACGTAATAAGAAACTTACATTGACGATGTGCGTGAATTACGGTGGACGTGCTGAGTTGGCTGATGCCATGCGCGATATTGCCGAGGATGTTGCAGCGGGCGAACTAGATCCATCGCGCATATCGGAGAAAACAATTTCCCGTTATATGTATGACCCAAAAATGCCCGACGTTGATTTGTTTATTCGTTCGTCAGGGGAGCAGCGCACCAGCAACTTTCTGCTCTGGCAATCATCGTATGCAGAATTTGCTTTCGACAATGCTCTGTGGCCAGATTTTGATCGTCGCAATCTTTTCACTGCCGTTCAACACTATGCCGAACGCGACCGTCGTTTCGGTGCAGCAAAATAACTAACTGCAATCCTGACAAATCCCCGAGAGTTCTACCACGTGGTGGATATCTGAGAATTTGTGTTTCTTAGCAATCGAAGCGGCCCAGGACTCCACTTCGGTAGCAGAAATTTCGACCGTAGTTCCACATTCGCGGCATAACAAGTGATGGTGATGTGCATCGCTACACGAGCGATAGAGCGCTTCACCGTCTTCGCGCATCAGCACATCCACGTCACCAAGTTCGCTCAAAGCTGTCAGAGTTCGATACACAGTGCTGAGTCCAATTTCTTGGCCATTGTCTTTGAGTAATTGATGCCACTGCTGAGCGCTAAGAAATTCGTTGTGCTGAGTAAGCGCATCCACGATGGCAGTTTTTTGACGCGTCGTGCGTTGACGTGATTCGTTAGGCACTGTGTCCAACCATCACAATGACAAACATCAAGACCACACCACTCAGGGTTGCGAGCAAGGTGAGACGTGATGGGTGATCGGAATGTGCTTCAGGCAAAATGTGAGTTGTTGCGAGATAGATCAAGAATCCCGCAAAGAGTGCTAGATACATCGTGACGATATCGCTGTTCAAATTTGCGTACGTTCCCAGCGCTGCACCACTAATTCGTGCCACACCGTCAAAAGCAAGTAGTGCAATTGCTCGCTTTTTCCAGGAGCCGCTCTTGATGAGAAGTGCAACAGTATTCAGACCGTCGGAAAATGCATGCGCGATGACAGCGATCGTGACAGCGAAACCAAGATTTGTTGAGATGTGAAAAGACACTCCAATTGCCATGCCGTCAAGGAACACGTGGATGATGAGTCCGATTGCGCCGATGAGACCTGACGCACCAAGGTGGTGTTCATGGGCATCGTGATGATGATCTGAATGCAGCGGTTCGTGAGAGCCCATGGCGCGTTCCGTGACATGCAGAGACAAGTAGCCGATGACTAAGGCAATAGCGGCAGCAGGAATGTGTGCGACTTCCATTGTGCTGTCGTGGAAAATCTCTGGCAGCAAATCGAAGGCAACCAGACCAAGGAGCAATCCGCCGGAAAGGCCGAGGACGAGGTGCATGCGATCGCGTGCACGCAACGCAAGAGCACCGCCAGCAAGAGTGGCTAGGGCAGTGAGAGCGGCAAGGGCGATGGCCATGCGGCGACCATAAGCTTATTGGGAATGATTGTCAATAAGTTAGGCGAGCTGGCCGGTTATGCGTCCAATCGCATAACCGAAAATCATGACTACCAATGCCAAACGAATCAGGCGCGCACCAACGGGTAAAAGTTTCCAAGAAAGTGTCACAAGCCAGCCAATGATCGTGCCGACCAGAAGCAAGAAAATGCCGCCGACAATCTGATTTGCGGCGAATAAGCCGATGAGAAGGATGGCCGCAGTGAAGATTGGAAAAACGAAGCGTGGCAAACCGTGAATGAAGAGCAGGATCGGCGCAGAGAACTTCTCAAGACGAGTTGGCTTAGTCATAGGCGAATGGTGTCACATCACCAAATGCGCTGGCACAATCGCCACATGTTCGTGATTACCCGCCATCGAGTTTCTGCAGCCGCACGTGA
>JBEGON010000132.1:0-2647 GCA_041181965.1 Actinomycetota bacterium
CGTCATGATTTTTCTTGGTGTCGCAGCGATAGTTACAACTCCTTGGCCATGGTGATGATGCAACGTAGTGAAAACCCTGATTTCCTGAATACTGTCAACCCATTCATTCAGGCGCTGATTCCCTCCGATCAGTTTCGGATTGGTTGGAGTGGCGAAGATTTTCAAGCAGTAGTTTCTCAAAACAATCAAGAGACATTCTTGGTTTACGTTGGCGCTGCACTCCCGCTCGAATATGCGCGAATCATTGCTGATGCAACCACTTCTGGTTTTCCACCATCTCGCATTTCCATATCGACGGCACTCGCAGCAAAGTTGAAATTTGAAAAGCAGATGGACTTCATTTTTATGGTTCGCAATCGCCCCTTTCCCCCTCATCAAGTTCCGAGTGGTGCTGCAATTGTGCAGCCTGGCGATTGTGATCACGACATTGAGAAGTTTCTCCTGCAGCACAGTCCTGATGCAGCGGTAAAGCCAGGAAATCCCGAGATTAACTTTTGGATTACTGTGCGTGATGCGCACCACAATCTGCTCGCAGTCAGTGCAGGGGTCACCTGGCAATCAGGCGAAAAAGTCATCAACTCAGTGGCTGTGGCAGAGACTTCGAGACGACGCGGTTTCGGCTCTCTCGTTACACTTCTCGCAGGTCAACAACACTTTGCTCAAGGTGCAAAGCGGGTTGGGCTGGGAGTTCGGGCGAGCAATCGCGGGGCTCTCGCTCTTTATCGTGAACTCGGTTTTGATGACGAGTATGCGATGTCTGCAGTTCGCTTAATGAATCCCGCTCAGGATTCACACTAAAAGCGCCCGCTGTTGTTGGAATCATGAACGCGACGATTGTTGCGTTTCGCTAAGGAGAAATCGTGATTCGAAGTTTTGCGCGCGCTGTGACTACGCATCCCAAGACGGTTCTTATTGTCAGCCTGGTGGTGTTCACTCTTTCGGGTGTCATCGGCAGTGCTGTCATTGGTCGCATGTCTGGCGGCGGTTACAGCGATCAGAACTCTGACAGTTACAAGGTGTACGAACTTCTCCGTGCAGATTTCGACGTCAATGAACCTCATCTCACGATTGCTCTTGGTGATGAGGATGTTGCCAATTCGGTAGATAATCCTGCAGTCGCAGCAAAAGTGGCTGACATCGTCGAGGACATTGCTGCAGTTGATGGCGTCGACAAGATTTCAACGTATTGGACGCTCGGCTCTCCGGCCCAGCTGAAATCCAAGGACGGCTCCCTCGGACTTGCAATGGTCTACATCAATTCAGACTCCCTTGATGTGCGCAATCGCATTTCCAAGGAAATCACCGAGCTCATGCCAGACAAGAAAGACAACATCAGCATTTATGTTGGTGGTGCTGGCGCCATCATGAATGGCATTAATGGTCGCATCACCGAAGACATCAAGTTTGCAGAAATGTTGTCTATTCCTCTGACGATTGTCATGTTGCTCATCGTGTTTGGCACGGCAGTTGCGGCCGGAATGCCGATGGTGGTCGCGCTTTCGGCGATTGCAGGCTCGCTACTCGTCGTGTTTGGCGTCTCACAATTCACCGATGTCAGCGTCTTTGCACTCAATCTCATCACAGGATTGGGAATGGGTCTTGGCATTGACTATGCGCTGCTGATCGTCAATAGATTCCGAGAAGAATTAGATCGCGGTGCCGATGTCGAGACAGCCGTAGCCACGACTGTACATACCGCTGGTCATACGGTCATGATTTCTGGATTCACAGTGGCGCTGACCTTGGCTTCGTTGATGGTGTTCCCGCAAGTATTTCTTAAGTCATTTGCTTACGGTGGAGTTGCTGTTTGTTTGATGGCAGTTGCGGGTGCATTGATCCCATTGCCAGCAGCACTTCGACTCATTGGACACCGCATCGACAAGCTGCGCATTCGTCGCGGTGACTTAGCACCTAAAGATGATGGCGGTTGGGCAAAGGTCGCACATTTTGTGATGCGTCGCCCATGGATGACAGTCATTTCAACACTTGCTGTGCTCGTGACCCTTGCTCTTCCGGCAGCGAGCGCGTCGTTCTCGCAGGTAGACGATCGAGTACTCCCAGCAAGTGATCGTGCCGCCATCTCTGCGAAAGTTCTACGTGAAGATTTCGGTAGTAATGAGTCAAGTCCGGTCGACATTCTCATACCGGTTGCAAAGTCGGGCAGTGAATTAAGCGCTTCTGAATATGCGCTCGAGGCCTCAAAGATTGACAACGTTGTTCGAGTAGAAGCCGCAGAAGGCATTGCAGTCGATGGCGCTTGGATGCAGCTTCCTCCCGGAATGCCTTGGCCACAAGCTGTCATGACTGCAAATGGCAATGATCGTTTGACAGCGTTCATCAGCGTTGGTTCGCGGACTCCGGATGCCCAAGAAGTCATCACCGAACTTCGCGCCATTGAAGCAAGTGCTCTTGTGGGCGGCGCTGCAGCCGATTACACCGATTCTCAAAACGGCATCTCAGACTCACTTCCGAAAGCTCTGTTGTGGATTGCTATCGCGACACTCATCATCTTGTTCTTGTACACCGGAAGTGTTGTCTTGCCTTTCAAGGCCGTGCTTCTCAACGTCTTAAGTTTGGGAGCAACGCTCGGTGTATTGAAGTATCTGTTTGAAGATGGAAATCTGCAGTGGCTCACTGGTGAATACAC
>JBEGON010000133.1:0-3036 GCA_041181965.1 Actinomycetota bacterium
ACCCAGTACTTGTCGGCGAACCTGGTGTCGGTAAGTCTGCATGCGTTGAAGGTCTCGCACAGATGATTGTTCGCGGAGATGTTCCAGAAACATTGCGCGACAAGCAGATTTACTCTCTTGATCTGGGTGCTTTGGTTGCGGGTTCTCGTTACCGCGGTGATTTTGAAGAGCGCTTGAAGAAAGTTCTCAAAGAAATCCGTACTCGTGGCGACATCATCCTGTTCATCGACGAAATTCACACTTTGGTCGGTGCCGGTGCTGCTGAAGGTGCCATCGATGCTGCATCAATCTTGAAGCCAATGCTCGCTCGCGGTGAACTCCAAACCGTTGGTGCAACCACGCTCGATGAATACCGCAAGCACATCGAAAAAGACGCAGCTCTCGAACGTCGTTTTCAGCCGGTTCAAGTAAACGAACCTTCGCTTGCTCAGACCATCGAAATTTTGAAGGGTCTGCGCGACCGTTACGAACAGCATCACCGTGTCACGATTAATGACGGCGCGTTGGTTGCAGCTGCAACTCTGGCAGACCGCTACATCAACGATCGTTTCTTGCCAGACAAGGCCATCGACTTGATTGATGAAGCTGGTGCGCGCTTGCGTATTCGTCGCATGACTGCTCCACCCGAGCTTCGTGCTTTCGACGAACAAATTGCAGCGACTCGTCGTGAAAAAGAATCTGCGATTGATGCACAGGACTTTGAAAAAGCCGCATCGCTCCGCGATCAAGAAAAGCAACTGATTGCACAAAAGGCGACTAAGGAAAAGGAATGGAAGGCCGGCGACCTAGATGTGGTAGCAGAAGTTGGCGAGCAAATCATCGCTGAAGTTCTTGCGGCCGCTACCGGTATTCCAGTGGTGCAGATTTCTGAAGAAGAATCCGCACGCCTCCTCAAGATGGAAGACGAACTTCACAAGCGTGTGATTGGCCAAGAGCAGGCAATCAAGGCCTTGTCACAAGCAATTCGTCGTACGCGTGCAGGACTCAAGGATCCAAAGCGTCCTGGCGGTTCGTTTATCTTCGCTGGACCTTCTGGTGTTGGTAAGACTGAATTGTCAAAGACTCTTGCAGAGTTCTTGTTTGGTGATGAAGATGCGCTGATTACGCTCGACATGAGTGAGTATGCAGAGAAGCACACTGTTTCGCGTCTCTTTGGTTCGCCTCCGGGCTATGTGGGTTATGAAGAAGGTGGACAGCTCACCGAAAAGGTGCGACGTAAGCCATTCTCAGTAGTGCTGTTCGACGAAATCGAAAAAGCACACCCAGACATCTTCAACTCACTTTTGCAGATTCTTGAAGAAGGGCGCTTGACCGATTCGCAGGGCCGCATGGTCGACTTCAAGAACACAGTCATCATCATGACCACCAACCTTGGTGCTCGCGACATCTCGAAGGGATTCAACCTTGGCTTTGCAGGCTCAGAAGACAATGAATCTGCATACGAGAAGATGCGTTTGAAGGTCAACGATGAGTTGAAGAACCACTTCCGCCCAGAATTCCTCAACCGCATCGATGACATTGTTGTCTTCCATCAGTTGACTGAGGCAGAAATCATTCAGATTGTTGATCTCATGGTCGCACGTCTTGATTCACGTCTGCGTGACAAAGACATGGGCCTCGAGCTCACCACTGCGGCGAAGCATGCATTAGCTGCCAAGGGTTACGACCCAGTGTTGGGTGCCCGTCCATTGCGTCGCACAATTCAGCGCGAACTTGAAGACACTCTGAGCGAGAAGATGCTCTTTGGTGAACTCAAGGCCGGCGAAATCATCGTCGTGGATGCTGAAGGTGAAGGAAAGGAAGCAACATTCACTTTCCGTGGAGAACCAAAAGCTGATATCGATGCACTCGAGTCAGTAAACCTCGACAAAGGCATCAGCTAAATAGCACCAATTAATTTGATGGAGTCGGAGTCGCTACCGAAAAACTAATCGGAAGCGGCTCCGATTCTGCTTTTCCATTTCGGGCAACGATTGCATAATCACCGACCGCGACATGTCCAGCAGTCTTTCCACACTTGCGTGGATCAACATTGCCACCCCACGTCAATGTCACTCGAGCGACATCGCCAGGTTGTAGCTCAACCAAGTTAATCACCTGCTTCACCGGACAGGTGTCAGATGACCACACTTGTTTACCTTTGGCATCAAGCACAACAATCTCGTTTGCTTTTGATCCAACATCGCGCAAACACTTCTTCGATGAGATGTTTGAAATTGTCGCGTGAATAATCACATTTGTCGTGAGATCGAAGATGTTTGTATCAGCATCAAGAATGGCTGCTACTGAAATATCAGAATCGGCGCACGCATCGATTTCCGCAATCTTGCGGGTCGACGAAGTCGATGGGGTAATGGGATTGGATGGAACCACTTTGTCGCTCGCTGCAATCCGCTCTTGCACGACAGACCACGCACCTGCGACCCCCTTGTAAACAAGTACTGAAAAGACCACCACTGCTACGGCGAGAAAAACTCGACGACGTCGAAACTTCGCAACCTCGCGCGCAGTTCGCTGCGGGCGTGCTCGACGCGAGTTTTGGGGTGGGAGAGACATGGTCCGCGCAAGGTAGCGCAGATGGGCAGTGCGACTGAGGTGATGCCACGCTACGCCTGTGAAATTCGTGACGAAACTCTCGCGCTGGTTCGAACTCAATGCGCGCGAATTGCCATGGCGTGGGGCGGATGCATGGCACGTCATGGTGAGCGAATTCATGCTGCAACAAACCCCCGTAAGTCGAGTGTTGCCGGTGTACTCGCAATGGATGAAGCGGTGGCCCATTCCATCGGCGCTTGCCGCCGAACCAGTATCGGAAGCGGTCCGCGAATGGGGACGGCTTGGTTATCCACGGCGGGCACAGCGACTTCACAATGCTGCAGTAGTTATTGACCGAGACTTTGATGATGTGATTCCACGTGATGAATCAACTCTTCGAACGTTGCCTGGAGTTGGTGAATACACAGCCGCCGCAATCTCTGCATTTGCCTTTAAGCAGCGTTCGCTTGTGCTCGACACAAATATTCGCAGAGTATTGGC
>JBEGON010000134.1:0-8303 GCA_041181965.1 Actinomycetota bacterium
CAATGTGGGCCAAGCCAAAGGAGCGCACACCAGGCGTATCGACAATCCAGCCGCCATTCGGAAGTGCGATGGCGACTGCAGAAGTTGATGTGTGACGACCACGACCGGTGACATCGTTGACATCGCCAGTGCTGCGACCCGCATCTGGAACGAGTGCGTTCACAAGCGTTGATTTGCCAACGCCGGAATGGCCGATAACCACACTGATTTTGTCTTCCAGAGCATCTTGCAAATCGCTCAGATCTGAATCGCGATTGACAGTGAAGATTTGCACATCAAAATCTTGGTAGTTCTTGCGGACGACTTCATCGCTCGCGAGGTCACTCTTGGTCAACACCACGATTGGAGTAATGCCTTCGTCGAGAGCCGCAACAACACAACGGTCGATGAAGCGAATGCGAGGTTCGGGATCGGCAAGGGCTTGGACAATCACGACTTGTTCGGCGTTCGCAACAATCGCGCGTTCTGACGTGTCTGAATCATCCGCAGTGCGGCGCAAGAGTGAAGTGCGTGGTTGCAGACTCACAATGCGAGCCAGTGTGTCGACGGTGCCAGTCACATCACCGACAAGATTGACGCGGTCTCCGACGAGTACACCTTTGCGGCCAAGTTCTCGGGCTTTTACTGCGTACACAAAGCGTTCGCTCTTTAAGCCTTCATCGACCACTACTGTGAAACGGCCACGATCAACAGCGGTGACGAGACCTGATTCTGATGAATTGTGTTGTGGGCGATCTTTGGTGCGCGGACGAGATTTGTTGCGCGACGCGCGTACTCGCACATCATCTTCGTCGTAGTCGCGTCTGCTCACGGATTAATGCTTCCCTTGCAGCATTGTGTGCCACATTGCATCAAAGTCGGGGAGAGTTTTTGCAGTGGTCGCGATGTTCTCAACTTGAATGCCCGCAACCTTGAGGCCAATTACTGCACCAGCTGTCGCCATGCGGTGGTCTTCATAACTTTCGAAGATGCTCTCGTGCAGCGGTGCTGGGTTAATGATGAGTCCATCTTTCAGTTCTGTGACATCGCCGCCAGCTTTATTGATTTCAGCAGCGAGGGCTGTGAGTCGATCTGTTTCATGACCGCGAAGATGTTCAATGCCGGTGAGTTCTGAAGGTGTTGTTGCGAGTGCGCAGATTGCAGCAAGCACTGGTGTGAGTTCACCGACGTCTTTGAGATCTGCATTCAAACCAAGCAGATTTGTTGGGCCATGAACTGTGAGTCCGTCTGCTGACAGTTCAACGTGCGCACCCATCTGACGCAACAAGTCAGGCACCTGCGCACCTGGCTGTGTTGTTGATTGTGGCCAGTCAGGAATCGTGACCGAGCCTTCCGTCACCATCGCAGCGGCAAGAAAAGGCAAGGCATTAGAGAGATCTGGTTCTACTGTCATATCGAGTGCGCGTATTGCTGATGGATGCACAGTCCATCGCGCTTCATGTTCAGATGCGATGTCAACATCCACTTCCACACCGCGTTCGCGCAACATTTCCACACTCATATCGATGTGTGGAATGGATGGAAGCGAATTCCCGCGATGAATGATGGTCACGCCATTGTCGAAACGTGCGCCAGCCAAGAGCAAGGCAGACACAAATTGCGATGATGCGCTTGCATCTAATTCCACTTCGCCACCGCGCACAGATCCCGTGCCATGCAAAGTGAATGGAAGAGTGCCGCGGCCATCGTCATCAACTGCAACTCCCAATGACTTGAGAGCTTCGATGATGGTTTTCATCGGGCGAACGCGCGCACGTGGATCGCCATCAAAACGAATGTCTCCGGTCGCAATTGATGCAATTGCTGGAAGGAAACGCATGACAGTTCCGGCAAGTCCGCAATCGATACTCGCAGGGCCGTGCAATGGCTGCGGAGTAATCACCCAGTCGATGCCGTGTTCCGTAGCGACTTCTTCAACACCAACGCCGAGCTGGCCGAGGGCTTGTGCCATCAAAGCAGTGTCGCGGGCACGAAGTGGTTTTGCGATTCGTGAAGGTCCGTCTGCAATGGCTGCAAGAACGAGTGCGCGGTTGGTGACGGATTTCGAACCAGGAACAGCAACAGTTGCAGTCACAGGTGCTGTGGCCACAGGCGCATTCCAAAAATTCACGGGGTCAGGGTAGCGGTTGTGCGTAAGGTCAAAGTCGCTGGCAGAGTGCGCTCTGTGTGTGGACGATACGTTTCAGCCGAAGATCCAAGCCAATTGCGCTTGTTCTTTGAGACTACCGAGACGGAAGTAGTCGAGACGTTGCCACACAATTACAACGTTGCGCCGACGCAAAATGTTTATGTGGTCGATGCACTCTCAGGTTCGCGCGTAATGCGCGTCGTCAAATGGGGATTGGTTCCGCAGTGGGCGAGCGATCCAGCGATTGCATCAAAGTTGATCAACGCGCGTTCCGATACTGTCTTTGAAAAACCATCATTCAAGAACGCTGCAGCAAAAACTCGGTGTCTCATTCCGGCCACCGGTTGGTATGAATGGAAAACAGTTGATGTCGATCCGAAGGGTCGCAAACGTCCGTTCTACATTCACTCCACTGATGGCAATCCACTTGCTTTCGCCGGATTGCTCGAAGCGTGGCGGCAGCCCGATGGTCAATGGTTGAAGACCATGAGCATCATCACCACTGATGCGTGCCAAGAAGTCGCACCGATTCACGACCGCATGCCAGTGATTGTTGCGCGCAATGAATGGGATGAATGGCTAGATCCAGCGAATGGTGCAACCCCTGCAACACGCAACCACTTAGCCACCATGCTGCATCCGACCGCACCAGGAATCGTTCGCGCATTTGAAGTCGATCCTGCGGTGAATTCCATTCGAAACAACGGCGTGGAAATGATTACTCCGCTCGTGGGAACAAACTGACCCCTGTCCGCGTTCACTTTGAGAACGAAGCGGAAGGGCTACTGTGCTACTTATGGCAAAGGAAACCGAATCGGGTTTGACGCAAGAACTTGCGCAAGCTGCGACAGGTGCTGCTGCCATAGCGCAACGTGCTGAATTGATGTCGCGATTTGAATCTGATGCTCTTCCATTGCTCGACACCATCTACGGCGGTGCGATGCGACTTACTCGCGATTCGCAACAAGCTGAAGATCTCACTCAAGAAACTTTCGCCAAAGCATTTGCGAATTTTCATCAATTTCAGGCCGGTACGAATCTCAAAGCCTGGCTATTTCGCATCATGCAGAACACCTTCATTTCCAACTATCGCAAAGTTGCTAATGCGCCTTTCGAAACTTCAGTGGACGACCTTGAAGACTGGCAATTGGCGCAACTTGAATCATCTGCAAATACGGCAATGCCTTCCGCGGAGTCGGAAGCGCTTCGCAACTTGCCTGATGGCGAAGTCCTGAATGCGTTGATGGATTTGCCCGAAGAATTTCGCACTGCTGTTTATCTCGCGGATGCCGAAGGTTTTGCCTACAAAGAAATCGCTGAGATTCTCGGAGTTCCAATGGGAACAGTCATGTCACGAATTAATCGCGGTCGCAAACGTCTTCGCGAGGCATTGCGTGATCACGCGGTTGAAATGGGAATCATCAAGGCGGTGACATCATGACGCTTCCAGAGTCACTGCACTGCGGACATGTGATGGCCCTCGTCGATCGTTACATCGACAATGAATTGCCAATCGAAATTGTGGAGCTGTTTGATCAACATCTTGCACGTTGTCAAAAGTGTTCGGCACATGTGAACTTTGAGAACAGCATCAAAGAGTCATTGCAACGATCATGCTCGCCAGAAGCAGCCCCAGACAAAGTGCGCCAACGCATCATTCAGTCAATCAGTTCGCAACGAGTTGATTGGGCTTCCGGATACATCGTGTCTCAAACCATTCGCATCGAAATTCGCGACGACGAATAAGTGAGCAAAGAAAAAAGGGCTTAGTCGCTATGACTAAGCCCTTTCACGCTATTTAGGAATTTGGACGCTTCCCGTGGTTTGCGCCCTTCTTCTTGCGGTCCTTCTTCTTGCGGCCACGCTTGCTCATGGTGCTCCTTGTTGCTTGACGTCGCGCGCAAGGTTACGGCAATTCCCTCTGCCGTCTACGCTGCCCTCATGGCAACGCTGGCCGACCTCGCAAAGGAGCGAACCGACCTCAGCGCCGACGATGTCGAGGCGCTGCAAGGGTTGGTCGCAGATTGGTCGCTGCTCTCAGACATTGCCTTCAGTGACTTGGTGTTGTGGCTTCCTACATGGAATGACGGTGGCTTTGTTGCGGCAGCAGCTGTGCGTCCAACTACTGGTCCGACCCAACAACCGCATGATGTTGTCGGTCAATTCATCGCAAAAGGTCGAAGCCAAATTCTCGATCGTGCACTTTCAACGCGCACTGCACTTCGACAACGACAGTCATTGCGACCTTTGGTTCCTACGGGCGAAGAAGCATTTCCAGTTTTTCGCGATGGTCGCGTTATTGCAGTGGTGTCGCGCTTAAGCCCAACAACAGCGCGTGGCGATGGCACTCTCGAACGAAACTATCTCGAAGTTTTTGATCTCCTCATCGATATGACCATGGTCGGAAAGTTTCCGCAAGGTCAAGGCGTGAGTCGCAGTGCTTCACCACCGCGAGTGGGTGATGGTTTCTTGCGCATCGATGACGAAGGCACGGTTGTGTATGCGAGTCCGAATGCCGTGTCTGCATGTCACCGTCTCGGTCTTGCTTTTGGAATCGATGGCCAACATCTCGCCAATACCTTGATGCGTCTTACTCGGCGTCCAGGTCCCGTCAATGAATCGCTGATGTTGATTGCTGGTGGTCGCGCAGCGGGTGAAACTGAAGTGGATAACCAGGGCGCTGTGCTCGCATTGCGAGGAATTCCCTTGCTCGATGCTGATGTTCGGCATGGTGCAGTGGTGTTGGTGCGAGACATTTCTGAATTGCGTCGTCGCGAAAATGCTTTGCTCACTAAGGACGCAACGATTCGTGAAATTCACCACCGTGTGAAAAACAACCTACAAACAGTTGCTGCACTGCTCCGTTTGCAGTCGCGCCGCACTGATTCTGATGAAGTGCAGAGTGCTCTAGAAGAAGCGCAGCGTCGTGTTGCGGCAATTGCTGCAGTGCACGAAACCTTGGCGCACGAACCTGGAACCATGGTTGATTTCGATGAGATCGCTCAACGACTTGTTTTGATGGTGCGCGATATGACGCGCGGCATGCGCAAAGGATCAATTCACATCGAAGGTTCGTTTGGTGAATTGCGTTCCGAGCATGCGACTGCGCTTGCTATGGCACTTACTGAGCTTGTGAGCAACGCAGTTGAGCATGGAATTGCTCATCGCGAAACTGATGGTGCTGTGTATGTGCGCGCAAAACGCGGTGAAAAGCTTGTTGTTGATATCGAAGACGACGGACCAGGTCTCGCAGCAGATGCAAAAGATGGATTGGGACTCTCGATTGTGCGCACGATTATTACGCAAGATCTCAAAGGTGAATTGTCATTAGAGAATCGTGCAGAGGGTGGTGCGGTTGCACACCTTGAAGTGCCGTGGCCGGCGAATAAGTAAAAGTTTTTTGTTAAAGAAATTTAGAGTGAGCGCATTGCAGCGCGAGCACGCTGATTGCGACGCTTCAACGCACGACGTTCATCTTCAGAGAGACCGCCCCAGACGCCAGCGTCCTGACCTGATTCAAGAGCCCATGCGAGGCATTCATCGATAACTGGGCAACGACGGCAGACAGCCTTAGCTTCCTCAATTTGCAACAGGGCAGGACCTGTGTTGCCGATCGGGAAGAAGAGCTCTGGGTCTTCGTCGCGACAAGCCGCCTCGTGGCGCCAGTCCATCTGATCCTCCTGCATTCGGAAGTGTCCGAATTGTCTGTTCTTTCGTGGCCAAACCGGTCCACAGAAAAGATCGCTGGGGAACGCGGAGTTGCTTGAGGCGTAACCCTCACACTTCTTGAGGCTAAGGGCAACAGGAATCGCGTTAAATATTGTTCATTCTTCGGTATGGAATGTGTCACATCGACCGAAAAGTTACGAAGAGTGAGTTAATGGTGAACTTCGGTTACTCTCAGTGAGAATCACGAATTTGCGTCGACTGGCACAACGACGCGCAAAGCATCAGGCACGGCCGTCACAATCACCTCTGCATAGGTGCCGAGCGAATCACCATCAACTTGGGCCGGAAGAGGGCGATCCGAGGTGATTTTGACCCAGTCAAAGTTCTCAATCGACTCACAATTTGTGCGCTTGGCGAGAGCCACTCCTGCAGCCGACTCAGCCATGTAGGTGGCCAGACTGGTGGGAGACATGGAAGTCAGAGCTACCAGATCCAAGCCTCGGTCGTAGGACGCGTGCGGGGCAAAGTCGAAGGGGATGGGGCCAGCGAAGACCCACGGTGAGGTGTTCTGGACGACCACCATGTAAATCCCATTCATCACATCGCCATTTCTATTTGTGACTGTGATGTGCGGACCTTCTCGACTTTCTAGATAGTGCTTAATGCCGGTCAGCAGATATAAACCAGGACTCGCGCGGTGTCCTTCTGCGCGTTGCGCTTCCACCGCTTCGATGATGCCTGCGTCAAAACCTAGTCCCGCATTGAATGCAAACCACCGATCATTGAATTTGCCGAGTGGAATGGTTCTAAATGATCGTTGGGTGATCGCTTCGAGTAATTGTCCTGCGGCGGCCATTGCATCAGATGGAAATCCCAAAGAACGTGGAAAAACATTTGCTAATCCACCAGGGATTGTTCCAAGTAAAGGCACTGGTCTTTCGCTCTCAGCCAACATTCCGTTGATGACTTCGTTGACTGTGCCATCTCCGCCGAGAGTCAAAATCAAATCAACATTTTCAGCGCGGGCTTGTTGTGCAATCTCCGTCGCGTGACCGCGACGTTCAGTGTTCATCACTGTCAGATCGAGTTCTGCTTGTAATGCGCGAACGACAACCTCGCGGGTCCATCCAGCAGACGTAGTAGCCGCCGGATTAGTGACGAGGATTGCGCGCATGCTGACAGCCTAAGCGCACATCTAGGATTGCCGCATGACGTCCACCGCACTCAAGACTGCCTTCGCGATTGCAATCGCTGAAGTTGTTGCGGTGACAGGCTATGCCGTCAGCATCGTCATTGCGTATCTGACTGCAGGTTCACATGGCACTAGCGGTTCAGATGTGTCACCGTGGATTTTGGTGCTGGTTTATGTGGGGTTTGCCGCACTTATTGCATTAAACGCTCGAGGTTTATGGCGCGGCAATGGTTCCGCTCGCACGCCCTATCTTGTGACGCAAGCCTTTGCCGTGGTCGTCGCGCAGACATTGCTCAATGGTGCGAACGGCGCAGAAATCATCGGCGGCTGGGCGCTCATCTTCATTGCAGTGACCGGCGTCATTTCAATCTTGCGACCAAGTGCATCACAAGGACTCAACATTCATCGTTGAGACTATTGGCCAATTGGTTGCCAGACCGTCTTGATTTCAATCCAAGTTCGCATGCGTGAAAGCGTTGGAGCGTCTTCCCAATCACTTGTTGGACGGATTACTCGTTTCACATTTACTGACGCTGCCGCTTCAAGTTGTACGGCGGCTTCTGCGTTATCAACACCTGCAAGATCGATGCCATCAACATCCATGTGCTCTGCGAGCCACGGTGCAATCTCTGCGTAATCACCAGTCAAGATATTGACGACACCTGCTGGAACATCAGAAGTCGCAAGCACTTCAGCAAGAGTTACTGCAACGAGTGGGCGCTTGAATGAGGAAATCACTACAACAGAATTGCCGGAAACAATTGCGGGGCAGATCACTGAAATCAAACCGAGGAGTGAAGATTCTTGTGGTGCCACGATGGCAATCACACCAGTGGCATCTGGAACCGAGAAGTTGAAGTAAGGACCAGCCACTGCGTTGTTGCTTCCAACGACTGCGCTGAGTTTGTCTGACCAACCTGCGTACCAAACAACGCGATCGATAGCCGCGTTGACAATCTTTGCGGCCTTCTTGTCGCCCGCACCTTCGGTGATGCGAAGTTCTTCTTCGAATTGCGCGCGACGGCTCTCCATCACTTCAGCGATGCGGAAAAGGATTTGTCCACGGTTGTAGGCGGTGGCGCTTTGCCAGCCAGGCTGCGCATTACGAGCGGCAACAACTGCATCGCGGGCATCTTTGCGAGATGCCTGAGCGACATTCGCGATGAATGTACCTTTGCTGTCGCATGCTTCGAATGTGCGACCACTTTCGCTGCGAATAAATGCTCCACCAACAAAAAGTTTGTACGTCTTGCGTACTGATTCACGTTCAGACATTGCTATTCCACCACCAAGTAAGAAGCAAGACCTGCTCGA
>JBEGON010000135.1:0-40520 GCA_041181965.1 Actinomycetota bacterium
GGAACTGGCGAACAGTGGATGCAAGGCGATGGTCCCGGACATCTAGCTGCATCTGCCCTTGAAACTCGACTTTCCTCTCCCTGGGATGTGGTGTGGTTTCCAGCCATAAATAAGGCTGTAATTGCGATGGCTGGCATCCACCAACTGTGGGCTTTTGATCCCGTGGAAAAAACCGTTGAAGTTCTCGCTGGAACAACGAACGAAGGCATGGTTGATGGCGACGCGAATGCTGCATGGTTCGCGCAAACTTCTGGTTTGGCGGTCAGTAGTGACGGAAACACTTTGTGGCTTGCCGACAGCGAAACCTCTTCATTGCGTCGTCTCACCAACGGTGTTGTGCACACCGAAATCGGTAAAGGCTTATTTGATTTTGGTCACATCGATGGAGATGCAGCCAATGCGTTGTTGCAGCATCCCCTTGGGATTGCGGTGCTTCCAGATGATTCAATCGTGATTGCAGACACATATAACAAGGCTGTGCGACATTTCGATCCTGTGACAAAGCAGGTCACCACCGTTTTGCGCGATCTTGCAGAACCAAGTGGTTTCACAACAGTTGAAGTTGACGGTCGTCAACAATTAGTTGTCGTTGAATCGGCTGCGCACCAACTTACTCGCATTCAGATTGCAGATAAACACCAAGTTCGCGGAGATGCATTCCGGACTCAACGTCCTGCAACGCTTGTAAAACCTGGAAAAGCATCTGTGCGAGTTGTGTTTACACCACCGACGGGTCAAAAGCTTGATGATCGCTATGGACCCTCAACGCATCTGGTCGTGAGTTCAACTCCGCCAGAATTACTTATTCACGGTACAGGGAGCGGACCTGAACTTTCACGCAACATTGAAATTGCAGATCTACGCGAACAAGGTATTTCACAGGGAGTTTTACACGTTTCAGTCCGTGCAGCTTCCTGTGACATCGCAGAAGAAAATGAATTTCCTGCATGTCACGTTCATCAACAAGACTGGGGTGTGCCAGTCACTTTGAGCGATGACGGATTATCCGACGTCGCTCTAATGCTTGCCGGACTCGCGTAGAACTACTTGTCAGCCTTCATTTTGAGGGCTTGTTGAGTTCGGTAGCTACCGGTTGCAAGAAAATACATTCCGACCAAAGTTCCGACAACGATTGCGACCAGTGGTGATGTTGCGGTGCGAGATCCGAGCACTCCACCCAGGATCAAAAAGCCACCAACGCATTGCATAACGCCAGATTGAATTGCGCGTTTTCGAGAAACTGTCATAGAACTAACTTATCTCACCGTCATTGTTCATAACCTCCAAAACGACTGGCCATTTTCATGTTGAGTCGCGTTTTGAAGTCGCTTTCGAGAGTGGACTTGATTTTGTCCCCAACAGTTTTGGAACCATCGGCACACACATCGCAACCCAACATCGAAATCATCAAATACCGATGTTCTTGCCATGTCACCAGTGCGTTGATTGCAGAAGAAGTCCACGGTCCACCGTGTGGAATGCATTCTGAATCGCGTTTGATTCTCTTTACAGGACACAAACGATCGTGCACTTCGATGAGTTGCCACTGTGAACTGTGACGTTTGATAGATCCGCGATGTGCTGGCAAGACAAGAAGATTGTGGGCATCCCACTTGACGATAGCTTTTTGACCATAACGCCATGCCCAGTCTTGGGCGATGCGATCCGAGGGGAATTTCACGAGAAAACTCGGTTCATACCAACCAAGATTTCGTTGAACTGTCACTGCCTGTCGATACGAGTAGTGGGCTTCTTCAAGAGCAGTCATCAACGTGACGTTGTATGACTCAAGTTCTTCGATTTCTTGATTAAGTCCGTGCGCATTCCAAGCAGAAATAAAGTAGTGCGCCTCGGATGGTGAACACACTTTCGCGGGATCTTGTGAATTCTCAGCTGGACGTAGTTCGTATAACTTTCCATCAATTTCGAATCGATACCACTGATGTACATATGAATCCAGAATTGTTTCGCGTGCTTTTCGCGGTTTTCCGTTGCGCCAATCTGGCCACACAACATCAGAACTGGTTTGAACAATGTCAGACATACATGCCCTTTCGCCAAAGGGCTTGCGCCCTTTTCTCATTGACCATCAATGAGCGAATCAACCTCTAAGAGCACCGTGAGGTTCGGTTGCTAGGCGACGAGTTAGAGGACTTAATGTCGCACTTCGGGATTCACGTCACACGATACGTGCAGGCACTGACACTTCATTTCAACTACGCTCGCCATATGCGCGTAGATGTGTGGTCAGACGTTGTATGCCCTTGGTGCTACATCGGTTTTGTTCGGCTGGATCAAGCTTTGAAGCAGTGGACCGGCGAGGTCGAGGTGTATCACCATGCTTTCCAACTCGACCAAACTGCGGGCGACACACCAGTTCTTGCCGCAGAACATTTGGCAGAGAAATATGGCGTTGCGGTGGAAGATGCCTTGGGCATGATGGAGCAAGTGACAGAGGTCGCGGCTAAAGAAGGCTTGAACTACCAGCTTGGCCAAACGATGCATGGCAATACACGTAATGCCCATCGCTTGTTGTCGTTCGCCGCTACCAAAGGTGTGCAACATGAATTGCTGATTCGCTTGTTCAATGCCTATTTCGAACACGCACACAATGTTTTTACTGCCGATGATCTGCTGCCTTTTGCAGTAGCCGCCGGTCTGGATGCCGACGAAGTCACCGCTGTTTTGGCTTCGGATGAATACGACGACGTGGTGACCTATGACCGTGAGCTATCAGAACAAATTGGTGTGCGCGGTGTTCCGTTTTTCGTTTTCAATCAACGCGTGGCTGTAGCCGGGGCAGAGAGCGTCGAGCTCATGCTGCAGGCGATGCAGCGTGCCAAAGAGTTGGAATCAGCTGATGTCAGTGGTGCTCAATAGTTTTGTAGCACCAACAACAAGGGGGAAATGTGACCGACCAACCAGAAGAAACCAACAAGAACCAAACACCACCGCCACCCGTGGGACCGAAGGGTGAATTCAATTACCGCGATACACCGGTTGTGATTGGTGACGCTTTTAAAGAGCTGGGTCGAAATCTCTCAGGTTCCAATCGCAATGGTGCTTCTAGTGTGAATTGGGGTTCCATCCTTTCCGCGATTCTGGCTTTCATGTTGGCTAATACTTCGAATGGATTCAGCATTATTGCGTTCTTCATTTGGCTAACAATTTTCTGGGTCATTAGGGCGCCATTCCGTGCCGCTTCGTGGGTTTCACGCCGAGCTAATTCGCGTCCTTGCCCCGTGTGCGGAATTCGGATTCGAAATGGCGAAACAGTGTGTGGCTCCTGCGGAACTGACTTCAAGCAACGCTAACCTTCGCCCGTGCTTCTATCTGATCGCGATATCAAGGCAGAAATTGCCGCCAACCGAATCCGCCTCGAGCCATATGACGAGGTGATGGTGCAGCCCGCAAGCGTGGACATTCGTCTCGACCGCTTCTTCCGCACCTTCGAAAACCATCGCTATCAGTTCATCGATCCACGCCAAGAGCAGCTTGATCTCACTCGCGCAGTAGAGATTCCAGCAACCGAACCATTTGTTTTGCACCCAGGTGAATTCGTCTTGGGCAGCACTTTCGAAGTGGTCACTTTGCCGGATGATGTCGCAGCTCGCGTTGAAGGCAAGTCATCCTTGGGCCGACTTGGCTTGTTGACCCACGCAACCGCAGGCTTTGTTGACCCAGGTTTCTCGGGTCACGTCACCCTCGAACTTTCCAATGTGGCAAACCTGCCGGTCACCCTGTGGCCAGGTATGAAGATCGGCCAGCTGTGCTTCATCCGCATGTCATCGGCATCCGAGCACCCTTACGGCTCGAGCGTGTATGGAAGCCGCTACCAAAATCAGCGCGGACCGACGCCGAGCCGTTCCTTCCAGAACTTCCACATCACTGACGTTTCCTAACTGAACTATTTTGTGGGCTCGAATCCGAGCTTCTGAACTATTTTTTTGCTAGTGAACCCTTTTTATTGGGGCAATTCGGGCATTGCGAGCCCTGGTCCTGAAATTTTTTCCTCGTGTCCGGGAATAGATCCGACCCACCCGCCGTTGGAGTCCATATATATGAGTCAAGACGACTCAGATTAGGTGAATCTCGAAATGACAGATTCCCTGATCTGACCTAATCTCGGCTCATCGCGAAAAAGTCGCACAAATGGAGGTAACAAACATGGCACGTGCAGTCGGTATCGACCTCGGCACAACCAACTCAGTCGTATCGGTTCTCGAAGGTGGTGAACCAACCGTCATCGCAAACGCCGAAGGCGCGCGCACCACTCCGTCAATCGTGGCATTTGCGAAGAACGGTGAAGTTCTCGTCGGCGAAGTCGCAAAGCGTCAAGCGGTCACTAATCCAGATCGCACCATCCGTTCGGTAAAGCGTCACATGGGTACAACCTGGACGACTGACATTGATGGAAAGAAATACCGCGCGCAAGAAATTAGCGCGCGTACGTTGATGAAGCTCAAGCGTGACGCAGAGGCATACCTCGGCGAAACAATCACAGATGCAGTCATCACTGTCCCTGCGTACTTTGATGACGCCCAACGTCAAGCAACAAAAGAAGCGGGCGAAATCGCCGGTCTTAATGTTTTGCGCATCATCAACGAACCAACCGCAGCAGCACTTGCATACGGTCTCGACAAAGCAGATCACGAACAAACCATTTTGGTCTTCGACCTTGGTGGTGGAACGTTTGACGTTTCACTTCTCGATATTGGCGAAGGTGTTGTTGAAGTTAAAGCTACACATGGTGACAACAACCTCGGTGGTGATGACTGGGATGATGCGATCATCGCGCACTTGGTCAGCAACTTCAAGAATGCAACTGGCGTAGATTTGTCAAAAGACAAGATGGCGGTTCAGCGTTTGAAGGAAGCCGCAGAAAAAGCAAAGATTGATTTGTCACAGTCAATGCAAACTGCAATCAACCTGCCTTACATCACTGCATCTGCTGAAGGCCCATTGCACTTGGATGAAACCCTCACTCGTTCACAGTTTGAACAACTTACGGCAGGGTTGCTTGAACGCTGCCGCAAACCATTTGAACAAGTAATCAAAGATGCTGGCGTTGATGTCAGCAAGATTGATCACGTAGTTCTTGTTGGTGGTTCAACTCGTATGCCGATGGTTGTCGAACTTGTTAAGTCACTCACCAAGGGTCGCGAACCAAATAAGGGCGTAAACCCAGACGAAGTCGTTGCAGTTGGTGCTGCACTTCAGGCCGGTGTTTTGAAGGGCGAAGTTAAGGATGTGTTGTTGCTTGACGTCACACCACTCACTCTTGGCATCGAAACCAAGGGTGGCATCATGGCGAAAATCATTGAGCGCAACACCACAATTCCTACCAAGCGTTCACAGATCTTCACCACTGCAGATGACAACCAACCATCAGTAAGCATCCAGGTTTTCCAAGGTGAACGTGAGATGACTCAGTTCAACAAGAAACTCGGAACTTTTGAACTAGTTGGTCTTCCACCAGCACCACGCGGAGTTCCACAGATTGAAGTTGCATTCGACATCGATGCTAACGGCATCGTGCACGTCAGCGCTAAGGATCTAGGAACCGGCAAGGAACAGTCCATCACCATCAGTGGCGGCTCAGGTCTTTCGAAGGAAGAAATCGACCGCATGATGAAGGATGCGGAATCTCACGCAGCCGAAGACGCAGCTCGTAAAGAGCAAGTAGAAGCTCGCAATATTGCGGAATCGTTGATTTACCAGACTGAAAAGTTTGTGAAAGAAAACGAAGACAAAATTTCGCCAGAGCAGAAGACAGACCTTGAGACTGCGATCGCAGATCTCAAATCTGCTTTGACGAATGATGATGACGCTGCCATCAAGTCCGGCACCGAACGTGTCTCCCAACTCTCTCAGGAGATCGGTGCCGCGATGTATGCCAATACACAAAATGCAGCGTCGGCCGATACGCACAACGATGAAGACATCGTTGAAGGCGAAGTTATTGACGAGGATAAGTAGTCATGACTGAAGCTGAAGGCGTAAACGAAGCCACTGAGTTCGAGCAATCGCTCGACTCAGAGGCTTCGGCCGGCACTAGTGAGAGTGGCGTTGACAATCAGATTGGTGAACTCACCGCAGATCTGCAACGCCTGAGTGCTGAGTATTCAAACTATCGCAAACGTGTTGAACGTGATCGCACGATGGCGCGCGATGCTGCTGTCGGCGAAGTTTTATCTGCACTCTTACCAGTGATTGATGACTTCGGTCGTGCTCGAGAACATGGGGAACTCACTGGTGCATTCAAGAGTGTGAGCGATGCGATTGACGGAGTAGTGAATCGCTTTGGCCTAGAAACTTTTGGTGCCATTGGTGAAGATTTTGATCCGGCATTGCATGAAGCAATGACTCACAAGACGTCGGATGAAAGTGGAGACGTTGTCACTGTTGTGACAGCTGTTTACCGTTCAGGTTTCCGTCATGCTGGACGCGTACTGCGACCAGCGCAGGTTGCAGTCGAAGACATCATTCGCGGCTAACCAGTATTTATCGACACTGCGGAGAGGAGGGGTGAAGATTGAATCAAGATTGGTTTGAAAAAGATTTCTATAAAGTTCTTGGCGTCTCAAAAACTGCAAGCGCTGATGAAATCAAAAAGCAGTACCGAAAACTTGCCAAAGAACTTCACCCTGATACCAACCCAGACAACAAAGCTGCAGAAACAAAATTCAAGCAAGTTTCCGAGGCTTACGATGTCTTAGGTGACGATAAGTCACGCGCTGAATATGACAATGTTCGTGCTGCTGGTCCATCCGCTGGATTCCGTGGAGGTCCTGGTCCGACAGGTGGTTTTAACCAAGGCGGCTTTGACGTCAACATGGAAGATTTGCTGGGCGGAATGTTCGGCGGCATGTTTGGCGGTGGCGCGCAAAATCGCCAAACTCGCGGCGACGATGTTGAAGTGGCCGTCACAATTTCTTTTGCGGATGCATTACAAGGTGTGACTGCGCCGATTGTGATCAATGGCGAAGATACGTGTTCGGGATGTCATGGATCTGGTGCAGCTGCAGGCACGAATCCCATCACATGCACTACCTGTAGAGGTAGCGGTCAATCGGCTCGAAATGTAGGAAATTTTGCGGTCCCACAAACGTGTCGTGAATGTGGCGGCAGCGGTCGCATCATTGAAAAACCTTGCAAAGATTGCCGCGGTCACGGAATCGTTCGTCGTACTCGCACCGTGCAAGTGAAAATTCCGCAAGGCGTCAAAGACAGCGCATTGATTCGTATTTCACGCCGCGGTGCGCCAGGTCGACTTGGTGGTCCGCACGGCGATTTGCTCGTTCGAGTTCGCGTTACTCCGCACCCAATCTTCGGCCGCAAGGAAGAACATCTCACTGTCACAGTGCCAATCGGTATCGACGAAGCAACGCTTGGTTCTGAAGTTGCGGTTCCGGTTGTGACTGGTGGATCTGTCACGTTGAAGATTCCAGCTGGCACGATGAGTGGGAAAACTTTCCGTGTAAAAGGCCGCGGCGTCCCTACCGCAAAAGGAAAAGCTGGCGACCTTCTCGTGACTGTCGAGATTGCTGTTCCCCAAAAACTTTCCAAAGCAGCACGTGAAGCACTTGAGTCTTATCAAAAAGCGACAAGCGAAGACAACGTGCGTGCCGATCTTCTTGCTCGCGCGGCATCCGCCCCACGTATTAACGCGGATGGTGAGTGATGGCCGGAATAGATCCACGACTTCCTGATATTGATGTCGATGCAGCCGTTTATGGCATCACTGTTGCTGCGCAACTTGCAAATCTTCACCCACAAACTTTGCGTCAATATGACCGCCTTGGATTAGTGAGTCCGAGTAGAACTGAAGGTCGCACACGCTTGTATTCGTTGTTAGACATTGCACGATTGCGTGAAGTAACTCAATTAACTGCCGATGGCGTAAACCTCGCTGGCATCAAACGCATTATGGATCTTGAAGTAGACAACATTCGACTACGTAAGAAACTTGATGAGCTCACTCGTCAGTCTTCATCTACAGCGGTCGTTGTCTGGCGCCCTCATCGCAGGACGCGTTGATGACCGCGCTCATCACCGGTGCCAGTGCTGGAATTGGCCGTGAATTTTGCACTGTGCTTGCAGCAGAAGGTCATGACTTAGTTCTTGTCGCTCGCGATAGTGAGCGACTTCATGCGACAAAAGCCGAAATTGAAGCTCAATTTGCCGGAATCACTTGTGAAGTACTCCCTGCCGATCTTTCAGTGCAACAGGAACTTGACCGAGTTGTTGAGCGCTTAGCTTCACAAGAAAAACCCGTGAATGTGCTCATCAATAATGCTGGTTTCGGTTTAAATCAAAACTTTGTTTCTGGCGACATTGCGCGTGAGAAATATCTTCTCGATGTTTTAGTCACTTCGGTCATGCACCTAACTCACGCTGCAGCAAACACGATGAAACTTAATGGCGGTGGTGACATCGTGGTGATTTCTTCAGTTGCATCTTTTATTGCCGGCGGTACCTACAGCGCTGCAAAATCTTGGAACACACTTTTTGCCGAATCTATTTCTGAAGAACTTCGCGGCACGAATATTCGCATTTCTGCATTGTGCCCTGGATTTACGCATACAGAATTTCATCAGCGCGCAGGTATCAACAAGAAAACCGTGCCAACATGGATGTGGTTATCTGTTGATTCCGTCGTGCGAGAAGGTTGGCGCGATCACAAACGTGGAAAAGCGGTGAGCGTTCCAAGTATGCGCTACAAATTCTTGGTTGCACTCATTCGGCTACTCCCGCGTGCAACTGTTCGGAGAATTAATCACCAAGTGCGTAATCGCCCAAAGCATTAAATAGTGTTGCTACGGATTGATTCCGCAACTATCTGATGAATTTCATCGTGTGGTGCGTGGACGCTTTCCCAACCTCGAAGTCGAGCAATGTTGATGTGTTCTGATTTTTCATCGCTTGTTACAAAACACACCGGTGCGTCTGGCCAATCTGCGAACTGACCCTGGGGAATCGAGTTGATGCACACGTATGACAACACGCGTCGCCGCGCTGCAAGCTGCGCGAATGCAATAGCCGGTAATCGCGATGCTGCATCGCCAATGGCAACCAGATGCACAGATTGAAATGCTTTGTCTGTTCGCGAGATTCCTAGCGAGACTGCCGCTACCCATTCATGCTCAGGTAAGTGTGGATCGATTGAACCGATGATGTGTACTTCTTGCGGGCGCAACATAAAAGACAAGTTGGCTGCAAAGTCAGCGACAGCTTCGCCATCAAGGCTTGGCAGAACGATTACGCGACTTGTCATGGGCGAATCTTGTCACCCAACTAGGCTTGCCTTATGACTGATTCACGCTCACTTCTTCGCGAAGAAATTCTCAATAAAGCCGTCGTTCATGGCAAAGTGATTTTGTCCAGCGGAAAAGAAGCGGACTATTACGTGGATTTGCGTCGCGTCACTCTCGATGCAGTTGCGGCACCTCTTGTCGGTGATGTCATGCTCGATCTCACCAGTAATTTTGAATTTGATGCAGTCGGAGGACTTACTCTCGGTGCCGATCCAGTAGCGACCGCAATGTTGCACGCAGCGGCAAAGCGAGGTCGAAAACTCGATGCATTTGTAGTGCGCAAAGCTGAAAAAGCTCATGGATTGCAGCGACGCATCGAAGGTCCAGATGTTGCTGGTCGCAAAGTATTGGCAGTTGAAGACACCTCAACCACTGGCGGTTCAGTACTCACAGCTGTTGAAGCATTGCGTGAAGCTGGTGCTGAAGTTGTCGCCGTCGCTGTGATTGTTGATCGCGGTGCTGGCGCAAAGATTGAAGAAGCGGGTATTCCATATCTTGCAGCGTATTCACTGCAAGATCTCGGACTTTAGTTTTCCCTGCGGTGCTTGTAAACCTCTAGCGCAATAGGAATTGTGCTGAGGAAAACAAAGGCAAGCAGAATGATTTCGATGTTCGATTTGACGAAAGCAAATCCGCCGAGGAAATAGCCGAGAAATACAACGCCGATTACCCAAGGGACTGCACCGATCGCGCTGTATGTGATGAAGCGACGGCGATCCATTTTTGCAATTCCAGCAGTTGCGGTAATCAAGGTGCGAACAATTGGCACGAAGCGAGCAAGGATGATTGCGCGAGCACCGTATTTTTCAAAGAAAGCGTGAGTGCGTTCAACGTATTCAATGCGCAACAGTTTTGAGTTTGGTCGATTGAAAAGTTTGGGTCCGACAAGATATCCAAATTGATATCCAACAATGTTGCCAATCACCGCAGCGAGATACAAAATGATCACAGCAACAAAAATGTTGTCTTGCATCAGATCCGTCGCAATCAACATGCCCACGAAGAAAAGCAGTGAATCGCCTGGGAAAAAGATGCCGATGAAGACGCCACACTCCATGAAAATGATTGCAGCGAATCCAACTAACGCCCATGGTCCCAAAATTTCGAAGAGACCTTCGGCGGTCAGCCATGTTGGAAGTAGTGCCAACAAACTCATCGATTACTCATTTCTATTCGTCCACCAGTTTCGAAATGCAACAGCTAAGGATGCCAAGATGAAGAGCGATGCAATGACATACGCCGCACTCTTTACTTGCGGAATTGTCGCGGCAAAGAAGCCTGTGAGTGTCATGCCCGATCCCCAGACAAGCGCACCAACGAAATTTGCGCTGAGGAACTTGTAGTAATTCATCTTGCCAACACCTGCTACCACCGGGATCACAGCGCGCATCACAGGAATGAAACGAGAAATAACCACGGAAAACCAACCCCACTGGTCATAGAACGCCTCAGTGCGAGCGATGGCCCGCTGCATGCCTTTGCCTTTGGCTTTCTCTAATTGTGGTCGACCAAATTTGCGTCCAATCACAAATCCAATTTGGTCACCAAGGAATGCGGCAATTCCCGTTCCAACTGCGAGGAGCACGATGTTGATATTCCCCGATTTACTCGCGATGAGACCAGCGGCAAAAAGCAGGGAATCACCAGTCAAAATTGGCAGGACTAAACCCACCAGGAATCCAGTGCCCGCAAAAACCAGTCCCCAAATCACCATATAAAAGATGAAGGGACCGAAGCTTTTGAGAACGTCGGAGAACTGTGAATCTAAAGCAGCGGCAATGAGCGGCATGAGCACAGGCTAACCTGCACACATGAATTCGGAAGAAAACCCTGTGGGCGTAGGTCCTTGGGAGGGACCAATTCCGAATGATCCTCGACTTGATCCACAACTTTTGGCTGAAGGCGACCGCCGGAATGTCGTCGATAAATATCGATACTGGCGAATGGATGCCATCGTCGAGGATCTAGATCGACAACGTTTTCAATTTCATGTGGCAATCGAAAATCTCGAACATGACCTCAACATTGGTTCGATTGTGCGTTCCGCGAATGCGTTCATGGCATCGGAAGTGCACATTGTCGGAAAGCGCCGCTGGAATCGTCGAGGTGCGATGGTGACTGATCGTTATCAACATGTTCGCCATCATGCAGACGTAGTCACCTTTGCCGATTGGGCAAAACGAAATGGTTTGCCCATTATCGGCATCGACAACTTGCCAGGTTCTGTCGCGCTTGAAACTTTCGCACTTCCCGAAAAATGTATTTTGCTTTTTGGCCAGGAAGGTCAAGGCCTCACG
The DNA here is from genome assembly GCA_041181965.1 of Actinomycetota bacterium. Taxonomy (GTDB): domain Bacteria; phylum Actinomycetota; class Actinomycetes; order S36-B12; family UBA5976; genus JAFMIT01. The sequence goes on from JBEGON010000135.1 coordinate 11,615, forward strand.
GCAGAAGCAAGTGAAGTAGTAGATGCATGTTTGGCCATCGCGCAATTTGGTTCAACTCGTAGCATCAATGCTGGTGCTGCTGCGGCGATCGCAATGCACTCGTGGATTAGGCAGCATGTCTTTCAACAAAATCCAAAGGAATCCCAGTGAAAAAAGACTTTGTTGATTTATGGCACACGCCAAACTATCGACGCCTTTGGATTGCGCGATTCATTTCGAATTTCGGAAATGGCATGGCCCCAACAGCCCTTGCATTCGCCATTTTCGCAATGCCAGGCGGCGACGCAAATGCTTTGAGCACTGTCCTTACAGCGGGAATGATTCCACTTATTGTGATGCTTCCTTTCGGAGGAGTTCTTGCAGATCGCATGGGTCGTGCGCGAGTAATTGCTTCTATGGATATCGTTTTGAGTGGCTTTGTATTTCTTCAAGCTTTTCTTTTTGCTTCGGGTAATGCAACAGTTCTGTTAGTTGCAAGTATTCAAGTGGTGTGCGGTGTTCTCAATGCGTTCTGGTGGCCTGCGTTCACCGGTCTTCCATCAGATTTAGTTGAAGAAGAAAAACTGCAAACTGCCAATTCCTATATTTCACTCGCAAGCAACTCCGCTTACATTTTTGGTGCAGCACTTGGTGGTTGGTTAGTCGCTACTTTCAGCGGTGCGGTTGCTATTGCTACGGATGCCACGACATTCTTGATTGCAGGTTTTCTCGTGTGGACTTTGCGTCACACTTCCAAGAAATCAGAATCACAAGACTCTGTCGTCGAAGAACTTATTCATGGCTGGAAAGTTTTTTGGTCATACAAATGGGTCGTCGTGGTGGTCGCGTGTTTCTCAATGATTGTGATGGCACTGCGCGCAAGTGAGGGCGTACTCGGTCCGTTGATCGCGAAGGACTACTACGACGGTGCAAGTTCGTGGGCTTTGGTGATTGGCGCAGAGGGTGCGGGCTTTTTGCTTGGCGCACTCTTCGCTACAAAGTGGCGTCCCAAGCACCCGATTTTCATGGGCATGATCGTGACACTGCCAGCAGCAGGGTTCATGATGAGTTTGGCGTTCGCCTTGCCGCTGTATTTCGTCATGGCCGCGGCCACGATCTGGGGTATCGGTGTCGAACTCATGATGGTGTGGTGGGTTACAGCCCTCCAGACGCATGTGCCAAAAGACGCGATTGGGCGAGTTTCAGCGTATGACGCCTTCGGTTCCCTCAGTTTTGGCCCTCTCGGCACTGGTTTGGCGGGCCCCCTTGCGATCGCTTTCGGGCCAAAACCTGTCCTCTTGGGCTGTGCTGCAATCGTGGTCACGATGGTCGCAATCAGCACCCTGAGCCGAGATGTCCGCCGCCTCGAGGCAACCCCGACAGTTGCCTAACTCCAGGATGTGAAGACCGACTTTCAGGTACTGCTGTCGCTCTGAAAGAATGTGCAGGTCACAAAGTGGTGGCCGCAAAATCCCTTCAATTTCAGGAGCCGGCAATGCCAATTGCAACCCCCGAGATCTACCGCGAAATGCTCGACCGCGCCAAAGCAGGTCGCTTCGCTTACCCAGCAATCAACGTCACATCGTCAAATTCAATTGTTGCCGCGATTCGTGGTTTCGCTGAAGCTGAATCTGACGGCATCATTCAGTTTTCTTGGGGTGGTGCGGAATTCGCATCAGGCCAAAAAGTTAAAGACATGGTTCTCGGTGCACGTGCACTCGCAGAGTTCGCATATGTAGTTGCAGAAAAGTACGACGTACAGATTGCATTGCATACTGATCACTGCCCACTAGAAAAGATGGACGGTTTCATGCGTCCACTCGTTGACATCTCTATCGATCGTGTAAAGAAGGGTCAGCTTCCACTGTTCCAGTCACACATGTGGGATGGCTCAGCAGTTTCAATGCCACAGAATCTCGACATTGCAAGCGAAATGCTCGACAAGTGCAATGCCGCAAACATCATTCTTGAAATTGAAATCGGTGTTGTCGGTGGCGAAGAAGATGGCATCGAAGCAAAGCACGACGCAAAGTTGTACTCAACTCCAGAAGATGCACTTGCAACTGCAGAAAAGCTTGGACTTGGTGAGCGCGGTCGTTACATGGTCGCAGCGACTTTCGGTAACGTCCACGGTGTTTACAAGCCAGGTAACGTTGTTTTGCAGCCAGCGATTCTCGACACTCTGCAGAAGACTGTTGGTGAGAAGTACGGCAAGGAAAAGCCATTCGACTTGGTATTCCATGGTGGATCAGGTTCATTGCTTTCAGAAATCCGCGAAGCGCTTGATTACGGAACTGTGAAGATGAACATCGACACTGACACCCAGTACGCATTCACTCGCCCAATCGTTGAACATATGTTCAAGAATTACGATGGCGTTTTGAAGATCGATGGCGAAGTAGGCAACAAAAAGGCTTACGACCCACGTGCATACGGCAAGTTGGCAGAAGCTGGCATGGCCGCTCGCGTTACTCACGCTTGTGAAGATCTTCGCTCTACCGGCACTCGCATCAAGTAAGTTCACTCACCATGAATGCGCTGCCATCAGCTGCGGTACTCCGCGCTGGTGGTAGCGCATTTGTTTTAGATTTGCGCGGACCACGCCCACCTCGGATTCTTCATTGGGGAAATGATCTAGGTCCGTTATCGCACGATCGCGTTGAAGCCCTTGCGCTTGCAAAAGCAATTGGTCGCGGACATTCTGCTTTTGACGAACCAGTTCCAGCGACAATTTCGCGTGACTCTGGCGAAGGGTATTTTGGTACCCCAGCGGTTCGCGGACATCGTGCAGGAAAGCAATTTTCAAATCGTTTCGTCACAAAAAGCGTTGAAGTGGATGTCAATGAAGTGACGATCGTCTGCGCTGACATTGACGCAGAACTTGAACTCACTGTTCATTATGAAATGACTCCGCAAGGTGTTTTGAAGATTCGACAAGCATTGAAGAATCTTTCGTCAATCGAGTACACCCTTGATGATCTGAATGTTGCATTGCCAGTATCAACAGTTGCATCTCATCACACAGATTTCACGGGCAATTGGTCGCGTGAATTTTTCCCACAGCAACGCGAAATTACTGTCGGCAAATGGTCACGCCAATCTCGCGAAGGTCGAACTGGCCATGACTACACACTGTCGTTCAACGCTCATTCGCGCGATGTTTCTTTCCAACGCGGGGATGTGTGGACGATCTCACTGGCATGGTCTGGAAACACGGAGCATTACATCGAAAAACTTCCGGATGGCACGCAGTGGATGGGCGCATCGGAACTCTTGCTTCCTGGCGAAGTAGTTCTCGGCGCGAATGAGATTTACCAATCACCAACTGTGCATGCGGCATATTCACATCACGGTTTTGATGGAATCGCAGCCCTCTTTCACGATTCGATGCGCGCACGACCACATCACCCTTCGCGTCCACGCCCACTCACGATTAATGTTTGGGAAGCTGTTTATTTCGATCACCGTTTCGAAAAACTGGCTGCGCTTGCTGATGTTGCTGCTGAAATTGGCGTTGAAAGATTTGTCCTAGACGACGGATGGTTTGGAGCGCGTCGTGATGACCTCAAAGGTTTGGGCGACTGGGTGGTTTCGAAAGATGTGTGGCCTGTCGGTTTGCATCCACTCGCAAACAAGTTGAAGTCACTCAACATTGAATTTGGACTTTGGTTTGAACCAGAAATGATTCAAATTGATTCTGATGCGTTCCGCGCACATCCTGAATGGGTGCTACAAGTTGGCGAACGAATGCCAGGTGATTGGCGTAGCCAGCAAGTCATCGACCTTGTAAATCCAGAAGCGTTCAATCATGTGTTACATCAGATGGACGCCATCCTCAATGAATACCCAACAATTTCCTACATTAAGTGGGACCACAATCGCGTTGTTGTCGATGCAGCACATGATCACACCGCCGCGATTCGCAAACAAACACTGGCGTTGTACCGATTGCTCGACGAATTGAAGCATCGTCATCCAGGACTTGAAATTGAATCGTGCGCTTCAGGGGGCGGTCGCATTGATTTGGGAATACTCGAACACACGGATCGTGTGTGGGTGAGCGATACCAACGATGCACTTGAACGTCAACGAATGCAACGTTGGACTTCGCAAGTTTTGCCACCGGAACTTATGGGTGCACATATTGGCCCGCATCGTGCTCACACTTCTGGTCGCACGCATGACTTGTCTTTCCGCGCAATCACAGCACTCTTCGGTCACGCTGGTCTCGAATGGGATATCACTACAACTACACCAGAAGAACGTGAAGTTTTGAAGCAGTGGGCTGCGTATTACAAAGCACATCGAGATCTGTTGCACCGTGGTCGCATGGTCCGTGTTGATTACAACGAACCCTTTGCTTCTCTTCATGGTGTGGTCTCGCATGATCAATCGAAGGCGATTTTTGCTTTCGTTCAAGAAGGGGTGACGCCAACCTCACGTCCGCAACCACTTCGATTCCCTGGATTGAGCATCGAAAAGGTGTATGAAATTCATGAAGTGCGTCCAGCAGGCTCTTCACGCGTGTGGCAGATTGAAACCACGCCATGGATGGTTGATGGCGTGACACTCACAGGACGTCAACTGATTGATAGCGGAATCACCGCACCGATTCTCGCGAGCGAACAAGCGGTCTTGATCGAAATTCACGCGGTTTAGTCAGGCACTGTTCACATTCTCTTAATGTGAACACATCACAAACTTCCGTCATTCGGCACTTTGTTCTTCCGTGAAGTTTGCTTTGAGTTAACCCTCACAGAGGACTCTTCCGCCATCCCAACAATGGGAATGACCCGAGAGGACCTCTCTGTTATGGCGCTTCGTATTCGTGTAGTGACCGCAGCATTTGCAGCCGCAGCTGTTGTCGGAACCACACTCGCCATGAGTCCAGCTTTCGCAAGTGAAGCGACTCCAACTTACATTTCTTCCGTCGATCAGGCAGTTGCCGAAGTAACGCAAATTCTTGCCTCAGGCGACACCATCGGTGGATACACCTGGCCAGGAACTCCTGACGGCATGGGCGCTGTTAAGAATTCAGATGGCACAGTCACTGTTTTTGTTACACACGAATTCTCAGCATCAGATGCATTCGTTGGCCAAGTTGAACGTTCATACGGTGGTTTTGGTTCAACCATTACTGCGGTTACGTACAACACTGAAACTCATTCAGTCGTAAAAATCGAAGATGCGATCAAGAACGCAAAGTGGTACGACTACGTCAACGGCACCTGGGGCGATTCACCTGCAGGGCCAGTTGATGCTCCGGACACTGATGTTTATGGCACCGCAAACCACACCACGGCAATCAACCGCTTTTGCTCAGCAACATTGATGGAACGCGGAACTCTTGCTTTCGATACAACCAAGCGCGTGAAGTACTACGTGAAAGTAAAGAAGAACGGCAAGATCGTTAAGGTCGCCAAATACAAGAACGTTCCTGTTCACTACGGTTACAAAGAACCAATCTTCTTCACTGGTGAAGAAGGCGAATCAGAATCACGAGATTTCGGTCTTAACACCAAAACTGGTGAATTGGTTCAGCTTGCGGCGCTTGGTCTTGGAGCGACCGAAAACATCAACATTGCACCAGCTTCTGCAACTAAGAAGACCACGGTTGCGTTGATGGGTGAAGATGGTGCTGCAACAGACAGCCAGCTCTTTATGTACAAGGGCACAAAGACCACACAAGGCACCTGGTACGAACGTGCCGGTCTCACCAATGGTCTTCGTTACGTTGCTCGCGTGTTGAACAGTGGAGCGAACGTTGCTACCGACCTTCGCGCGCGTGAAGTTCTCGCAGATCGCACAGTTTCAACAATCAAGCGCGGCTTCGCAGTCAACGGTGCGACCATCACCATCGCAGATGGTGTTGCAACTATCACCACCGCAGCAGCTCACAACTTGAAGGTTGGCGACACTGTGACTCTTGCAGGTTTCGCGACCGTCGCATTCGATGCTGACGAAAACATCGCAACTGCAGATTTGCAAACTGATCCAAACGGCAATAACACCGTAAGTGCAATTGCAAGCACTACGTCTTTCCAGATTCAAATTGATGGAAATGACGCAGGATCAACCGCGACATCAGGCACCGTTGCACTCCCAACCGATGAAATCGTGGTCACCGCTGCAGCAGCTTCAACTGCACCAGCGAAGATTGCATTGGCATCAAACGTTGTCACCATCACGACTGCAACTCAGCACCACCTCCGCGTCGGTGATCAGGTTGTCTTGGCTGGTTTCGACAATGTCGGTGGCGTAAGTGTTAATGGCACCCAGGTTGTCACAGTTGTTGGCTCAAATGTTTCCTTCAGCTTTGCGAAAACAGGTGGCACTGATGCTGCAGAAGCAACCATCGTCAATGGCACAGTGACCGCAGGTCATTTGCTCAACGAAGGTGACACAGTCAATTTCGCTGGTGTGACTGGTGACGCACTTGTTGGTCGCTACACGGTCTCTGCAGTTCCTGCGACTTCTTCATCTGCTAATAGCCCAACAGTTTTCCGTGTCACTGCAAAGGGTGGCGAAGCAACTTCGCTCAACCTCACAGGCGGCATTGTCAACAAGGTGCTTGACGTTGAATGGAAGAAAGTAAGCACTGACATTGACGGTGAAGCTCAGCAGACTATTGCGAAACTTCGCGGCACTGCATTCGCTCGCATCGAAGACGGTGTCTTCGATCCAAACAATGCAAATGTCTTCTACTTCATCACCACCCAGTCAGATTCTGAAACCGGTGGTTACCAAGGAGTCAAGACATCAACTCGCGATGGTGGCGCTCTCTGGAAACTGACCTTCGTCAATGTGACACATCCTGAACTGGGTGCTTCGCTCGAATTGGTTCTCACTGGCGCAGAAGCTCCTGCAAATGATCCAACCGTTGCCATCAACAAGATTGACAACATTGGAATTTCAGCAGATGGTCAGTTCGCGTTGATTCAAGAAGATCCAGGCGTGCACGATCAACTTTCTCGCGTACTTGCGATTCGCTTCCTTGATAAGAAGCTTGTTTCGATTGCCAAGTTCAACAACGACTTGTTCAATCCAAGCTCAGTCAATACTTACATCACCAATGATGAAGAATCTTCAGGTGTGTTCGATGCGACGAAGCTCCTGCGTTCAAGTGGTGCAGATACAGCTAGCTACTTCTTCTTCAATACTCAGATTCACCCAGTGACTGTGGATGGAAGCGGAAATAGCCTTGGAACAGATCCATTGAAGGTTCGCGCCAATGCGTTGCTTCGTCCGGATCTACTTACTCAGACATCACTCACTATCACTCACTCGAAGCACGTTGCAGCTGCAACCACTGCGACTGCCACGGTTTCAGATCTCGGAGCCCTTGCAGTGAATGACATTGTGACGATCTGGGGAGCAGACAAGACGCTTAACGGTACCTATGCCGTTACCGCAATTGATGCTGGTGCGAAAACCTTCACATACGCTGTCAAGGGAACCGCAGCAACTGTAGATACAGACATCACAGGACGGGTTGCTATCAACACCACGAATGGCGTAGATACCGGCTTCGATGCTGATTTGAACTACAAGAAGGCAGTTATCGAAGGTGGAGCTCTCTACACCTTGAAGATCGCCAGCTGGCAAACCCTCTTTGAGTTGAGCTAAACCTTCACTCATCGCGAAGGCGGTCTCCCGTGAGGGGGGCCGCCTTCGTGTTTACCAAGAGTTCACCTTGGATTCTGACTTCGGCAACCTGCGCCCAATGCATTTGCTACCCGTATAGGTCAGATTCTCCCCGTGACCATCCTCGACCCCGCCCCACGCGAAATCCCCGTCGTACGTCAGAGCTCGGACAAGGTCTTTCGCGGCATCCTCATTCTCGGTGGACTTGTTGCTTTTGTGGTACTCGCAGGAATTTTTGGATATCTCGCTGCTAGTGCCGCTCCAGTTCTCAAAGAATTTGGTTTGCAATTTTTCACTGGTAGCTCGTGGTACGCCGGCGATGGCCTACTTGTTTCTGAAGGTTCCATCGATCCGCCGACTTTCGGTCTTCTTCCAATGTTGTGGGGATCAGTTCTGATTGCAATCGTTGCTGTTGGAATTTCACTTCCAATGGCCGTCGGTGTTGCACTCGCGATTACGTACTTGCTTCCTAAGAAACTTTCAATGTTGATGACGATTCTTGTTGATCTTGTTGCCGCAATCCCATCCATTGTTTTCGGTCTCTGGGGCTTTTTTGTACTGATGCCACACGGCTCCCTGTGGGCAGCCTGGCTACACGAAAAACTTGGCTTCTTGCCATTCTTCAATGTTGAGTTCGAAGCATTTGATCAATCACCACTGATGGCAGGCATCGTTCTTGCGATCATGATCACACCAATCATCGCCGCTGTCTCTCGAGAAATCTTTGCGCAGGTTCCGCCGGAATTGATTTCGGGTGCAGAAGCTCTCGGTGCATCACGTTGGACTTTGATCCGCAATGTTGTTCTGCCTTTCGGTAAAGGCGGCATCGTCGGCGGCGCAATGCTCGGTCTCGGTCGCGCACTTGGCGAAACCATTGCGGTTTTCTTCGTTCTTCAACTTTTCACAGATGGCGTGAACTGGTACCGCATTCTTGAAAGTTCAGGCGGATCGATTGCGTCGCTCATCGTAAGCCGCTTCGGTGAAGCGTTGCCGCTCGAACTTAGCGCCCTCTTCGGTGCAGGACTCGCACTGTTCATGATCACACTCTTTGCGAATGCTGCAGCCACGGCAATCGTTAATGGCACCGTAAGGAAGCGCAAATGAGCGACGCGATTTTGGCACCTGCCGAACCTTGGAAAGTGCGCGATTGGAATTACATCGCACAACAACTTCTTGTTCATCTCGGTACGCCGGTTCTTGCGGCACTTATCACTGCGGTTTCACCAGCAGGCGGCAAAGCAGGTTTCTTCCTTGTGTGGGTTCCGCTTCATCTCGTCACTGCATCGCTTTTTGCAAAGTTTGGTCGCCGCAAGAAGTCTTTTGGAAATGCTGCAGTAGAAGTGTTCATGGCTTTCTCGCTCATCATTTTCTTCACTTTTGTCGGATCAGTGCTCTGGCCAGTCATCAGTAATGGCGTTAAAGGATTCACACCGTCTTTGCTCAACCAAGATGCAACGACTGTTGATATCGATGCACCACTCAACGTTGGCGGCATGGGTCACGCGATTGCAGGTACTTTGATTATGGTGGCTCTTTCCACTCTGATTTGTGTGCCAATCGGCATTCTCGCCGCACTGTATGTCACTGAAGTCCGCGGAAAGCTCACGCCGTTTGTGCGCTTTTTCGTGCAGGCAATGTCTGGTGTGCCATCGATTGTTGCTGGTCTTTTTGTGTACGCCGCGTTTGTGGTTTCGGGAATTATTGAATTCTCCGGACTTGCCGGCGCACTTGCACTTTCAATCTTGATGCTGCCAACAGTTGCGCGAACTGCGGAAGAAATCTTGCGTCTGATTCCGGATGATCTGCGCACTGCCGCACTTGCACTTGGCGGCACGCAATGGCGCGTCGTACGCATGGTGGTGCTTCCAGCAGCTCGCGCAGGTTTGGTAACAGCGGGCATTCTTGGAATTGCACGCGTCGTTGGTGAGACAGCTCCGCTGTTGTTGACGGCATTTGGAAGCACAACTTTTAACGCCAATCCATTCAGCGGAACGATGTCAGCATTGCCGATGTACGTATTCACCCAAATGATGCTGGGCGGCGACAATGACGTTGCTCGCGCCTGGGTGGCATGTTTGATTTTGATGGTCTTGGTTGCGGTGCTCTTCACTGGAGCACGTCTCGCAGCAGCAAGGTTGAAGAAATAATGCAGGGAATTCAAACGGTGACATCGGAGGTCAAACCGTGAAAGCAAAATATGCAGAATTGCATGAAGGACATGTTCCTATTGCGATGGAAGCACGTGACATCAATGTGTGGTTCAACAAGCACCATGTGTTGCACAATGTGAATCTGAGTTTCACTGAAAATTCTGTTACCGCACTCATCGGACCGTCAGGTTGCGGTAAGTCAACTTTCATCCGCACGTTGAATCGCATGCATGAACTCATTCCAAATGCGAAACTCGCCGGCGAAGTTTTTTATGAAGGTGACGATATCTACGCACCGAATGTTGATCCAGTCAATGTGCGCCTCAACATTGGCATGGTCTTTCAAAAGCCAAACCCATTTCCATCAATGTCAATCGGCGACAACGTTCTTGCTGGCCTGAAGCTTTCAAAGCGCAAAGTGGAGAACAAAGACGAGCTTCTCGAAGATTCGCTCAAAAAGGCGGGTCTTTGGAATGAGGTGAAGGATCGCTTGCGTGAATCGGCTGGATCACTTTCGGGTGGTCAGCAGCAGCGTCTTTGCATCGCCCGCGCGTTGGTTTTGAAGCCGAGTGTCTTATTGATGGACGAGCCATGTTCTGCCCTCGATCCAGGCTCTACAGCACGCATCGAAGAGACCATCAAAGAGCTCAAAGAATCTATGACCATCGTCATCGTGACCCACAACATGCAGCAAGCCCTTCGCGTTTCCGACCACACCGCCTTCTTCCTAGCGACTGACGGCAAACCAGGCGAAATTGTGGAAGCCGGGGACACACACCAGATCTTCCATGAGCCAAAAGATCAGCGAACCGATGATTATGTTCACGGACGGTTCGGCTAAGTCACCAAAAGTTCACCTGAAATAGACCTCTGCTTTGGATAAGGGCAGGGGTCTGTTTCATATCGGTGTCTAACTTTCGCCTCAGAGTTGCTCAGTGTTGTAGGCCTCCGAACGGAAGCCCACGGCAACTTCCACGAAAGGACATAGCATGCGCATCCGCTTGCTGGCTTCAATTGCTGCAGCAGGAGTGGCTATCGCCGCTGTCATTGCTACCCCAGCTTTCGCAGAAAATAATCTTCGCGGCGCTGGATCTTCATTTGCTTACAAATTCATCACGGCTTGCGCAGCTGCGAGTCCTGATTACTCACTTTCTTACAACCCTGCAGGTTCAGGCACCGGCCGCACCGCCTTTGCTAACGGATCAATCGCGCTGGGTGCAAGCGATGCAGCTTCTGCAATCACTTCAGGTTGGTCAGGCACGCGCAGCGGTTACACCCAGTCAAACTGGCAATACATCCCAGTCGTAGGCGGACCTATCGCGTTGGTTTACAACGTTCCAGGTGTAGCAACCAAAGCATTGCGCCTTGATGCTGCAACCGTTGCAAAAATTCTTTCTGGAAAAATCACCAAGTGGAATGACAGTGCGATCAAGGCTCTGCAAACTTCTGCAGTTGCATCGAAGTTGCCAGCGAAGCCAATCCGTGTTGTCTACCGTTCAGCAAGTTCTGGTACTTCAGAAAACTTGACGAACTACCTTCGCCAAGTTGCACCAAGCATTTGGACCAAGCCAAAGAATGGCGTTATTGCAAGCGGTAACCCAGCAGGTCGCATGCCTGCCGGTGCAATCGGCGCAGCAAACGCACAGGCGCTTGTTACCAACGTTAAGTCAACCAAGTACACCTTCGGTTACTCAGACTTCTCCGACACCGTTGACACTGCTGGCAATCCAAAGGTTTCTGTTGCAACCTTGAAGAATGCCAAGGGCGAATGGATTGCTCCTAGCTCCGCTGCTGCTGCAAAGTTCTTGGAAGTCTTCACCGAAGCTAAATACTTCAACAAGACCACTGGTGCTGTCACTCTCGACTTCACCAAGCAGATCACTGGCGCATACCAAGCATCATTGCTCACGTATGCAATTGCTGACAAAGGTTCTAGCAGCTCTGCTTCTGCAGACGTTGAAGGATTCGTCAGTTACATGTTGAACACCTGCGGTCCAAACCGCGCGGCAACTCTTGGATATGCGCCAATCACGGGCGCGCTCAAGACCAAAGCGCTCACAATGACTGCTGCAATCCACTCCTAAACACTGAGCACAACAGGGCGTCATCTTCGGATGGCGCCCTGTTTGTCTATTTGTGGCGTGTAAACTTCCGACGCAAGACCGCAGGGTGCTTGCTTCGAGGTAAGGAGACGCCCGTGCCGGCAATTGTTCTGCTTGGTGCCCAATGGGGCGATGAAGGCAAAGGTAAAGCCACAGATCTTCTCGGTAGCCGCGTGGATTACGTCGTCCGCTACCAGGGCGGCAACAACGCAGGTCACACGGTTGTCATCGGTGACAAGAAATTCGCTCTCCACCTGCTTCCTTCTGGCATTTTGAGCCCTGAAGTCACCCCAGTCATCGGCAATGGTGTCGTCATCGATCCAGGTGTTCTTTTTCAAGAAATCGACGGACTCGAATCTCAAGGTATCGACACATCACGTCTTTTGATTAGCGCGAATGCGCATCTCATCACGCCTTACCACGTAACCCTCGATAAAGTCACCGAACGCTTTCTCGGCAAATCAAAAATCGGTACGACTGGTCGCGGCATTGGTCCTACATATGCGGACAAAGTTGCTCGCGTCGGTATTCGGGTTCAAGATTTGTTTGACGAAAAGATTTTGCTCGCGAAAATTGAAGGCGCACTTATTAATAAGAATCAGACGCTCGTCAAGGTATACAACCGACGTGCGATTGATGCGAAAGCAATCGTGGAAGAACTTCTCGGTTATGCAGAGCGCATGCGCCCATTTGTTGCAGACACCACATTGATCTTGAACAATGCACTCGAGCAGAACAAAGTTGTGCTGCTTGAAGGTGGCCAAGGAACGTTGCTCGATGTTGATCACGGAACATATCCATTCGTGACGTCTTCAAATCCAACCGCTGGCGGCGCGTGCACAGGTTCTGGAATCGGACCAACGAAAATCACTCGCAGCATTGGCATTTTGAAGGCTTACACGACTCGCGTTGGCTCTGGTCCATTCCCAACCGAACTCTTCGATGAAGACGGTGAAAACTTGCGCCGCATCGGTGGCGAAGTTGGTGTCACTACCGGTCGCCCACGTCGTTGTGGTTGGTTTGATGCCCCGATTGCTCGTTATGCAACACGCGTTAATGGTCTCACCGATTTCTTCCTCACCAAGCTTGATGTGCTTGATAGTTGGGAAAAGATTCCGGTTTGTGTTGCCTACGAAATTGACGGCAAGCGCGTAGAAGAACTTCCTGCATCGCAAACCGATTTCCATCATGCAAAACCAATTTACGAAGTGTTGCCAGGTTGGAAGAGCGATATCACTGGCGCTCGCACATTTGATGATCTCCCAAAGAATGCACAGGCATATGTGAAATTCTTGGAAGACGTTTCAGGTGCGCCAATTAGTGCCATTGGCGTTGGTCAAGATCGCAACGCAACAATTTCAGTTCGCGATCTCATCAACTAGTTCAGCATTTTCATGAGTCACCAACCACGCTTCGAACCGCGAGCAGATACTCGTACCGAACATGTGATGTGGCAGGTTCCTGTCTGGCCGGTTGATCCGACCACAGTATTGCGGGGAGAACTTGTTGAACTATCAGTATCAAAACTTGCGGATGCACCAGAACTTTTTGTTGCACTGAATTCAGACAGTGTGTGGCAACATGTAGCTGGTCGACCACGTACTGTCGAAGACATGGAAAAACTGATTTCATTCAAACTTGACGAAGCCACATGGAATCCATGGACAGTGCGCCTTATCAAGGATTACAAAGGTATTGCCGCCGGAAGTATCGTCGGAACGACTTCGTATCTCGAAACCTTCCCATCCGAAGGCCGAACTGAGATCGGCTCAACAACCTACGCACCGGAAGTGTGGGGAAGCCTGGTCAATCCAGAATGCAAGCTCTTGCTTTTGCAGTTTGCCTTTGAGTCGATGCTGATGTCGCGTGTTCAGCTGAAAACGGACATCCGTAATCAAAGATCCCAGCAGGCGATTGCTCGTCTTGGTGCGAGTTTTGAAGGGGTGCTGCGGCTTTATCAACGCCGACAGGACGGCACCATGCGAGACACAGTCTTGTTCTCCATTATTAAGGACGAATGGCCAGAAGTCAGGGAACGGCTACAGGAGCGCCTTAAGGCGGAGTAGCGTGCTCCGCTATGAGTACGCAATTGCCAAATCCTGCTGAAGGTCAGCGCGTTTATGACCTCGATCGCAACTTCGTTTTCCATTCCTGGTCTGCACAAGGTGCACTGAAACCCTTTGTTGTGGCGAAAACCGAAGGTAGTTATGTTTACGACTACGACGGCAAGCAGTATCTCGATATATCTTCGCAGCTCGTCAATACCAATATCGGTCATCAGCATCCAAAAGTTGTTGCTGCCATTGCAGAGCAAGCTCACAAAATTGCAACGATTGCTCCGCAACATGCGATTGATGTTCGTGGCGAAGCTGCAAAATTGATTACGGAAATTGCGCCAACAAATTTCAACAAAGTCTTTTTCACCAATGGTGGTGCGGATGCAGTTGAAAATGCAATCCGTATGGCACGCATTCACACAGGCAAATCCAAAGTCCTTTCTTTTTACCGCTCGTACCACGGCAACACCGGCAGTGCGATCAACGCAACTGGTGACTGGCGTCGCATTCCAAATGAATTCTCAACAGGACATGTGCACTTTTTTGGTCCATTTGCTTATCGCTCTGCTTTTTGGTCTGAGTCACCAGAGCAAGAATCGCAACGCGCGTTACAGCATCTTGAAGACATCATTATCAACGAAGGTCCGCAATCGATTGCTTGCATCATATTGGAATCCGTGGTTGGTACTGGCGGAATTCTGATTCCACCACCAGGCTATTTGCAGGGTGTCAAGGCATTGTGTGTAAAACACGGAATCGTGTACATCGCCGATGAAGTCATGGCTGGTTTTGGTCGCACCGGAAAATGGTTTGCCTTCGAGCATTTTGGCATCACACCTGATCTCATTGTTTTTGCAAAAGGGGTTAACAGTGGTTACATCCCACTCGGTGGTGTGATCATCAGTGATGAAATTGCTGCAACTTTTGACTCGAAAGTTTTTCCAGGTGGATTGACATACTCAGGACATCCGATTGCGACAGCCGCAGCGGTTGCCACCATCAACGCAATGCGTGATGAAAAGATGATTGAGAATGCTGCTCGCATCGGCGAAACTCTGCTTGGGCCAGGTCTACGCGCTCTTGCTGAAAAGCATCCGATTATTGGTGATGTTCGCGGCATTGGCGCTTTTTGGTCTCTCGATCTTGTCCACGATCGCACAACAAAGCGTCCAGTCGCACCAGCTTCTGGACCTGCGCCGATCATCGGTGAACTCGTAGCGGAATGCCGCAAAAATGGATTGATGCCATTTGTTGCTGCAAACCGCATCCATATCTGCCCACCACTCAACATCACAGATGAGCAGATTGCTGAAGCACTGACCAAACTAGAGGTAGTTTTCAGCGTGATGGACAAGCATTACGAGGGCTAATTCGCGAGAAATCGTGGATTTTGAGGGTCCATTTCTCGACTAAAATCTCCACGTGAAGGTCCTCGTCATCGGTTCAGGTGCTCGGGAACACGCGCTAGTCAGAAGTTTGTTGCGCGATCCTTCAGTCACCCAGGTCGTGTGTGCTCCCGGAAATGCTGGCATTGCGGAAGAAGTTCACACAGTCCAGCTTGATGTGAAAAATGCGGCAGAAATTACTTCTCTCGCTCAAGAACTTTCAGTGGAGCTAGTTGTCATCGGACCAGAAGTGCCACTCGCTCATGGTGCAGCAGATGCGGTCACTGCCGCGGGAATCGCCTGTTTTGGTCCACTGCGCTCTGCGGCGATGATTGAAGCGAGTAAATCGTTTGCAAAAGAAATCATGATCAACGCAGGTGTTCCTACTGCAGCTTCACACACGTGCGCAACAATCAAAGAAGTCGCTGCCGCGATTGACGAATTTGGCGCACCGTATGTCATCAAAGATGACGGACTCGCTGCAGGCAAGGGCGTTGTTGTTACCTCCAGTCGCGATGAAGCACTTGCGCATGCGCAAGAATGTCTAACAAAAGTTGATGGCAAAGTTGTCGTTGAAGAATTTCTTGATGGCCCTGAAGTTTCTCTCTTTCTAGTTTCAGATGGAAAGCACGTTGTTCCGCTTGCACCAGCGCAGGATTTCAAACGTGCTTATGCTGATGATAAAGGTCCAAACACTGGTGGCATGGGCGCATATTCACCTTTGCCATGGATTGATGAATCACTCGTCGCAGAAGTCGTAGAAACGGTTGGTCAACCAGTTGTCGACTACATGAATTCAATTGGAAATCCTTTTAGTGGATTGCTGTATGCCGGACTAGCACTGACAAAGCGCGGTGTGCGAGTTATCGAATTCAATGCACGTTTTGGGGATCCTGAAACTCAAGTTGTACTTGCACGCTTGCAAACACCACTTAGTGATGTGCTGTATGCCGCTGCGACTGGAAGTCTGAATAGATTGCCCGCGTTAAAGTGGAGTGATGATGCGGCGGTCACTGTTGTGATCGCGAGTGAAAACTATCCAGAGGCACCTGTCACTGGTGATCGCATCGAAGGACTTGCAGAAGCTGACGCCGTTGACGGTGTTGATGTGTTCCATGCTGGGACCGCGAAAGTCGATGGTCACATCGTGACCGCCGGAGGTCGTATCCTCTCCGTCACCGCAGTTGGTGTCGATTTGGCACAAGCTCGAGCTCGCGCATATGAAGCAATTTCAAAAATCACATTTCGTGGGTCACATTTCCGCACGGATATCGCACAGAAAGCGAGCGTTTGAGAAACTATGACAGTGAATAAGCCTCGACTGAGCAACGTGCTAGCAAACCGTTATGCGTCTGCGGATGTTGCCCGGATCTGGTCTCCAGAGCACAAAATCGTGCTCGAACGCCAGTTGTGGATTGCAGTGCTCAAGGCGCAGGCAGAGCTCGGTCTCGAAGTGGCACCTGCCGTCATAGAAGCTTACGAATCGGCCGTCGACAAAGTTGATTTGCAGTCCATCGCCCAACGTGAAGCTGTTTCACGTCACGATGTGAAAGCGCGAATCGAAGAATTTTGCGCACTTGCTGGTCATGAACACATTCACAAAGGTATGACTTCACGCGACCTCACTGAAAACGTTGAACAACTCCAAGTGCGTCTCTCGCTTGAAATTATGCGCAACAAAACGGTCGCAACTCTTGCTCGGCTTGGTTCACTTGCAGCGCAGTACAGCGATGTTGCACTCACTGGTCGCTCGCACAACGTGCCAGCACAAATCACCACGCTCGGAAAACGTTTTGCATCGGCGGCAGACGAATTGCTGATTGCATTTGATCGCATTGAAGACTTGATTGCGCGCTATCCACTCCGTGGAATCAAAGGCCCGGTGGGAACCTCGCAAGACATGCTCGATCTATTCGATGGTGACGAATCAAAACTGATTGATCTAGAACAACGTATCGCGCATCATCTTGGTTTTGAACACGTACTTACTTCAGTCGGACAGGTTTATCCACGTTCACTTGATCATGATGTAGTAAGTGCACTTGTTCAACTTGCCGCCGCACCGTCATCGATGGCACACACGATTCGTTTGATGGCTGGACAGGAACTCGTCACAGAAGGTTTCAAAGAAGGCCAAGTTGGCAGTAGCGCAATGCCTCACAAGATGAACACGCGTTCGTGTGAACGTGTTAATGGATTCACGGTAATTCTTCGTGGCTACATGACGATGACTGCGGAACTTGCTGGAAGTCAGTGGAATGAAGGCGATGTGGCGTGCAGCGTGGTGCGACGCGTAGCACTTCCGGATGCATTCTTTGCACTCGACGGATTGTTCGAAACATTCCTGACAGTTCTCGACGAGTTCGGCGCCTTCCCTGCAGTAATTACCAATGAATTGCAGCGAAATTTGCCGTTCTTGGCGACTACCAAAGTTTTGATGGCATCAGTGCGCAAAGGTGTCGGTCGTGAGACTGCTCATGAAGTTATTAAGGAACATGCTGTAGCTACCGCACTTGGATTGCGTGCAGGCGAAGCCAATGATTTGGTGACCCGTCTTGGCAACGATGCTCGACTCAATCTATCGGTCGCAGAAATCACCGCACTGATGTCAGAACCTTTGGAATTCAGCGGAGCCGCGCGTTCTCAAGTTGATGCGATCATCGAACAAATCGAATCTGTCTCTTCAATGTATCCAGAAGCGGCAATTTATTCACCAGGTTCGATCCTCTAAGCAGCATTGTGAAACTCGAACCTGCTGACTATCAGTTGCCCGTCGAATACGTTCATATGTATTCTGGCAAAGTTCGAGATCTGTATCGCAGTCCGCAAGGCGAATTACTTTTCGTAGTGAGTGATCGCATTTCTGCCTATGACTGGGTAATGCCAACCGAGATTCCCGATAAAGGAAAAATCTTGACGGCACTCTCATTGTGGTGGTTTGAACAATTGAAAGACATTGTTCCAAATCATGTGATCAGCGTTGATGTACCGGAACAGGTTCGCGGTCGAGCAATGATCTGCCAGTCACTCGACATGATTCCGGTTGAATGCGTCGCTCGCGGTTATCTCACTGGCAGTGGACTCGTCGAATATAGAACAAACGGCGCGGTGTGTGGTGTGAGTTTGCCGGATGGGCTTGTTGACGGATCAAAACTTCCGCAACCTATTTTCACCCCGGCCACCAAAGCAGAACTTGGCGAACATGACGAAAATGTTGATTTTGATCACGTTGTAAGAACTGTCGGCGTCGAAACCGCAACGACAATTCGCGATCTCACACTTTCGGTATACAGCCGAGCAGAAAAAATTGCTGCCGAACGAGGCGTGATTTTGGCAGACACGAAATTTGAATTCGGAAAACGTTCAGACGGACAGATTGTTTTGGCAGATGAAGTCCTCACACCCGACTCATCGCGCTACTGGCCAGCAGATCTCTGGTCGCCAGGTAGGGCGCAGCCTTCATTCGATAAGCAGTTCCTCCGGGATTGGCTCACGTCGCCTGCCAGCGGTTGGGACAAGTCGGGCAGCAACCCACCGCCGGAACTTCCCGAGGCAGTTGTGGAGCAGACCCGCGCCAAGTACATCGAGGCTTTCGAGCGTCTAACAGGCACGGATTGGGCTTAGGCCGCCGACTAAACTTGGCCATGTTCCGACGCTGGTCGGAGCTCCACCCCACTGCTGAGGGAGTGCCGCGTGGCTCGTGTTGTCGTCGATGTTCGACTGAAACCAGAAATTCTTGACCCCCAAGGTCGTGCAGTTCAAGGAGCACTTGGCCGCCTTGGTCTTGCTCATGTGACAAGTGTCCGACAAGGTAAACAATTCGTCATCGATATCGATGGTTCAGTTGACGATGCACAACTGAAAAAACTTCACGAGATTGCGGGAAACCTTTTGAGCAATCCAGTTATTGAAGACTACGAATTGCGAGTTGAGCAGGCGTGAAAACAGCGCGAATTGGTGTCGTAACTTTTCCTGGTTCGCTCGATGATCGCGATGCAGCTCGCGCAGTGAAAATCGCTGGTGGCGAACCGGTAGCGCTCTGGCATGCTGATGCAAATCTGCACGATGTTGATGCAGTCGTTTTGCCTGGCGGTTTTTCTTACGGTGATTATTTGCGGTGTGGTGCGATTGCACGTTTCGCTCCCGTGATGGAGAAAATTGTTGATGCAGCACAGGGCGGAATGCCGGTACTTGGCATCTGTAATGGTTTTCAAGTTCTTTGTGAATCGCATTTGCTTCCTGGCGCATTGATTCGCAATGATCATCGTCATTTCATTTGCCGCGATCAGAAATTGCAAATCACGAACACTTCGACCATGTGGACTTCTGACTACACGATGAATGAAGAAATCATCATTCCTTTAAAGAATGGTGAAGGTGGATTTGTTGCGGCAGAAAAAATCCTTGACGAACTTGAAGCAGAAAATCGTGTCATCGCTCGTTATGTAGATGTGAATCCAAATGGTTCTTACCGCGATATCGCAGGTATTTCTAATGCTCGCGGAAATGTTGTTGGTTTGATGCCACACCCAGAACATGCTGTGGAAGATCTCACTGGCCCTGGCACTGATGGACTTGGATTCTTCACTTCAGTGTTGAGCTCATTGTTGCAAGGAGCTGCACGATGAGCCGTCATGTAGACACCGTGCACAACGCGGCAAATACTCCCGAAACATCGCAACCGTACAAAGAACTTGGCGTCAAGGACGATGAATACGCGCGCATTCGCGAAATTCTGAATCGCCGTCCAACAAATTCTGAACTGGCAATGTATTCAGTGATGTGGTCAGAACATTGTTCGTACAAATCGAGCAAAGTTCATCTCAAACAATTCGGTGACAAGAAACCAAAATCAGACGCGATGCTCGTAGGCATTGGTGAAAATGCTGGTGTAGTCGATATTGGTGATGGCTGGGCTGTGACCTTTAAAGTCGAAAGCCATAACCACCCTTCATTTGTTGAGCCATATCAAGGTGCCGCAACTGGCGTTGGTGGAATTGTGCGCGACATCCTTTCGATGGGTGCGCGTCCTGTAGCAGTAATGGATCCACTGCGTTTCGGTCCAGCTGATGCGCCAGACACTGCGCGCGTGCTTCCCGGAATCATCGCTGGCGTTGGTGGTTACGGAAATTGCTTAGGTCTGCCGAATATTGGTGGCGAAGTTGTTTTTGATCCAACGTATCTTGGTAACCCACTGGTGAATGCACTCTGTGTCGGGACCATGCGCCATGAAGATATCCACCTTGCAAAAGCTTCAGGCATCGGCAATCTCGTCATTTTGTTCGGTGCCGCAACCGGAGGCGATGGCATCGGCGGCGTATCTGTATTGGCTTCTGAAACTTTCGAAGATGGTGGTCCCGCAAAGCGCCCTAGCGTTCAGGTGGGCGACCCATTCATGGAGAAACTCCTTATTGAATGCACTCTTGAAGTTTTGCATGCCGGTTTGGTTGAAGGTATTCAAGATCTCGGTGGCGCAGGAATTTCGTGTGCAACAAGTGAACTAGCAAGCAACGGCACCGGTGGTATGCACGTGTATCTCGAACGTGTTCCCTTGCGCGATGCGACGTTGACTCCAGAGGAAATTCTGATGAGTGAATCACAGGAACGCATGTGCGCAATCGTTCCGCCGGAGCATGCAGAAGCATTTATGAAAATCTGTGACAAGTGGGATGTTGTTGCGACTGTCATTGGCGAAGTCACCGATACGGGACGACTCATCATTGAATGGCATGGCGATGTCATTGTTGATGTTCCTCCTCGTACCGTCGCACACGATGGTCCTGTCTATGAACGTCCATACCATCGTCCTGTTTGGCAGGACGCGCTACAAGCGGATGCGCCAACAGCAGAACGTCTGCACCGTCCAACTAATGCAGCGGAACTTCGCGAAACAATCTTACGAATGACTGCGGCGCCAAACTTGGCGTCAAAGCGTTGGGTGACCGATCAATACGACCGGTATGTCTTGGGCAACACAGTTCTTGCGCAGCCAGAAGATTCAGGCATGGTGCGAGTGGATGAAAACACAGGTCGTGGTGTTGCGGTGTCCACTGATTGCAACGGACGCTTCGCAAAACTCGATCCTTACAACGGTGCAAAACTTGCTCTCGCTGAGGCATATCGCAATGTTTCAACCACTGGTGCGGTGCCATTGGCCGTCACAAATTGCTTGAATTTTGGCTCTCCGGAAGACCCAGAGGTCATGTGGCAATTCTCGGAAGCTGTGCGCGGACTTGCTGATGGTTGCCTCGAACTCAATACACCTGTCACTGGCGGAAATGTTTCGTTCTACAACCAAACTGGTGATGTCGCGATTTTGCCGACACCAGTTGTTGGTGTTCTTGGTGTCATTGATGATGTGCATCGTCGCACTCCAATGGCATGGGATGAAGATGGTGAACTCATTTATCTTCTTGGCGATACCCACGACGATTTCGCTGGTAGTGAATGGGCGCACGAAATCCATGGCCACCTTGGCGGTTTGCCACCGGTTATTGATTTGAAAAAAGAGGAACAGCTTTCACAAATCTTGGTTGCATCTTCGCGCGACGGTCTAATCAGCGCCGCTCACGATGTGAGCGAAGGCGGCGTTATGCAAAGTCTTGTTGAAATGTCGCTGCGTGCAGGCAAAGGTGCCCGCGTCTGGGTTCCCGATGCACTAGATCCTTTTGTCTTTGCATATTCAGAATCTGCAACGCGTGCAATTGTGGTTGTGGCACGCAGCGAAGAAGTTCGTTTCACCGAAATGTGCGGCGCACGTGGATTTACTGCAACTCGCATTGGTGTGGTTGATTCTGAATCAGCAGAAGTACCATCACTCGTAATTGATAATGTGTACGGTGATGCGGTGTCACTTCCACTGAGTGAACTTGCAGAGAAACACTTTGGCACTTTGCCAGCAATCTTCGGTCCAACAGTCGGGTAATAATGCATAGCGCCACCATCGATCAATGCGTGGAGCATTACCGAGCTGGAACAAAACCTGATCGAGAAACCGAACGTGCGGCGACGAAAGAGGTGCTAGCCGAAATTGCCGCTCGCGTGCCAGGAAAATCTGTCGAATTACGGATTCCGCCTTTTGCTGCGGTGCAGATTGTGGAAGGTCCGATCCATCGTCGTGGCACGCCTTCAGCGGTGGTTGAGATGTCTGCTCAGACCTTGATTGAGATGGCTGCAGGAACGAGTTCATGGGTGGATTTGTCTGCGGCAGGCAAGATTCTTGCATCCGGCGAACGAAGTGATTTGAGCGCTCTTTTCCCCTTGTAATTCTGTTTCTCACGATGTGAGTGGCTACTTTTGAGTGGGATTTTCCACACTAAAATTCACCCGTGATTCGCGGCGATGGGCGACTAACCCACGATTTGAACCCCAACGAAAAGGGACCGCAGGATGCCTGCGGAGTTTTCGGCGTCTGGGCTCCCGGCGAACAAGTTTCCAAACTCGTCTATTTCGGTTTATATGCATTGCAGCATCGCGGTCAGGAATCAGCAGGTATTGCCGCGAGCGATGGATCTCGTGTTGTTGTATTCAAAGAGATGGGCTTGGTTTCTCAGGTCTTCAACGAAGGAATCCTTGATTCGCTCACTGGCCACATTGCGATTGGTCACTGCCGTTACTCAACAACTGGTTCGAGTAAGTGGGAAAACGCCCAACCGACGTTTCGTACAACTGCGCAAGGCCACGTAGCGCTTGGACACAATGGCAACTTGGTCAACACCGAAGAGCTTGCTGCACTTGCTAAAGAACAAAATACGCAACGTGGTGAATTGCCGATTGATACAGATCCAACCCTGACCAGTGACACTCGTGTGCTTACAGAACTTCTCGCAGCACATCCGGATCTTTCGCTTGAAGAATCAGCACTGCGAGTTTTGCCGCTTGTGCGCGGCGCTTTCTCACTCGTTTTTATCGATGAACAAACGTTGTATGCAGCGCGCGATCCGCAAGGCATTCGTCCACTCGCTCTCGGTCGCTTAGATCGCGGTTGGGTTGTCGCATCTGAAACTGCAGCGCTAGACATTGTCGGCGCCTCCTACGTTCGTGATGTTGAACCAGGCGAATTGATCGCAATCGATGAAGCCGGTTTGCGTTCATTCAAATTTGCTGAACCCGCACCGAAACATTGCCTCTTCGAATATGTGTACTTGGCTCGCCCAGACACAGTGCTCACTGGTCGCGCAGTTCATGCGGTTCGCGTGGAAGTGGGACGTCAACTCGCAAAAGAACATCCTGTCGAAGCTGACATGGTGATTCCTGTGCCTGAATCAGGAACACCTGCAGCCGTCGGTTATGCACAACAAAGCGGAATTCCGTTTGCGCAGGGACTCGTCAAAAATGCATATGTCGGTCGCACTTTCATTCAACCGTCACAAACATTGCGTCAACTTGGTATTCGTCTCAAACTCAATCCGTTGCGTGAAGAAATCGCTGGCAAGCGACTTGTGGTCGTAGATGATTCGATAGTTCGAGGTAATACCCAGCGTGCAATTGTTCGGATGTTGCGGGAGGCGGGTGCTCTTGAAGTTCACGTGCGAATTTCGAGTCCGCCAGTTGAATGGCCGTGTTTTTACGGTATTGACTTTGCAACTCGCGCAGAGTTGATTGCAACTGGTTTGAGCGTTGATGAGATTTGCACATCAATTGGCGCTGATTCCTTGGGATTTGTTTCGCTTGACGGACTTACGGCCGCAACCGGAGTTGCACAAGATCGTCTGTGCATGGCGTGTTTTGATGGTTCATATCCGGTGGGAATTCCACAGAGCGAAACCATTGGCAAGCATGTTCTCGAAGGTATTGCAAAATCAGTCGAGGCTGATGGTGGCGCAATTCATGCACTGAGGTTTCCGTGAGCGACGCGTACGCACAAGCGGGTGTTGATACAGAAGCTGGCGAACGCGCTGTCGCGTTGATGAAGGCAAGTGTTCTTGCGGCATCACGACCAGAAGTTGTGGGGGACTTCGGCGGATTTGCAGGACTTTTTGATGCATCAGCGCTGACGAAATTTCGCAAACCACTGCTTGCTACTGGTACCGATGGAGTTGGCACCAAAGTTGCCATTGCACAAAAACTTGGAATTCATCACACTATTGGGCAAGATCTTGTCGCGATGATTGCCGACGACATTGTTGTCTGCGGTGCAGAGCCGCTCTTTCTCACGGACTACATCGCTACGGGGAAAGTTGATCCGAACGTTGTTGCAGACATCGTCCGCGGAGTTGCGGATGGTTGCAAAATTGCGGGAATGGCATTGCTCGGCGGCGAAACGGCTGAACATCCAGGCTTGATGGCACCAGGCGAATATGACATTGCAGGTGCTGGTGTTGGCGCGGTTGAGGCTGATGAATTACTTGGTGCACATCGCGTCAAGACTGGTGACGTAGTAATTGCCATGCCTTCATCTGGTTTGCACAGCAATGGTTATTCACTTGCGCGTCACGTTTTGCTTTCACGACTTGATCTCAATGCGCACATCGCGGAATTGGGCCGCACTCTTGGTGAAGAAATGTTGGAACCGACGCGCATCTATTCACTTGACTGCCTGTCACTTGCAAAGGAATTGAAGAATTCACTCCACACGTTTTCACATATCACTGGAGGCGGCATCGCTGCAAACATCGCGCGTGTGCTTCCAGTCGATCTAGCAGCAGACATTGAGTCAAGTGCGTGGAACGCGTTACCCATCTTTGATCTCATTGCAAAACTCGGTGATGTATCCGTCAGCGACATGCGCAAAACTTTCAATATGGGAATCGGAATGGTGGCGATTGTTGATGCAGCAGCAGAATCACAAGTTATCGCGCATCTGAAGAGTCGCGGTATCGAAGCCACTGTAATTGGACAGGTTCGTACGCGTCGAGAAAATGAATCCGGAGATGCCGCAGCAAAAGGCGGCAAGGGTGGAGCGGTGACGGTTCGTTAATTAACGAACGTCGTCTTGCTCATCATCTTCGCCATCCTCAACATCTGAGTCTTCGGCGAAGTCTGCGTAACGGTCTTCATCTTCAGCGGAATCAGAACCGCGAACTGAATGCAATTCAGCTGCCAGCGCCTCAAGATCTGTTCCTCCAGTGGAGTACTTGAGTTCGCGTGCAACCTTGGCTTGTTTTGCCTTTTGCCGGCCGCGCCCCATATGGCTCAGCCCCCTCAAAATCGTTTGGATGAAAACCCGCTGTGAGGCGGAGAGGCGAATATTAGTTAAGGAGCCTGAAAAGGGGGAGAGGCGAGCGTGAAATGTGAGCGAGCGCCCGCTTTGGGTGGATTTTGGACCATGGGGATAGTGCCAAATCGCCCAAACGGTGGCACAGTTCCCCCAAGGAGGTGGGGGCATGCCAGGTCTGCCAGATTCTGAACGAATGCTGCGTCCACGCGAAGTAGCGGTCCTCTTCAAGGTTGATCCCAAAACCGTAACCCGTTGGGCCAAAACTGGGCGGCTGACGCCTGTGGTCTTGCCGAGTGGGCATCGCCGATACCGCGCCTCTGATGTCGAAGCTCTCATGAACAGCACCAACCGCCGAGCACGACATGCAGTACAACATCAATGCCCGCGCTGCGCGAGCATCTTCCTCTGCGATCAAACTTCCAACGACTAACCAGCCGCCACTACTACGAACGAGACCCTCGGGCTCGGAACGGAATGTGACTCGATGACAACACATCATGACTCGCGACTTCGCGTAGGCATCATTGGCGTTGGTCGCGTCGGTACCGCTTTAGGTCGCGCTTTACAAAACGCCGGACACGTAGTCGTTGCAGTTCATGCGGTGTCAGAACAATCGCAAAATCGCGCGCGTGAATATTTTCCCGCAACTGACATCACGACAGTTGAAGCTCTTGTGCAACAAAGTGATTTGATTCTCTTAGCAGTGCCTGATGATGTGCTCGAAGGATTGATCGCGGGAATCGCACAATCTCATGGATTTCGTCACGGACAATGCATTGCACACACAAGTGGTCGTTACGGAATTTCGGTCTTAACACCAGCAGCTTTGCAGGGTGCTTTAGTAATGGCGCTTCATCCTGCAATGACATTTGTTGGTGTTGACTCCGATATCTATCGGTTGAACGCCTGTCCATTTGCGGTGACTGCGTCAGATGAGGCACTGGCGATTGCCCAGGCACTCGTGATTGAAATGGGTGGCGACCCGCACATTATTTCCGAGGTTGATCGGGTGCGCTATCACGCTGCCCTTGCGCATGCATCGAATCATTTAACGACTCTCGTTGTGCAATCACAGGAAATGCTTCGCGATGTAGGTATTGAAAATGCCGGGAATTTTCTTTCCCCACTAGTGATGGCATCAGCAGAAAATGCCTTGCAAAGCGGGATTTCTGCGCTTACTGGGCCAATTAGTCGTGGTGATGTTGCAACAGTGAGAGCACATATCGCTGAGTTGCCCACCGGAATTTCGCGCGATACTTACTGCGCACTCGCACTTGCCACCATCGAAGCAGCACGACGCGGCAACCGCATCAGTGCGGAACAAGCAGCGCAACTGCGAGCAGTGGTGTCACCATGAAAATCATCAACACTGTCGCTGACATGAAGTCAATCGCGAAAACAAATAGACGCGGTGCGGTATTCACCATGGGTGCATTGCATGCCGGACATCGCGCATTGATCGAACAGTGTCGATCTCTTATTGGAGACCAAGGCCAACTTGTTGTTAGCGTTTTCGTCAATCCCACACAATTTACAAATCAAAACGACTTATTGAAATATCCACGCACGATTGAATCTGATATTCAATTGTGCGAGTCAGCTGGGGTGGATTACCTCTTTGTGCCTAGCGTTGATGAGATGTATCCGTCTGGTGTGACTCTTCCACAACTCACGGCTGGAAATCTCGGCACTATTTTGGAAGGTGCATCTCGGCCAGGACACTTTGATGCGGTCGCCACCGTGGTGCATCGTTTGTTGGACATCACAACACCTGACGTTACGTGTTTTGGTGAAAAGGATTACCAGCAACTTGCAGTTGTGCGTGCGATGGTGAAAGCGCACCACATGAAATGTGATGTTGTGGGTGTTGCGACAGTTCGAGATTATGACGGACTCGCTTTGTCGAGCCGCAATGTCAGACTTACTACTGAACAACGGGCTGCGGCAGTGTGTATTCCTCGAGCACTGGAGGAATGCGCTCGGATTGTCGAAGCCACTGGGGATACAGCGGACGCGATTGATGCCGGAATCCGGGTTATTTCTGCTGAAAAATCCGCAGTTCTTGACTATTTCGAGATCCGATCAACGGAACTTGCACAATCACCTCAGTCAGGTGAGGCGAGAGCGCTGGTTGCAGTGTCTTTTGGCGATGTGCGTTTGATTGACAATTACCCAGTGAATATTGGCCGGGTTCAATCATGACCAAAATTGTTTCCAAACTTCTCGCCCCAGAACCCGGTTGGTTTGCAACGACGGATGTTGTTGTCGTCGGAAGTGGTGTCGCCGGATTGACGGCAGCCATTCAAGCTCGCGCTGCCGGTTATCACGTGATGCTTGTCACCAAAGCGACTGTGGATCAAGGTTCAACTCGTTGGGCACAAGGCGGAATCGCAGCAGCACTCGATCCGAATGATTCGCCAGAACAACATTGGCGCGACACTGTCATTGCTGGTGCTGGTTTGTGTGATGCGGATGCAGTACGCGTACTTGTGAGTGAAGGACCAAATGCAGTGCGACGTTTGATTGCTCGCGGTGCGCGATTTGATAAAACTGCATCCGGCGAATTAGCACTCACTCGCGAAGGCGGTCACCATCGCAATCGCATTGCACACGCAGGTGGCGATGCGACTGGTGCAGAAATTTCTCGCGCCCTTGTCGATGCTGTGCGTTCTGATGAAGGCATTGAACTTATTGAACATGCATTGGTTCTTGATTTGCTTGTCGATGATCTTGGCGCAACTCAAGGAATCACTTTGCACGTGATGGGCGAGGGTCAACATGATGGTGTCGGCGCTGTTCTCGCAACAGCAGTGGTGCTTGCCACTGGTGGCATTGGACAAGTTTTTGCACAGTCGACCAATCCCAAAGTTGCTACCGGCGATGGCATCGCTTTGGCACTCCGCGCGGGAGCCGCACTTGCAGATTTGGAATTCATTCAATTCCATCCAACCGTCTTGTACATCGGAGACGATGCCGTCGGTCAGCAGCCACTCATTTCTGAAGCTGTGCGCGGAGAAGGCGCTTTTCTCGTTGATTTTGCTGGAAATCGCTTCATGCAGGACGTGCATGAGCAAGCGGATCTCGCACCTCGTGATGTTGTGGCGAAGGCAATCATGCGCAAGATGATTGAAACCAACAAGCCACATATGTGGCTGGACGCTCGCGCGATTGGCGATGCATGGCCAGAACGTTTCCCAACCGTCTTCACTGCTTTGCTTGAACACAACATTGATCCTCGCGTTGATCTCATTCCGGTTGCACCTGCTCAGCACTATCACTCTGGCGGTATACGTACCGATCTCTATGGCCGCACTCTGGTACCTGGACTTTTTGCATGTGGTGAAGTGGCATGCACTGGAGTTCATGGTGCGAATCGCCTAGCTTCGAATTCACTGCTTGAAGGATTGGTGTTTGCAGAAAGAATCGGTGC
>JBEGON010000136.1:0-5917 GCA_041181965.1 Actinomycetota bacterium
CACCAAGACCAACGCGACTGCGAATCAATCGCTCACCATCCGTCGCGACGGTCTGAGCTACTGGGCTGACATCAGCGCTTAGAACTTGCCAACGAAGGGCGCAATGAGCACCTTCACAATCATGGCAATCGGATATGCCAGCGCATATCCCAAATTCACTCGAGGATCATCGCCGCTGCGTGAATTTGCATATGCAAGTACTGCAGGCTGAGTTTGGCTACCTGCCATGACACCGGCGAGGCGGGTTCCGAATACGCCACCAAAAACTCGCGTGATTGTGAGTTGCATTGCTGCTGCGATGATCGTGACGATGGCACCAATAACAAATATGCGCCAACCAGTGGGTTTGACGATGGCATCTGCCAGTGCCGCACCTGAATTTGATCCTGCATATGCCAAGAAGAGCATCATGCCTAGATGATTCAATGTAATCGATGCTGCTGGCGGCAATGACCACAACATATTTCCAGTCTTGCGGACCCGTCCAAGAATGAGTCCCATCAAGAGCGGACCACCAGCCATGCCGAGAGCGAAATTTCCACCACCTGGAGCTGGAAATTCCAAAAGTCCAAGAAAAACACCAGCTGCCAAACCAATTGCGAGGGCAGTCAATGAAAATGATTGGGCACCTTTTTCGGAGTCCCCAAAAAATGCGGCTACTTCACGCATGCGATTGCGAGGAGCCACCACTCTTACGCGATCACCGATTTGCAATGTGAGGTCTTCAGTTGCAAGCAAATCAACATCGCCGCGACGAACACGGGTGGCGATGGCGCCAAACTTTCGATCTAATTGCAGCGAGGACAATGCAATTCCAGCTACCGCGCGATTGCTCACAGCTATGCGGCGATAGTCCAAGGTCGAACGATCAAGAGTCAAAGGCACTGTTGACAGATGGCCGGAGATGGAAACAAATTGAGCAACTTTCTCAACATCACCAATCACAGTGACGATATCGCCAGGCTGCAACACCACGTCATCAGTAGCAACATGCACTTCACCTGGATGTCCAGGCTTATCACCGCGCATGTAACGCGAGATCAACAGTTTGCCATCAAAACGTTCGATGATGCTCCCAACCGTTCCCAGGTTTGCCGCATCTATGCGAATCGTGGTGCTTTCAAGTTTTGGAGCCACATCCTCGGCCGCTTGCGTTGCAGATTCTGAAGATGTCGCAGTGGTTTTGAGAGCCACCATGGCACCAACCAACATGCCCAAAACACCAAACAAATATGTCACTGAGTAGCCAACGGTTGGAAGATCAGAATTCCAAAACTGCTGAGAAGCGGCAAGAGCAGGTGTGTTGGTGAGCGCACCTGCATAGACACCAGAAAGCAACGGACCGTGAATGCCAAACACATGTGCGGCTGCGACTGTTGCGAACGCACCTGTCACCAGAGTCAGGATGATGGCGAGCAGTGCGCGACCACCATTTTTGATGGCATGAAAGAACGAAGGACCCGCGCCGATACCGACAACGTAAGCGAAGATCGCAAGACCGAAAACACCAACTTCACGCGCAATCTTGAGGCGTTCATCGAAGGCAGAAAAAGCGAGAGCAGTGAAGAGCACTGCTGCTGGCCCGAGTGAGAAACTGCGAACCTTGATAGCACCGAGCCCACCACCAATGGCGAGAAGCAGTGCGAGCAACAACAACGGTTCTTTCGCAGCAGCGTCTGCGATCTGTCCAAAGATTTCGGCGATACTCATCGTCAATTCCTGTCAGTCTTGATAAGGCAACTGTAGTTAGTCACATCACCAGTCGATGAGGTCCTAA
The DNA here is from genome assembly GCA_041181965.1 of Actinomycetota bacterium. Taxonomy (GTDB): domain Bacteria; phylum Actinomycetota; class Actinomycetes; order S36-B12; family UBA5976; genus JAFMIT01. The sequence continues at coordinate 1,778 of JBEGON010000136.1, forward strand.
GACCCTCGCACAATGAAAGTGGCCCCATCAGAAATCTGACAGGGCCACTTTTCATCTGTTGTTAGCTGCAACCGCTGGTGCTGCCGCAACCTTCACAGGCGTAGCAAGAACCTGATGGACGCATCTTGATTCCGCAGGTCATGCAGAGAGGTGCATCGCTCACTTTGCCGGTGATTGCTTCGAGCAATTCAGCTGATGAATGTGCGGTTTCGGTCGTCTTGATGGCAACAGCGACTGCATTGCTGCTTGCTGTTGGAATCTCGAGTTCTTCAGAAACTGCGGCAACTACTTCTGCAAGTGGAGCTGCTGGAGTGTCGTAACCCGCAACCTGTACTGCGCGTTCTTCAGCAGTGAAGATGCCGAGTGCTGCGCGACGATCGAGTGGCAGGTAATCGAGAGCCAAGCGACGGAAGATGTAGTCCATGATGGATTGCGCCATACGGATGTCTGCATCGTCGGTCATGCCTGCTGGTTCGAAGCGCATGTTGGTGAACTTCGCAACGAACGCTTCGAGTGGAACGCCGTACTGCAACGCAATCGAAATCGCGATGGAGAAAGCATCCATCACACCAGCGAGAGTTGAACCCTGCTTACCGAGCTTGAGGAAGACTTCGCCAAGTTCGCCTGATTCGAAGGCACCTGCGGTGAGGTAACCCTCTGCACCGCCAACTGAGAATGAGACAGTTTGTGAAGCGCGCTTCTTTGGCATGCGCTTGCGAACTGGAACATGTTCTGCAGTTGCAGAAGTTGGAGCTTCAACTTTCTTTGCCTTGGCATCAGAAAGTGGCTGACCAACCTTGCAGTTGTCACGGTAAATTGCGAGTGCCTTCACGCCCATCTTCCATGCTTGGAAGTAGATCTCTTCTACTTCTTCAACAGAAGCTGTTTCTGGCATGTTGACGGTCTTTGAAATTGCACCGGAGAGGAATGGCTGGCAAGCAGACATCATGCGCACGTGACCCATTGGGGTAATTGCGCGTTCGCCCATTGCGCAGTCGAAGATTGCGTAATGCTCAGGCTTGAGACCTGGTGCATCAACAACGTGACCGTGCTGACCGATGTATTCGACAATCGCTTCAACTGTTTCTTCGCTGTAGCCGAGCTTGCGAAGAGCCAATGGAATGGTCAAGTTGACGATCTGCAATGAACCGCCACCGACGAGCTTCTTGAACTTGACGAGAGAGAAGTCAGGTTCGATACCAGTGGTGTCACAGTCCATCATGAAGCCGATGGTGCCGGTTGGTGCAAGCACAGATGCCTGCGCGTTACGCCAGCCGTTCTTTTCGCCAACCTTGATGCCTTCTTCCCAGACCTGACCTGCAAGACGTGCAACGTCTGCATCCAAGCTGGTCGAGGTGCGCAATGCATCGTTTGCAGCTGCGTGCTTACGCATGACGCGCTTGTGTGCATCAGCGTTGCGTGCATAACCTTCGTATGCACCAACCACACCTGCGAGTTCTGCAGAGCGCTTGTAGGCAGTGCCAGTCATCAACGAGGTGATCGAGGCTGCAAGTGCGCGGCCGCCGTCACTGTCGTAAGGAAGACCGGTGGCCATCAACAATGCACCGAGGTTTGCAAAACCAATTCCGAGCTGGCGGTACTTGCGAGTGGTGTCACCGATTGGTTCGGTTGGGAAGTCTGCAAAGCAGATTGAGATATCCATTGCAGTGATGATGTATTCGCAAGACTTTGCAAACTTCACTGCATCGAAGGTGCCATCTTCCTTCAAGAACTTGAGCAAGTTGAGTGATGCCAAGTTGCAAGAAGAGTTGTCGAGTGACATGTATTCAGAACATGGGTTAGATGCAGTGATGCGACCAGTTTCTGGATTGGTGTGCCAGTCGTTGATGGTGTCGTCGTACTGAATACCAGGATCGGCACATGCCCATGCTGCTTCTGCAATCTTGGTGAAAAGTTTGCGAGCATCAACGCGTTCGATGATTTCGCCAGTTGAACGTGCGCGAAGACCGAAGTCGGTGCCGCCTTCAACAGCTTTCATGAATTCATCGGTGACGCGAACAGAGTTGTTTGCGTTCTGGTATTGGACAGAAATGATGTCTTTGCCACCGAGATCCATGTCGAAGCCTGCATCGCGGAGTACGCGAATTTTCTCTTCTTCACGAACTTTGGTTTCGACAAATTCTTCGATATCTGGATGATCCACATCAAGAACAACCATCTTTGCAGCGCGACGAGTAGCGCCACCTGACTTGATTGTTCCTGCAGATGCATCTGCACCGCGCATGAAGGACACAGGGCCGCTTGCAGTGCCACCGCTATGGAGCAATTCCTTTGAAGAACGAAGGCGGCTGAGGTTGAGACCTGCACCTGAACCACCCTTGAAGATCAAACCTTCTTCGCGGTACCAGTTGAGGATGGAATCCATGGTGTCATCAACGCTGAGAATGAAGCAAGCACTGACTTGCTGCGGTGATGTTGTACCAACGTTGAACCACACTGGTGAGTTGAATGAAAACACCTGGTGCAACAACATCCAAGTAAGTTCGTGTTCGAAGATTTCTGCATCTGCTTCGGTTGCGAAGTAACCAAAATCACGACCGGCTTTGGTGTACGTCAATACAACGCGATCGATGAGTTGCTTCAAGCTCCATTCGCGCGCTTCAGTACCGACTGCACCACGGAAGTACTTGGTGGTGACGATGGTCGATGCGTTGACTGACCAGAAGTCTGGAAATTCAACTCCGCGCTGTTCGAAAACAGTTTCACCTGTTTTCCAGTTTGTTTGTACAACGTCGCGACGTTCCCACGTCACTTGGTCGTAAGGGTGTTCCCCCGCAGTGGTCCACAACCGTGTCATGGCAAGACCCTGGGCCTTTGACTTCTTTGCTGCGCCGGTGGCGCCGCTGACAGTCTCTGTCATTTCTTCATTCTCTCTCTCGTCGTACGTTGACCGCGGCCAAGGGGAACTGTCCGCGGGGAGTTGTTGTGTTGATTTGTTTCGGGAAGTTTGTTTCGGGAAGTGGTGGTGCGATGTTGTTAGCGCGGAGAAGGGGCGCTGTCTTTGCTGTCAACACCTGGTGGTGCTACAGCGCGGGACGCTCGCAAAACTGCGATCTCCCCTTCGAAGTCCTCGAGACTCTCAAACGAGCGATATACCGAGGCAAATCTGAGATACGCGATTTCATCAAGTTCGCGTAGTGGTCCAAGAATCGCAAGACCAACTTCGTTGCTAGGAACTTCTGCAGTTCCACCAGCGCGCAATTTGTCTTCGACAGTTTGCGCCAGACGTGCAAGATCATCTTCATTAACTGGACGACCTTGGCATGACTTGCGAACACCGGAAATAACTTTTGCGCGAGAAAAAGCTTCCACAGCGCCTGAACGTTTTGCGACAAGCAGCATTGCAGTTTCGACAGTGGAGAAACGACGGCCACATTCAGGGCACTGGCGACGGCGGCGAATTGATCCGCCATCGTCCTGGGTGCGGGAATCGACAACGCGAGAATCGTCGTGACGGCAAAATGGACAGTGCATCTCGACTCCTCTCGTGTGGATAACTCGGCTGCTGGCTAGCCAGCTGTGGCTCGTTTGAGCGCAATTCGCGCTCTCAACGACTTTTCCCCTGTGGATATCTCGGGGAATTTGATGGGAAAACCACACTATGTGCGACTAATCTCCACAAACACCACTAGATGTAGGGGGTGAACCGTAAGCCTGAAGAGGGTTCAACGCAAGTAGTTAGTCCGGCGACACGCCGCGATTTTGATATCTACTTGATTACAGGGACGTGAATGACCTGACCGACCTGCAAATGGGTACCAGAATCGAAGCCATTGAGCTCAGCGATCTGCTCCATGACGTCACGAGGGTCGCCGCTGGGATCCACTCGTTGAGCAATCTGCCAGAGGCTCTCCCCAGCCTTCACGACGACGGCAGAGGTGTCGGTCGTGGAGACATGAGAAGTAGATGCAGCGACTGAACCACCGAAGACAGCACTAAGAATCAGGACCACACCGGCAGCAGCGCTCAAGACACCAATGCCGACGACAGACGCAACTACGCGACGGCCACGAGCGGTCAAACGCACTGCATTGTGAGCCATTTTTGGCTGCGATCCGTACACAGGACGGACCTGTGAACGCTGCGATACTGCATGCAAGGGAGCCTCAAAGAGTGCTG
>JBEGON010000137.1:0-31382 GCA_041181965.1 Actinomycetota bacterium
AACTTGCGGGATTCGTTCCTTTTGTCATTGCTGGCTTAGCAGTGCCACTTTTATATGCGCGTCGCATCATTACGGGAATCAGCAGTGCCGCGAAATTTCGCTGGGGAATTTACTGGCGCGGTGTTTGGACGTGGGGACTCCTGCTTTTCATCGGCGGTTTGATCGGATTCATCACATCTCCTGGTGTTGCAGTGTTTAGATTTAATGCAGCCGCTTTCTTTCCAGCATTACTGGTTGGGCTGCTGTTACTGCCCTTGCAAACTGCTGCAGAAGAAGTGTTCTTTCGCGGAGTTTTACCTCAGTTCTTCACTCGCTTAGTGAGCAAGCCTGCCTTCGCGTTAACTTTGAGTGCAGCGCTCTTTGCCGCTTTGCACTTATTGAATCCAGAAGCTCAAGCAACACCGGCACTTGCCTTTGCTACGTATTTTGCAATGGCTCTTGGCTGGGGAGTCGCTTCATACAAAATGGCTGGGCTCGAAATCACTCTCGGCGCACATCTGATCAACAATGTCAGTGGCTTGTTTATTTTCGGCTACGACAACTCGGCCGTTCAAGGTGTTGCATTGTGGAGTGTGCCGCAGGCGGAAATGTCGCAGGCTTTCGTGAGCACTGCGTTGATGATGATTGTGTGGCTTTTGATGTTGCACAAACTCCACTCGCGTGACTAATTAGTCGTCGTCGCCATCTGAGTCATCTTCAGAATCACCATCGTCTTCTGATTCACTCTTCTTGACCTCTGGTGTTTTTGTTTTCTTGGTTTTAGTTGGCGTTGGCTTCGGAGTTTTGATTTTCTTGGTCGTGGTGGGTGTCGCTTCTGGAGTTGGCGTTTGTTCTGAAGAGCCGTCGCCGCTAGTAGAAGTTGGCAATGCAGTCAGCGTCAACACGGGACGGTTGGAAACAGGAATCGCAACCGAATCATCCCCTTCATCGCTCTCTGAATCATCGTCAAAATTGAAACCATCTTCAGACACCCACGGTGCAGGAATTCCTGCAACTCGATTGTGGCCATGTGGTCGTTGCCCAGGCTTGGTCGGATGGGTTTCACCTGGAGCAGGTGTGACACCAGGGCGAGGAGAGTCAGAAGGATTTTCTGAATGCTTATCGGCTGCGGGTGCAATGCCGCCAAAATCGGTTTGACCATGCAACGAACCGCGATCAGAGAGCACCGCAAAGTTGGCGGCGGTAGCACCGGCCGCAGTAGCGACAATCGCCACTGTCGACAGCACTAAAGCTGGACCAAACTTCACAAGACTCCTCCAATTGGTGTGCCCAACATAATCACCCGCTGGTGGCTATTCGGTGGGTGCTTTTCCAACATTCGTCCAAGACCTGCACAGAAGTCGGATGGAAAAGTCGCTTCGTCCCATTTGTGAGCGTGGGTAGAGCAAGATACGGCTCATGAAGATTCTGCTCATCGAAGATGACCCCGCCCTCTCGAGCGGCGTTGCAGACGGACTTCGCAATGCTGGTTTTACGGTCCTCGCAGTTGGCACTGGCAACGAAGGCGCAGCCGCTGCTATCGGCCCGAATCCACCTGACCTTGTTCTGCTCGACCTTGGTTTACCAGATCGTGATGGTTACGACGTCTGCCGCGAAATTCGCGCTGTAAGCCAAGTGCCCATCATCGTCATCAGCGCACGCGATGACGAAATTGATCGCGTGGTTGGTCTTGAACTTGGTGCAGATGATTACGTCACGAAACCATTCGGTTCTCGCGAACTAGTTGCGCGCATCCGCGCAGTGTTGCGTCGCAGTGGCACTGACAGCACTACTGACCGTGCAGAAGTGCAAAATATCGGTGCACTCTCAATCGATCGTCGTGCGCAGAAAGTTTTTGTTGCTGGTGAAGAAGTACATCTCACTGCAACCGAATTTGAATTGCTTTCCGTGCTCGCCGAAGATCCGGGTGCCGTTCTACGTCGCACAGAATTGCTCGAACGCATTTGGGATACAGCGTTGTACGTAACGCCGAAGACTGTCGATGCACACATTGCAGCAATTCGAAAGAAAATTGGCCACCCCGAATGGATTGAATCCAAGCGTGGCGTTGGATTCCGACTCGACATTAGTTAGCCTCACTCGGTGCGTCGCCAACTAGCCATAGCTCTGCTCAGCATCATTATGTTGATGCTGGTTGTTCAGGATTGGCCATTGTCGAAATATCTCGATCAAGTCGAGCACAATCAGTTGTACACCGCGCTTGAACGCGACGCATGGCGCCTGTCTGATCAAGTAGATACATCAATCGGCACGAGTGACACGGCCACAACTGCCAAGCGAGTTCAAAGCTACGCCCAACAAACCACGACTCGTGTTGTCGTCACCGATATCAAAGGACTTGTCCTCGTTGATTCCACCAACGAAGACATCGGTCAGGACTACTCCAATCGACCAGAAATTGCCGCGGGAATGCTGGGCAATGCCTCCTCCGGTCAGCGTGCATCTGCCAGCCTCGGTGACCAACTCATTTACGTTGCGGTCCCCATCGAGTACGACGACCTCATTGTCGGTGTACTTCGACTCACAGTTCCAGGTGAAACTGTTGACAGCATTGTGGCGACCCGCATTCGCGGCGTATTGCTGGTTGGCCTTTTCACCCTGATTATTACTTTGATTGCCACTGTACTTATCGCCAACACAACTACACGTCGACTGCGCGCACTACAGATTGCAACGACCGAAATTTCGAGCGGCAATCTCAACACTCGACTTGGTGACAAACCAGGCGGTGCACCAGAAATCCGGCAACTTGAACGCACATTCGACGCCATGGTCGAACGACTGCAATCTTTGCTGGATTCACAACGATCTTTCGCTTCGGATGCTTCGCATCAGTTGCGCACTCCACTCACTGCTCTTCGGTTGCGTCTCGAAAATGCATCTGAACAAGTTGATGACCCACAAGCAATGGCCGAAGCGATTGATGCTGCGTCATTCGAAGTATCACGATTGCAGATGCTCATTGACGGCTTATTGGCGCTTGCGCGTATCGAAGGCAGCACACCAACGTTGCAGCCGACAAATATTGGCGAACTGATTGCTCAACGGATCGATATGTGGCAACCACTTGCCGATGAAAAGGGAATTCGTCTTACGCGATTGGGTCAAGCAGATGTTGCGGTACTCGCTACTGAAGCTTCTCTGGATCAAATGTTGGATGCGTACATTGAGAATGCGATTGACTTTTCGCCCCTTGATTCTGTCATTGTTATTTCAGTCAACATCAGCGGTGACATGGTGTCAATTCATGTCATTGATCAAGGTCCCGGAATGAAAGCCACGGAACGCGAACGTGCATTCGATCGCTTTTGGCGCGGACGTGCTGACGGTTCTGGCACTGGATTGGGTCTCGCAATCGTGAGACGTTTGGCCGACTCCATCAACGCTCATGCGAATTTGAATGCTTCAAACCCAGACGGCACGGGCATTGATGCGAGCATCACTATCCCCCGTTACATCAGCTAACTAGTTGCAGCTGTTTCTTCGGTTGGTGGTGAAGGCGGTGAACAGCGTCGCTCCATCCACAACGCGATGATCACCATGGCCAAGGCGCCGATGACTGCTGGCACGCACATCACAATGTGATTCAACGCAGATTGCGCGGTGACGCGGGGCAGGGAATACGCAATCAGACCAAGATAAAAACCAGTTCCTATTGCGCCAGTGCGACTTGCGGCCATAGCGACAGCAGCAGTGCGGGCAGCAAGCAAGGGTTCGAGCGGACGATGTGCTCGGCGCAGTGTTGGATTCTTTTGGGTTCCTGGCACAATCTTTGGCAAACGATCGCGAATCATGAACGCCCACGTCACCATGAACATATCGAGAAGTGCGAATCCAATTCCCGTTCCAGCACCAACAGAAATGTAGGAGCCTGAAGACTTGTAGTACAAGGAATCAAAGAACCATCCGAGAAGTCCCGCGACAACTGCAATACGTATGACCGTGCCGAGTTTGGTACGACTCACAAGGCCACCACCCATCTCGAATCATCGAATGCGCGCACTTCATCATCAGTATTCAAGCACTCGAATAGCGTGGCGATGCTATGACCGCTGATTTTCCATTCCGGCGCAACGTCCGCAGCTGGTTGCAATACAAATTTACGTTGATGCGCACATCGATGTGGGATGTGTAACTCATCTAGGTCAGAGGTGAAACCTTCGATATCGATGATGTCGATATCGAGAGTGCGAGGACCCCAATGAATATCCCGTGTGCGCCCAAGAACCTCTTCAATGCGGTGCAAGGCTGCAAGTAATTCGAGAGGCTTGTGGGGTGTTTCGAAAAGAACAGCAGTGTTTAGAAAATCATCTTGTACGACGTCGCCTACCGGTGAAGTTTCATACAGAGGCGCGACACCCATGACATCGCCGAGGTTGCGCAATTCACTACATGCGAGCAACAGATTCCCGACTCGATCACCGATGTTGGAACCTAGCGAAAGCAAAGCGCGCATTAAGAATTCTTTCGGACAATCCGCACAGAAACGTCATGGAAAGGAACTGCGATTGGCGCCTGAGGCTTGTGAACGGTCACTGCAACTCTGCTTACTTTCTTGTTTCGCAAAATTGCCTTGGCAATCCTTTCCGCCAAGGCTTCGATGAGATTCAGTGGTTCGCCTGTGATTGATTCAATCACTGTTTGGGCAACCCCTGCGTAATCAACAGTGTTGTTCAAGTCATCGGTTTTGCCGGCTTTGCGTAAATCAATATCGAGTTCGAGATCTACGACAAACTCTTGCCCATTGACTCGTTCAAAATCTAAAACGCCGTGATAACCCAGTGCGGAGATTCCTGAAATCTTGATGGAATCGCTCTTAGACATGTTGATCTCCTATCAATTCTGCGGCCACCTTCAAGGCAGCAACTGTGCCAGCAACATCGTGCACTCGTACAGCCCATGCGTTCTTGGTTGCGGCATACACCGAAATTGCGTGCGTGGCCATGTCTCGGGCTTCAACTGGTGAACCTTCAGCAACCGTCGCTGCGAGAAATCTCTTGCGTGACACTCCCACAAGAACCCGATGGGGTTGCTTTGTGAACACTTCTATTTCACGCAAGAGCTGCCAGTTGTGTTCAGATTCTTTTGCAAATCCAAATCCTGGATCGATGACGATACGCCCGGCGTCGATTCCTTGCGATTGTGCGAGATCAACTTGTTGCATCAACTCGGACAACACTTCGGCTGACACATTGTCATAGTGAGACAGCGAATTCATCACGTTGGAATGTCCGCGCCAGTGCATTGCAATGTAATCGGCTTTGGATGCTGCAACCGTACAAAACATCTCCGAATCCGCTTTTCCACCTGACACATCATTGATGTATGCGACACCGAGATTGATGCCGAGTTGTGCGGTAGTTGCGCGCATGGTGTCGAGACTTATTGCAACACCTTGCGCAATCAATTTTTCGATGACTGGAAGCACACGCTTTTGTTCAAGAGTGGCGTCGACTCGCTCTGCACCAGGACGCGTGGACTCTCCGCCAATATCAATGACATCGGCACCTGCCGCCACTAGCTCCAACGCATGATCAACAGCGCGAGCAGTATCGAGGAATTTTCCGCCATCACTAAATGAGTCGGAGGTGACATTAAGGACACCGAAAACCAGCGGCGCTGCCATGCTAGTTCCGATGGTTCAGCAGCGCCATTGCTTCGGCGCGAGTTGCAGCGTCTCGAAGTTGTCCACGGACTGCAGAAGTAAGCGTGCGTGCGCCAGGTTTGCGAACACCTCGCAAAGACATGCACATGTGCTCCGCATCAATCACAACCAGGACTCCGCGTGGCTGCAACACTTCTGACATCGCATCGGCGATTTGGGTTGTGAGACGTTCTTGCACTTGTAAACGACGTGCGTACACATCGACAACGCGGGCGAGTTTGCTCAAGCCGGTAATGCGGCCACTTTCGCCAGGGATGTAGCCAATATGCGCTACTCCATGGAATGGCAACATGTGATGTTCGCAGAGTGAGTGCACTTCAATGTCGCGCACCAAGATGAGTTCTTCGTGTCCGAGGTCGAATGCAGTACTCAAAACTTCTTTAGCATCTTCGCGCATGCCAGAAGTGAGTTCAGCATAGGCACGGGCCACGCGTTCTGGAGTCTTGAGCAAACCATCGCGTTCTGGGTCTTCACCGATAGCAATCAAAATTTCGCGCACAGCCTTTTCGATGCGTGGCAGATCCACCGGCGTAGTGACCACTGAATCTGGGTGCGAAATTGGATTGATATCCATTGCGTTAGTCAGCTTTTGGTTTTGCTTTTTTGATGACTACTGGAGGAATCGCGCTTGGCTTACGCTTCTTCGAACCTGTCCAAGGAGCCTTTGCAGGCCGAACCTTGAGCGGTTTAAAGATACGCGCAATATCTTCCTTGTTGAGAGTTTCCTTCTCCATCAATTCGACCACAAGCGCATCGAGGACTTTGCGGTTCTTGACGAGCACGTCGTGCGCTTCGTCGTGCGCCATTTCGACGAGTTCACGAACTTCAGCGTCGATGGTTGCCGCAATGTCTTCGGAGTAATCGCGCTGGTGTCCTAGATCGCGACCGAGGAATACATCGCCGCCCGATTGTCCATAACGAATAGCGCCGAGCTTTTCACTCATGCCGTATTGAGTGACCATCGCGCGAGCGACATTGGTTGCTTTCTCAATGTCATTCGATGCACCAGTAGTGGGGTCATGGAAGATCAATTCTTCTGCAGCACGGCCACCGAGCATGTAGGCGAGCTGTCCTTGCATTTGTGAACGCGTCACCGAGTACTTGTCTTCTTCTGGAAGCACCATGGTGTAACCAAGTGCCCGACCGCGAGGAAGAATCGTGATCTTGTGCACAGGGTCGCCACCTGGCATTGCCGCAGCAACCAAAGCGTGACCACCTTCGTGATACGCGGTGACGAGTTTTTCGTGATCGCTCATGACGCGAGTGCGCTTTTGAGGACCTGCGATGACGCGGTCGATTGATTCATCAAGAATTGCATTGGTAATGAACATTTGATTGTTGCGCGCAGTCAACAATGCAGCTTCGTTCAATACGTTTGCCAAATCAGCACCAGTGAAACCTGGTGTGCGCTTGGCAACTGAATCCAAATCAATATCAAGTGCGAGCGGCTTGCCCTTGGCATGCACTTCGAGAATCTTCTTGCGACCCTGCAAATCAGGCGCAGAGACTGCAACCTGTCGATCGAAACGACCAGGACGCAAAAGTGCTGGGTCCAAAATATCCGGGCGGTTTGTGGCAGCAATCAAAATCACACTGCTGCTGGTTTCGAAACCATCCATCTCGACGAGCAATTGGTTGAGGGTTTGTTCACGTTCATCATGACCGCCACCAAGACCAGCACCGCGTTGACGACCAACAGCGTCAATTTCATCAACGAAAATGATTGCTGGTGCATTTGCTTTTGCCTGTTCGAACAAATCGCGAACGCGTGATGCACCAACACCAACGAACATTTCGACGAAGTCTGAACCAGAAATGCTGAAGAATGGAACGCCTGCTTCACCTGCAACCGCGCGCGCAAGCAAAGTCTTTCCTGTTCCCGGAGGGCCGTACAACAAAACACCGCGAGGAATTTTTGCGCCGACCGCTTGGAAACGTGCTGGACTTGAAAGAAAGTCTTTGATTTCCTGAAGTTCTTCAACTGCTTCATCAACACCTGCGACATCTGCAAAAGTTGTCTTCGGCATGTCTTTGGAAAGCGCTTTGGTTTTCGCTTTACCGAATTGCATGGCACGGGAGCCACCATTCATTTGGCTCATGAAGAAGAACATCAAGAACAACAACAAAACGAATGGCAAGAAGTTGAAAATGAGTGACAGCCACATGTTGTCACGTGGCACCTCGACGTCGTAACCCTTAGGCAAGTGACCAGCATCTTTGGCATTTTCCAATGCCGCAATAATTTCGGTTCCTTGATCTACCAAGTAGTCCGCTTGCGCGCGACTTCCGTCAGTCAAAACGAGTTCGAGAACTTGGTCTTTGTCATGGACGATGGCCTGTGACACTTTGTCGTTATCGATAGCAGCAAGTGCTTCCCACGTATCGACTGACTTTGGCGCATTGGCGTTGGACACCATTTGAGAGCCGATCATCAAGACGATGAGAGCGACCATAATCCAGGCAAAGGGTCCGCGGAGGAACTTTCGAGGTTTCATAGGTGGGCGAGGGTACCCGTTTCCCCTGAAACCCTCACCTTGAGGAGTTATGAGTAAACGTGAGGGGCGAGCACGCCAATTTCACGGAGATTGCGGTACTTCTCGCTGTAATCGAGTCCGTAGCCCACGACAAATTCGCTTGGAATATCGAATCCCACGTACTTGGGATTGACCTCAACTTTGACGGCCTTTGGCTTACGCAGCAAGGTCAAAACTTCAACTGATGCCGCACCGCGTGATTCCAGGTTGGAAAGCAACCATGAGAGTGTCAAACCTGAATCGAGAATGTCTTCAACGAGCAGAACATTTCGACCTTGAATATCGCGATCAAGATCTTTCAAAATGCGAACAACGCCAGAAGATTTTGTGCCAGAACCGTATGAAGATACTGCCATCCATTCGGTTTCAACGTGTCGATTCAACGCACGTGAAAAGTCTGACATCAAAATTGTTGCGCCTTTGAGAATGCCAACGAGCAACAAATCTTTGCCTTCGTAATCAGCTTCAACCTGAACTGCCAATTCAGCTACACGCTCAAGAATTGCCTTTTCATCAAACAAGACACTGGTCAAATCTGCAGAGATATTTTTGGCGTCCACGGTTCCCTCTCGGTTGCTCAGGCGCGAAGTCTGCCTGATGCTTTGGAGACTTCAACACCGCCCGCCACTTTGACGGGTCCTTGAACACGTGGGTCAGTCGCAAGTCGCCACACGGCATTGATGTGCTCAAAACTCAGTTGACCAACCCCGCACAGCAAGAGCCACATGCGCACACATCGAGTGGAAATTGCTTTAGGAAGTTGTGCGAAATTGTTGATATCGAGTTCGCCACCATCTAAGCGAGCATGCAATTCGAGTTCTGCAAAATGGTCCAACGCATCTGCATCTTCTCGAGCCATGGATGCAGTCCGCGCCAATGCCTCATCAACAGTGTCACCTAATGTTTCACGCAACATTGGCATCAACTTTGTACGAACTTTTACGCGCAAGAACTTGTCATCAAAATTATGCGGATCGTCATACGCAGCAATGTCGAGTTCATTCAATGACTCACGCAAAACCGCGCGTTTGGTTGTAAGCAATGGTCGCCAAACAATTCCTTGTTCTTGCGCCATTGCAGAAATACTTCGAGTCCCACTGCCTCTAGACAAACGCATCAGCACTGTCTCCGCTTGATCTTCCAGTGAATGCGCAAGCAAAATTGCAACCGCGCCAGTTTCTGCAATCGCGTGATGAAAAGCTTCGTAACGAGCTTTTCGGGCAGCAGCTTCAAGTCCTTCGCCGGAATCAACAACGGTCACCGCAGTGACGATGCAGCGTTCAAGCCCGAATGACTTGCATTGTTGAGCAGCATTTTCAGCAACCTCGTGCGAACCTTGTTGAAGTTGATGATCAACAATCACTGGCACGAAAGTGACGGAGAGCTCGTCGGAAAGCGACGCACACGCTGCAGCCAAGGCAAGCGAATCTGCACCGCCCGAGACTCCGACCAACAGCACATCTCCGGCTTCGACCCGCATTGAGAGGAAAGTGTGGACGGCAGATCGCACCAGATGTGACGCAGAGGTAACCGCCATCTTCCCCTCCATTCGTGGTCGTTGGTAAAAAGTGGTGGAAACTCGCGAGAGAATACGCCCATGGAGCAAATGTTTTTTGATGTAGTCATCGAGATCCCTGGCGGAAGCCGCAACAAGTACGAGATTGATCACATCACTGGTCAAATTCGTTTGGATCGCATGCTCTTCACCTCCACCCGCTACCCGTGGGATTACGGCTTTGTCGATGGCACCCTCGGTCTCGATGGCGACCCACTCGATGCCATGGTGCTGCTCGATGAACCCACTTTTCCTGGCTGCGTCGTGCGGTGCCGCGCTATCGGCATGTTCCGCATGACCGACGAAGCCGGTGGCGACGACAAGCTGTTGTGCGTCCCTGCCCATGACCCTCGCAAAGAACACCTGCGCGACATTCACCATGTAGCCGAGTTCGACCGCCTCGAAATTCAGCATTTCTTTGAGGTTTACAAGGATCTTGAACCAGGCAAGAGCGTCGAAGGCGCGACCTGGGTCAACCGTGCAGCTGCCGAGGCCGAAATTGAGGCTTCCCGCGCACGTTTTGTGCCTCACCATTAGAAATTTGGCGAGTTTTGCCAAGTTTTGTCTAAGACCATTTTCGGACTTTGTGGGGAAGGTCCGAAATGGATTCCGAGCGCGGATTTATCCGTCAGGCTTCGCCCCGTACATCACACACCTCACCCAAAGGGGATCTCATGGCAGCGCGCAAGACAGTCGGTCAACGCCTCGCATTAGGCAATGTTGTCCTGACCTTGCTCGGCATCAATGGTGGCCTCGCTATCGGCATGGCAATGTTGCATCAGCCAGTCAGCGATTGGTCTGACCCAAGTCTCGCTGTCACCGCACTGTCACGTGTTATGGCAATGCTCGGAACTTACTTTGCATTGTGCTGCCTCGTGCTGATTGCGCGAGTTCCTTGGTTGGAAAACGCAATCGGTCAAGACCGTCTGGTCAAATGGCACCGCACACTCGCGCCGTACTCGCTGTACCTCATTTTGGGTCACGTGCTTTTGGTTTCACTGGGTTATTCATTCCTCGACCAAATCAATGCATGGAATGAACTATGGCGATTGATTCTCATCACCGGCTGGATGATGCCGGCATTTGTCGGTTTCGTTTTCATGATGATGGTTGGCGTTACGTCATACAAACGTGCACGTAGCAAAATGCGTTACGAAACCTGGTGGTTGTTGCACTTGTACAGCTACCTTGGCATTGCACTCGCATTTGGCCATCAGATCACATCTTCACAATTTTTCGCAACCAACGACAAAGCTCGCTACTGGTGGGTGGCGATGTATCTCTTCGTCATCGTCTTCATTGTTGGATTCCGCATCGCAATTCCATTGTTGCAATCAATGCGTCACGATCTCCGTGTCGAAAAAGTCATCAAAGAAAATCACGACACAATCAGCATTGTTGTTCGCGGTAAAGATGTCGCTCGACTAGCGGCTCAAGGTGGACAGTTCTTTGCATGGCGCTTCTTGCAGTCAAATGCATGGTGGGAAGCGCATCCATACTCACTCTCCGCGTCACCGCGAAATGATCGGCTACGCATTACGGTGAAAAACCTTGGTGATCATTCGGGCTGGATGAAGAAACTCAAGCCCAATACTCGCGTATTGATTGAGGGACCTTACGGCGTCTTCACTGCCGATCAGGTGCAGAGCAAGAAGGTTGCACTCATCGCAGGTGGCGTTGGCATCACACCGATTCGGGCAATTATGGAAGAACTTCCACGCGGAACCGATATCGATTTGATTTGGCGTGCGTCAAAAACAGACGACTTGATTTTGAACGAAGAAGTAAAAGAACTTGCTGAACTTCATAAAGCACGAATTCATTACATGGTGGGTTCGCGCAAGCAATTTCCAATGAGCCCAGGTCGCATTCGCGCGACGGTGCCACACATCGCGCAGTGCGATGTATTTATGTGTGGGCCGGACTCAATGATTCAACAATCTCGCGCCGCGTTGCTCTCGATCGGCGTACACGAAGACAATATCCACGACGAAGCATTTGCATACTGAGGTCATCATGAAACGCGGAATATTCATCGGAACAGGCGCACTAGTTGGCGCCATCGGTTCATTGGTTTATCCAGCAGGTGCAGTCACTCCATCTGTGCTGGTCGGGGACACCAATGCATCAACCTCTACCCCAACCGGCGGCACCGATCTCGGCGGCGGCAGTTCTACTTCAGGTGAACGCACACTGACTGGTGATGCAGTTCAGACCCCTTATGGACCTGTTCAGGTTTCTATCGTCGTCAATGGAACCCAAATCACTTCTGTCAACATGGCACAAGCTCCGAGCGGACGCAATCAGCGATTCACTGATTACGCAATTCCAATTCTGACCCAAGAAACTCTGGACGCTCAGAGCGCCAACATCAGCGTCGCGTCTGGTGCCTCGTACACCTCAATGGGCTTCATCCAGTCTTTGCAATCTGCTTTGTCGCAGATGTAATTACCAAAAATTGATTCTGGCGTCAGTCATTCGATTGGTTGCTGCGAGCCACACTCCACACATGGAGCCATTGGGTAGCGCAATATTTTTCGACTGAGCCAACCCACTTAGATCATTGATAGTCATGAGTGGTTCACTATCGACCAACACCTGTAATGAGTTCGCTCCGCGATAAATGCTGTAATGATGATCTTGCATCAGCGAAAAAGTGAACGGGCTCGCGGACCATTCACTCGAAAAACTCCCACTAGAAAATGACCGCAACTGAATTTTCTTTGTCTGATTATTGAATGTGACTACGAGCCCGCAATTGATAGCGTCGCTTGTCGTCACACATGAATTCAAGACAACATGGAAACCGCCTGCTTGGCTATCAACAGCGGACAGCTTGCCAAACATGTGAAAGTGAACTTGTCCAGGTAAAGATTGCGAACTCCAGATTTTTCGATCGCTGTTGAAGATCATGGAAACGTAATTCGGGGTTTTTGTGGAGATGTAAACCATATTGGCGTACTTAACCCATGACATTGCCGATTGGGCCCAATACGTACTCCGTGCCAGCGCTGAGTTGTGCGAGGTGCGAGTGAAAGCTGCGATTGCAGATTGCCAGGCCATAAGTGGAAACCCAAATCCACGAATCACATACTTCACTGCACCTTTCACATCGCTTGCGGCTACCCGCCATGGGTCATCTACAGCATTTGCATCGCCGCGAGTAATCCACTGATTCTCGGAATTAAGCCGAACCAACCGGTGGACTACGAGTTGGTCTCCGTGACGGAAGAGAGCCACATCGTTTGACTGCGGATGTTTGTTCACGATGACGACTAGATCTCCTCGGTGAATGCTCGGAGACATTGAATTGCTGATAACCGTGACAAAACTCAAACCTGTCAGGTGAAGAACAATGAGAGCAGAGACATACAGAACTGCAGCGCACACACTGACTCGTATCAAATGGGTGGCTGCAGCTCTTGTGAATGTCACGCCATTAAATGCTCGTCGCATCAAGAGCGATTTCAAAACTCAACGCTGAATCTTGATATGGATTGTCATCAACATTCGGCAGATCCGGCCATGTAATACTCAGGTCGAGCACCGACTGCGATGTGGCTGCGATGGAAGACAAAGCAACATCAATCCCACTGACATTTCCACTGTAGAGAACATGAGAATTTGAATCCGTAATCGTGGCGAGCAAGACATCATTGAGACTTGGCGACGTTGCCGATGAGACATTGATCGAATGCACTCGTGCGCTCGCTGGCAAACTTCCCACATTCTTAATCCGAATAGCTGTGGTCTGCGCCGCCATCCCCGGTTGCGCATTGGTGATCTGCATAATCGGCGATGACAAAACAGAACCGTTCGCATCTACGAAGATCGTGCTGAGAGTTCCGGCATGCGCCGAGTTGCTTTGAACTGTTGCTGTCGAAGTAAATGCTGCAACCGCATTAGGCACCATCACCGCGAACGCTCCAAACACGGCAAGCGCCGCCAACGGCCATGAGTATTTGTTGTGTGTCATAAGACCTTCCTTTATCGAGGTAGGTCTTGTTTAGAGAAACATGCTGGCACTTGATTCACGATTCGCACACAATTTGTTCTCACTACAATTCTTTTATGGGTAAAAAACAAACGCTGATTCTTGATGGTGGTATGGCTACATCACTCGAAGAAAAAGGTTTTGACCTGAGCGGAAGTTTGTGGTCAGCAAAACTTCTCGTCGAGAATCCGAATGCCATCAGAGATGTGCACATCGACCATGCTCGAGCCGGTGCCGACATCCTGACGAGCGCTTCTTACCAAGCCAGTCGTCATGGTTTTGCGGCAAATGGCTACAGTGAAGATGACTACCTCCGCGCCCTCGAAATGTCTTTGATCATTGCGCAAAGTGCAGCAGACGAAATCGGCAGCCGTGAAGAGCGAAAGATTCAAGTTGCTGCATCCATCGGACCGTACGGCGCAACTCTTGCCGACGGTAGCGAGTATCGAGGTGACTACATCGTTGATGAAGAGTTTCTCATCAACTTTCACGGCGAACGCCTCAATGACATCCAAGAATTTGAGCCAGACTTCCTTGCCATCGAAACTGTGCCAAGCATCATTGAATTGCGCGCAATCAATCATCTACTCAACAATGATTTTCGCCACCTCGCCGCGTGGGTGAGTTGCAGTGCACCAAATGGGTCGTCGATTTCAGACGGCACACCAATTGCAGATGCATTCAATGCCATTTCAGCGCCAAATGTGATCGCCCGTGGCATTAATTGTTCAAAACCTGAATACATCACCGAACTGTTGACCAACGCTGGCACGCACAACTTTGTGGTGTACCCGAACGCTGGGCGAACCTGGGATGCACAAGCGCGAAGTTGGCTCGATGATGGGCATCTCACAATTCCTGATGCAGAAATGAATTCCTGGATAGATGCTGGCGTGGGAATTCTTGGTGGCTGCTGCGGTCTGGGCGTCGAGCACATCGCATCAGTCAAAGCCCTCTTGGGTCGCTAACCACAACAAGTCGGAAAACGACGTATGCAAACATCATGCAACAAGCGCATCCGACTAGACCGAGCACCCCTCGCGTAGCAAAGATAGCCGCATGACGACCACCGGCGAGACTTCTGTTTTTGCTGGATTCGGGCTGCCTTCAGACGATGCCCATATTCTCGAACAGCGGTGGCAGCGATGGGGTCAAGACCTCATCAGTGGCATAGATGGAATTTATCCGGCTTCTGTTGTAAATCGCGTTCAGCAGATCATTGCGAAGAATTTTGCCGAACGTCGTGACGTTCTTCGTGACCGTGACAACGAACGTTTGCTACAGCCAGACTGGTACCAGTTGCCCAACATGATCGGGTACGCGATGTACACCGATCGTTTCGCCGGTGACCTCAACGGTGTTGCGAAAAAAATCGATTACCTCAATGAACTTGGCATCAACTACTTGCATTTGATGCCACTACTGCAACCTCGCAAAGGCCCTAACGACGGTGGCTATGCCGTAGCCAACTACCGCGAAGTGCGCAGCGACCTTGGTTCGATGAAAGACCTCTCGAGTCTCGCCGATGCTTTGCACGCACACGGAATTTCCCTGACTTTAGATTTTGTTCTCAACCATGTCGCAGACCAACACGACTGGGCAGCCCGCGCGCAGTCCGGTGAAAAGAAATATCGCGATTACTTCTACATCTACCCAGATCGTGTCGTCCCAGAACAATACGAAAAGTCGTTGCCAGAAGTCTTCCCTGCTTTTGCTCCAGGTAATTTCACGTGGGATGAAAAAATCAATGGCTGGGTTTGGACCACTTTCAATTCGTGGCAATGGGATTTGAACTGGTCGAATCCAGATGTGTTCTGCGAAATGCTCGACGTAGTTCTGTACCTTGCAAATCAAGGTGCAGATTGCTTGCGACTTGATGCGATTGCATTCATCTGGAAGAAGCTCGGCACTGATTGCCAAAATCAAGCTGAAGTCCACGCGATTACACAAGCGTTGCGTGCAGCTGCGCACATTGCTGCACCTTCCTTGATATTGAAAGCAGAAGCAATTGTCGGACCGAACCAACTGGTCAACTATCTTGGACAAGGTGCACACGCCGGTAAGGTGTCTGAAATCGCGTATCACAACTCTTTGATGGTGCAAATGTGGAGCGCATTCGCAGCGCAAGATGCGCGAATGATGGCGACAGCACTGGCACGTTTTCCATCCGTACCCACCACTTCTGCTTGGGGAACCTACATTCGTTGCCATGACGACATCGGCTGGGCAATCGATGATGCAGATGCGAGTGCCGTCGGTTGGAACGGCGCAGACCATCGACGTTTTCTGAGCGACTTTTTCATCGGTGATTTTCCAGGATCGTTCAGCAGAGGGGCTGCGTTTCAGCCAAACGAAGCAACTGGTGACCGCCGCATCAGTGGCAGTCTTGCTAGTTTGCTGGGTGTTGAACGAGCTATTGCGGACAAAGATGAATTGGCTCTCGAAATTGCAGTCGCACGCATTACATGTGCATATGCGATGGTCTACAGCTTTGGTGGCATTCCATTGCTCTATATGGGAGATGAACTGGGATTAACCAACGACTACTCCTACATTGATGTTGCTGAACATGCAGACGACAACCGCTGGTTGCATCGACCAAAAATGCCGTGGAACATCGCGGCAACTCGTCACGATACAAATACGGTTGCAGGAAAAGTTTTCCAATCGATCACTCACCTTGGTCGAGTTCGTGCATCACTACCATCACTTCACGCCGCAGTGACTACGACCGTAGATGTGCCAGCAAATCCTTCAGTTGTGCTCTTCCAACGCAAACACTCTGCAGGAGTTTTTCTTGGTGTTTTCAATATGAGCCCAGTGACACAAATGATTCCTGCAGATCAAATTTATCAGCGAGGAATTCTTCATCCCTTTGATGTGCTGAAAGAAGTAGAAATCAAACCCGTTGCAGGTCAAGTGATGCTGCCACCATATGCAGCGTTATGGCTGATCAACCGAAACTAAGCGATTGAACCAATCGTCACTGTTGTAGTGATTTGCGCGATTGCGTAAAAATTAAACGGGTCCGTGAAGTTGATCTGCAAAGTCCACACAGTCTCAGCCGGAGCTGGTGGCAAGAGCACAATCCACGACCCCACTCCCGCTGGCACAACCGTCAACCCGCTAATCGATTGACCTGCATTCGTCACTGAAATTTCACCCGAGAGTGCAGCCCCGCCATTATCGATGCGATTCGCAGAAATTAGAAGCGCTACAGATTCATCTGATGCTGCAGTTTCGTATTGAGAGGATAACGTGATTGGTGTTTGTACCGGTTTGTAGTCATCCGCATTTGTTGGTTGCCATAGCTGTTGCATAAAAGCCATGAACTGTTCGGAGGTTCCTCCAAAGACATTCACATCGAGAGCCGCACCATTATTGATGCCGAAACTCTTTCCGTAGGCGCGACTTGAATACTGCCAAAACTGCCACTGCAAAATTCCCGCTACGTGATAGACAGTGTTGTAACCCTTTGCAGGAAGACGACCTGCATTGAGTTTGTCGATTGCTTCCGCATGTGTATCGGTGACGCACTTAGTCGATCCGTCAGTCTGCTTTGTGTCTGTGCAACCATAATGCGCAATCCACAGTGGCGTTTGCGCCCAAATCGGATCTGGCTTGAAGTAGTTGGCAATGAAGTTTGGACCGGAATACACAATCGGTGTGCGACCAGTGCGGGCCTTCATTTCCTGCAGCCAGGTTTTGACCCACAACGTAATTGCAGTCCCAGATGCTTTACGAGAAATGCCACGGCCGTAGTCGCCATTTTCAACGTCGAGTACGTACGGCAAATCGTTAATGGTGTAGCCACCGAGTGCGGTTAAGCGAGCTGCAGCCTGAATCGCCTCCGTGCGTGCATCTTTGATCAGCACATTTGCATCTTCAGAATCTGGCATTGCAGGGAAGTGATAAAGCCCAGTGAACAATCCTGCGGTTTGCGCTGCTGGCCGATCCTGCGAGGCGAACTTCAATGCGTAATCATCTGCAAGATGCGTTCCATCTGTTGGGTCAACATATCCGTCAGAAGCTTTGATGAAAACAAAGCGCATACCTTTTGAGTAGGCCTTTGCAAAATCAATCGGTAGACCGTCATCGTTAATGTCTTTAACACCGTCATTGTTTGTATCTGCCATATGCTGATAGCGAGCAATGTCCATTCCCCAAATGCGAGACGGTGTGCCAGGGCCAACAGCTGTGACTGATCCTGCGATCGGTGGTAACACTGTGACGGCTACAACTTCTGATGTCGCAACACCACGAGCAGTGGTTGCAACTACTTGGTAGCTGTAAACACCTGGAGACATTGGCAAAGTAATGCGCGCTGCCCAACCAACCGTACCCACGGTTGCTTGTGCGGAAATGGGAGTCCAGACATCATCAATCAATTGATTCACTGCAACATCGATTGAGTCGCCAACATCACTGTAATTGCCGAGCAAACTGATCAATGAACCCGCTGGCATCTCAGTATTGATTGGATTAATCGTGATCTTCGCATCCGGAATTGGGATCACTCGAACACTTGCAAATGTTGCGCGAGATTTTTTGTAGAACGGTGTGACAAATTTGTACTTCAGCACACCAGTGCTTGCCGGGGCGGTTGCCTTGAAAAGCCAACGGCCTTTCTTATCAGTCTTGACCTTGCCGATGACGACCCATTTGCCATTCTTCAGTAAATGGCGTTGCACCGTGATATTCGGTTTTGCAGGTGAAACAGTTCCTGAGAGAGTGAAGTTCTGACTTGCTTTCACTTCAGTGCGCGAAACTTTCGCCGCGATCTTGAAAACTGTGTTTCGGCTGACTGTAACTGCCTCAGCGGAAGTCACAGATGTGAGCAAAAGTGCACCAGTCACAAAAACTGTAGACACAGTTTTGACGACTTTTTTGCTCAACATTGTTGCCCCTTAAATTGAAGAGGCAATTATCGCGCATGACTCTGCCAACTTCACAAACGAAAGCGGTTGCCTTGTCAAAGATTCAGCAAATTCTCAGGTGCTATCTTCGCGCAATGTCGCGCCGATCACTAGTTCTTTTTGCTGCTCTCTCTGTCATTTGGGGACTCCCCTACTTGTTCATCAAATACTCCATTGCAGAACTAGATGCGACGATGATTGTGCTGCTGCGCACACTTCCTTCGGCAATCGTGCTTTTAGCGTGGTCTGCGTTTAAGGGCAATTTGCGAGCCAACCTCACATGGTGGAAACCAGCGCTGCTTTTTGGATTTGTCGAAATGGTCTTTCCTTGGTGGCTCATCACTGAAGCCGAAAAAGAACTTGATTCAGGGTTGACTGGACTTTTACTTGCCACTGTCCCACTCTTCGGCGTCATCATCGCTCGGCTGAGCGGTGATAAAACAGCTTCGTCACCAAAGCGCATGCTCGGTCTTCTCATCGGTCTTGCAGGTGTTGGCATGTTGATGGGACTCAACCCGCAAGATGTGAAAATCCCACTTCTCCAAGTTGGCATGGTGTTGATTGGTGCAATCGGTTATGCGATTGGGCCTTTCACGATTGCAAAAACTGTTGGTAAGGCGGATCCGATCACGATTATCGGAATGTCACTTGGATTCGTTGGAGTGCTCTACATTCCCCTGGGTTTAGCACACATTCCTACTCACATGCCGAGTGCGCTGGCACTGTGGTCAGTTGCCGTTCTCACTCTGGTCTGCACGGTCGCCGCTTTCATCGTGTTTTTCTCACTCATTGCGGAAGTTGGTGGCATCAAAGCAACGTTGGTCACCTATATCAATCCAGCAGTCGCAATTGCATTGGGAATTGTGCTGCTCAAAGAACCTGTCACCTTAGGACTTCTTATTGGATTCCCGATGGTTCTCGGTGGCAGCTGGTTGGCGTCAAAGCACTAACGCACACACAAATCAGCGCGTGGGTCAGTAGCCCACTCGATAACTCCACGCCATTCTCCCCAGCCATCGCTCAGTGAAAAATGCTGTGCGCCACTCCACACGATTGGTGCAACCTTGAGCGGATTGCCAAATGTTTCGGCGACACCGCGCGGCAACCATTCATCATTATCGCTTGCGAGAATTGTTGGATTCAAATGTGCAAAGGCTTCTCTTGCAGATGAAACTTCAAAATCTTCAACAAAAGTCGGTGCATCAGCAGCAAGAAGTTCTGGATCCGCAGGTGCTACAAAAAGTACGCGCGAAATAGTTACAGGCAGTAGGTGCGACGTGATGTACCGAAGCCATGTGACACAACCAAGTGAATGGGCAATCACGACCACGTCATTCGCACCGCTGTCAGAAAGCAATTTCAATTCGGTATCAACAACTTCAAGCCAGTCTTCTAGAACTGGTGCATCTGGGGAAGGCAGTTGCGGATACGCCACAACGTGACCTTGTTGTCGCAATGCGGTGACGAGTCTGCGATGCCAATGCCCTTCGGGGCGATGGTTTTGCAGGCCGTGAATCACCAAGAAATGTGCCATCTGCGCAGAATAGAGCAGCCGAAAACGTGCGTAAAACAATGCCGATGGCACAATGAGGGTATGAAATCACTTCTCATTCGCTGGGTTGCACTCGGCGCTGCATTCTGGATCGCAGCTCGCTATCTCACTGGCGTGCACGTAGAAAACAATGACTTCTTCACTTTTGCTGGGCTTGCATTGATCTTCGGACTCGTTAACGCAACCTTAGGCACCGTGACCAAGATTTTCACGTTCCCCATCACGATTCTGAGTCTGGGACTGTGGACCATTGCAGTTAATGCGTTGATGCTGCTACTCACCGACACCCTCAGTGACTCTTTGCATGTTGAAAGTTTCTGGTGGGCAGTTGCAGGTGCCTTGGTTATTGGAATCACTTCAGCATTCATCAACAGCGTGCTTTCCGGATTTCTCAAGAAGAAGAAATGAGCCAAAATCCGTCAGAGTTCGAACGTAGTTTTGAACCCGGCGAGTTTTATCTAAGCAAAGGCGTTGGTCCTCATCCGCTTCCTTGGCCAAGAGGAGACGAATACGACGAACAACTTCTTGCGGATGGCGATCGTAGAAACGTTGCAGACGAATACCGATACCTCACAGTCGAAGCCATCCGAACGAAATTGGCAGCTGCGCGTCTTCCACTTGAAGTCGCCATTGAAAATTGGCAGCACGACCTCAATATCGGTTCGCTGGTTCGTACCTCAAACGCATTCAACCTCAATGCAGTTCACATTGTTGGAAAAAAGCATTGGAATCAGCATGGCGCACTCATGACTGACAAATACCTTGATGTGCAGCATCACCCCAATGTGAAAAGTTTGCGCGACTACGCGGACAACGCAGGATTACTGGTTGTCGGAATTGAAAATGGCGTGAATGCGATTCCACTTCATGAAAATCCTTTACCCCGCAACGCGATTCTGTTTTTGGGCAATGAGGGCAGTGGACTTACTGACGAAGGTCTTTCTGCGTGCGATGTCGTCCTAGAAATCCCACAATGGGGCTCAGTGAGATCAATGAATGCTTCTGTTGCAGGTGGCATTGTGATTTTTGAATGGATTCGTCAGCACCAACTAAATCAGTAGTGACAGACTGTGACTATGGCTGAGAACCAAGTCTCCCACTGGGAAAACATTCACTCCACCAAACTCAATGATGTTAGTTGGTGGCAAGACCCGGAAACGCTGTGGCTTGATGTTCTCAATCACTGCGACACTGATCTACTCAACGGAGCGATAGATGTCGGTTCTGGCAGCAGTTTCTTTATTGATGCCCTTGCAGAACGCGGTATCCGCCCGCTGCATATCAATGATCTTTCTTCGACTGCGCTGCAGGTGATCAAAGATCGCGCGAGCCGAGAGCGCTTCGCAGTCACTGCTCATGTTGGTTCAGTACTCGACCTGGATTTAGAAACTCCTGTTGATTTGTGGCATGACCGTGCGGTGTTTCACTTCCTCACCACGAGCGAAGAACAGAAGCAATATAAGGAATCACTTCTGCGCAACACGAGCACTCATGCAAACTTTGTTTTGGCAACCTTCGCGCCTGAAGGCCCCACTGCGTGTAGTGGTCTCACAATTACTCGATGGAGCGCGGACGAAATCGCGGCGTTTTTTGCACCGGAATTTTCACTTGTTTTCAGTGATGAACGGGAACACACGACACCGTGGGGTGGATCACAACTCTTCACGGTCGCAGTGCTTCATCGCCATCCAAGCAATGTTTAACTGAGTCTTCTCAACATCAGGTAGCCTCCTCACATCATGTTGAGCCCTGCGGTGAGAGAAGTACTAAAAATCGCGATTCCAGTGAGTCTGGAATTTGTCGTGATGCTGGCTCTCAACTTCGTCAACCAAATCATCGTTGGTGGACTTGGGCCGATTGCGATTGCTGCTGTTGGATTCGCGGGATCTCTCACGTTCATTGTTGCTGTGACAGTCGGCGCTATTGCTTCTTCCGTCGGTGTGATGTCGTCCCGGGCATTTGGTGCTCGTCGCGAACATGAACTCAATGTGACGGTTTCTGTTGCAATGGCGATTGGATTTGTTCTCAGCGCGATTTTCGTCTTCGTGCCCACTGTGTGGCCACATACGAGCTTGTTGTTTGCTGGCGCATCCACGAATGTCGCTGACTCCGGTTCCCGTTACCTGCAGCTCACAGCACTGTCTGTGATTCCACTCGTAATTTCAAATGTCCTCAGTGCAGTTTTGCGCTCAACAGACCATCCACGAAGCCCAATGTTTGCTACGACGGTTTCAGTAGTTCTCAACACTGCGTTGGGTTATCTCTTGGTGTATGGCGTTGGACCGTTCCCAGAATTGGGAATCGAAGGTGCAGGTATTGCCACACTTTTGACTTCCGTACTGAAAGCTTTGATTCTTTGGTATCAAGCTTTTGCAATTCATCACACAAATCATTGGGAGCTTCCTCAATCGTGGGATGAATGGAAAACAGTCGTCAAACCTCTTTTCGTTCTCGCAATCCCTATGGGGCTGACAGAGCTTGTATGGACTCTCGGTTTGTATTTCTACAACGTCGTTCTTCAAAAAGTTGGAGATTTGCCACTAGCTGCTGCGCAGATTGCAAACACTCTTGAAGGCGTATTCATTGTTGCAAGTCTCGGTCTGATGACTGCGGGACAAACTCTTGTGAGTCGATCCATTGGCGCACAAGATCCCACTGAAGCCATGCGTTGGCTCCGACTTGTAAAGAAGATGGCTTTGCTCACGAGTTTCCTCTTTGCAGCAATCTATTCATCAACAGGATTGTTATTGCCGTGGCTCTATCAGAACGCTGGCGACCAAGTACGGCATGGAGCATTTATCTTGATATTGATCAATGCTTGCTTCCAGCCATTCCGCGTCCGCAACATGGTGCTAGGTGGTGCAGCGCTGCCGAGCGCCAGCGATATGCGCGGCATCATTTATGGCGATACAGCTGGGGCGTTCTTTGTTGGATTGCCGCTCGCCATTGCTCTTGGTCTTTTCACGCCACTCGGAATGTATGGCGTCGCGATTGCTCGCGGTTTGGATGAAGTGAGTAAATGGCTGATTTATAGCTACCGAGAGCGCAAAATCAACTGGCACAAAGTGTCTGATGATCACGCAGTTGCGTCAAACTAGCCGTTCATCAATTCGCGAAGGGTGTCGAGAAAATCATCGACATCGCTCTCTTTTGTGTCCCATGAACACATAAGACGCGCTTCACCAGTCACGTGATTCCATACATAAAACTTAAACTTTTTCTGCAGTTCAACCGTGACCGCAGCTGGCAAGATTGCGAAAACCGCATTGGCATCTGTTGCTCGTGCAACTGAGACTCCAGCAATGCTTTCAATTCCGTGACGCAAACGTTGGGCCATTGCATTGGCATGTGACGCATTTCGGTGCCATAAATCATTTTCGAGCAACGCGCACAACTGAACAGAAATAAATCGCATCTTGCTAGCGAGTTGCATTGCGGATTTCCGCACAAATCCAATTCCTGGCAATGCTGATGGATTGAGCGCGACGACCGCCTCGGCACCAATTGCACCGTTCTTCGTGCCGCCGAATGACAAAGCATCGACTCCAGCATCAGTAGTGAAAGCGCGAAGTGAAACTCCAAGACTTGCAGCAGCATTAGCGATGCGCGCACCATCCATGTGAAGTTTCATGCCTTTACTATGCACGTAGTCTGCAAGTCGTTTAACTTCTTCGACCGTATAGACAGTTCCATATTCAGTCGACTGAGTGATTGATACGACAGCTGGTTGTGCGCGATGCACATCGCCAAAACCAAATGCCTGAGTTTCGACAAGTTCAGGGGTTAACTTTCCATCTTCAGTCGGAATAATCCACAGCTTGATGCCCGCAACTTTCTCAGGAGCGCCGCCTTCATCATTATTGATGTGTGCAGCACTTGAGCAGATAACCGCTTCCCATGAATTCATCATGGCTTGGAGCGCAGAGACATTGGCACCGGTGCCATTGAAAACTGGAAAAACTTCTGCCTGAGATCCGAACTCTTTCTTAATGAGTTCTGATAGACGAGCAGTCGTGGTGTCAGCGCCGTAGGCAACTTGATGTCCCGTGTTTACTGAGGCCAAAGCGGCAAGGACTTCGGGATGCGCAGGAGCGTAGTTATCGCTCGCAAAACTGTGGAAAATGCCTTCGGCCATGAGGACTCCTTTGAAGGCGCAATAGTAGGCGGAACTGCGGCAGCCGCTTTACACTCGCTCCCATGAGTATTGATGTCTACGGTGCAGATTGGTGCGGCGATTGCCGTCGCACAAAGCGACTTCTCGACAGCCTTGGTGTTGATTACAACTACCTTGATGTTGAAAAAGATGAATCTCTTCAAGCGAAAGCAATCGAAATCAGTGGCAAGCAATCAATCCCGGTTGTGGTGTTCTCTGACGGTACACATTTTGTTGAACCATCGGATCCTGCAATGCGTGAAAAGCTTGCTGAACTAAAGATTATTTAGTTCTCTGATTCAAATACCAATAACCGGTCGCCAAACTTGAAGCAGTTGCGAGCCAGAGTTGGTATGGGATGAGCAACAGAAACATTGTTGTGCTGGCGCGCGCAGTAAGCGCCAAGAGTGGCACAGTAAACAAAGCGCACAGAATTAGTGCTACTGCTGCACGACGAAACACTTTGGTGCGATAGAACTCATAACCCCACCAAGTTGCAGCAGCCACTGTGATTGCAAAAATAACCGTCCACCACGTGTAATTGGTTGAATTATCGGCGACCACAAAAGTGGTAACAATCAAAACCAAGAAGTTATACGGCCAGATCAATCCAAATACAAAATCTGGTGGTTGCCACGATGGACGTTTTAGTGAGTGCCACCACTCGCTCGACGAGTCAACCCAATACGTCGAGAAGCCAATGTAAATCGCCACCAACACGAGATTGGTGGCGATCAACAATGATTTCATGACAGATGTTTAGTGCATTGCGCCAAGAATCACACCCATCAGCACAAGATTCAACACATCGCTACCAACTTCAATAGCCCACACTTTGAGGCCTTGCGCTGCAAACAATCGATGCCCGAGGGATGCCGCTGCTGCAATTCCAATCCCAACGATGAGACCAAGCGTGGCACCAGCTCCAGCGCCTGTGGTGTGAGTTGCATCGATGAGAAGTTCCATGACCAATGCAGACGCGAAAATGGCAGCTGCGGTAAGCCCAAATACGACTCCCATGTTGCTTGAGCCTGGCTGTTCCCCCGGCGTCTTACCCATGGCTTTCCACCACATTGGGTAGAAGGTTTTAGGTCCAAACCAGATGAAAGATGCGACGAATCCGGCGAGGAACGCGATCAGAACGCCCAGCCAGTTCACTGTTGAAAAATCCATATTTCTCCCTTATCGCTGCGAAGCCTAAACGTCGATTCACCTTTCTTTGTGAGGAAAATTCGGCATCTGGCCGACTTTCTAGCCTTTGCGCTAGACAGAGCAGGGAACTCTTTGTAAATTTGCGCCGCTGCTCCGCACAACCCCTGTTGCGGAGCAGCGCCTTTTTGCTCCATGGCGCGTCGGGAAGTCTGGTCGACACTGAATTTGAGGTGTCATGAAACGCGCAACCAACTGGCTGCTCACCATCCTGCATGATGAAGTGCAGGCAGCATTCATTCTGATCGGCGTCACTGCGGTCACTCTGGTGCTCGCACTTTCACCAATGCAATCGTCAATCGTCAGTTTCGCTGACCTTGAACTTTGGTCACACAGTGGCATGACTCTCCGACATTTTTCAAGTGAATGGCTGCTGTGCATTTTCTTCATCATCGCCGGCATCGAGTTGCGTTATGAGTTGCAACTCGGTTCCTTAAATTCTCTGAAGTCAGCTCTCGTCCCAGTGATGTCCGCAGTGTTTGGAATGGCGATTCCCGCTGCCATCTACATTGCACTCGCCAAGGACATTTCGACTTTCGGAATTGTCATGCCGACAGATCTGCCGTTTGCGCTCGCAGCAATTGCCATATTTGGCAAGAAGATGCCGCTGCAATTTCGAGCCTTTGTTTTGTCGCTTGCAGTAGTAGATGACTTTCTTTCGGTAGTTGCACTATCACTTACCTCTGGTCACTTTGAGATACACCCGACATTGATTGCCGTCTTGATTGGGTTGTCTTTGCCTCTCGTGCGCGCAGAGAGAATCCACAATGTGCTTCGACCTGTTTCTAATGGTGTTGCGCTGCCACTATTCGCGTTCACTGCGCTTGCGCTTCCTCTGAGCTTCGCAAACTTTTTCACACTTAATTCATTGCATATTGCCATCGCTCGTGTCATCGGTAAGCCCGTGGGGATCTTCGTCGGCGCACTTATTGCTGTGTACATTTTCCGAGCTATTGCTTCAATACCGTGGCGCCTCATCTTCACAGCAGGATTCGTCTGCAGTGTCGGGTTTTCTGTGTCGCTTCTCTTTATTTCGGTCAGCGGCATCGACCAAAACTCCGCTGCAGTGCTGGTCTCGGGCATCGTGGCCTGCATTCCACTGTCAATGGCAGTAGGCGGAATGACTCTGAGAGTCCGCAAACCCTAGAAATTGGGACTTTCTCCTCTAAATCGAGGGATACCCCTAGGGGTACCTTCGGAACGGAGGTTCAAACGGGCCAGTCATGCGATTGCCGCAGTTTGAAATACAAAATGAAGAAACTTGTGATTCTCGGTGGTGGAACCGCCGGCACAATGGCCGCAAACAAATTGCGCAAAGTCCTCAGTACCAGCGAATGGTCAATCACCGTCGTTGATCAAGATAACAAACACATTTATCAACCAGGGCTTCTCCTGATGCCTTTCGGTGTTTACGAACCCGAAGAGCTTGTCAAAGAGCGTAAACCGCTATTCAAATCTGGCATTGATTTCATTCTGAAAGATATCGACAAAGTAGATGCTGAAGCCAACAACGTGCTCCTTAAAGATGGCACCGTTTTGGCGTATGACTACTTGATTATTGCTACAGGTACTTCACCTCGACCAGATCAAACACCTGGCATGAACGGTGATGAATGGAAGAAGTCCATTTTCGAGTTCTACACACTCGAAGGATCTATTGCTCTCCGCGACAAGTTGAAGGACTGGGAAGGTGGCAAGTTGGTGGTGCATGTCACCGAAATGCCAATCAAGTGTCCGGTAGCTCCACTGGAATTTACCTTCCTCGCGGACGCTTTCTTCGAAGAAAAGAAGATGCGCAACAAAGTAGAGATTGTCTTCGTCACACCTCTCGAAGGTGCCTTCACCAAACCAGTCGCGTCTGAGCACCTTGGTTCGATGTTGAGCGATCGTCATATTGAAGTTGAACCGGACTTCATGATTGAAAGCATCGATGACGAGCGAAAAGTAATCATCTCCATGGACGAACGTGAAGTGGCATTCGATTTGCTCGTCACAGTTCCACTAAACATGGGTGCAGATTTCATTGCCCGTTCTGGATTGGGCAACGACTTGAACTACGTACCGGTCGACAAGCAAACACTTCTTTCAAAGAAATACAGCAACATTTTTGCTCTCGGCGATGCATCAGACATCCCGGCTTCAAAAGCAGGTTCTGTCGCGCACTTTGCAATTGATCTCTTCACCGAAAACTTTGTTGATCACATTGCAGGCAAACCAATGAAAGAACTATTTGATGGGCACGCTAACTGCTTCATCGAGTCAGGTAACGGCAAAGGTTTGCTCATCGACTTCAACTACGACACCGAACCACTTCCAGGTACATACCCAGTTCCTGGCGTTGGACCTTTCACTTTGCTGAAGGAATCCCGACGCAATCACTGGGGCAAGCTCGGTTTCCGCTGGGCTTACTGGAACATGCTTTTACCTGGCCGCAAGATGCCGGTATCAGCACACATGTCAAAAGCTGGAAAGAAATTCCCTACAAACAAATAGAAAGGTTGACATCATGCCTGTCGCTGAAATTGCGGGTAAGAACGTCACAGTGAACGACGAAGGATTTCTCACTGAATTCGATGAATGGAGTGAAGAGATCGCGAAAGTCCTCGCAGAAAATATTGGAATTGAAATGACCGATGATCATTGGGCACTCATCAAATGGTTGCGCGATGATTACAAAGCGCAGAACGAAACTGCTACCACTCGCCGCGTTGCAACTGTCGGTGGATTCGAAGTGAAGAAGCAGTTTGAAATGTTCCCTAAGAAGCCAGGCAAGAAGATGTCTTATATCGCTGGTCTTCCAAAGCCTCACGGTTGCGTCTGAAAGGAATCTGACCATGACAATCATCCCGAACTTTGATGACCCCGCCAATGAAGGTCGCAAGATTGCTTTCATCTGCTCAAAAGGCAATCTCGATATGGCGTACCCAGGTTTGATTCTCGCGAATGCAGCCCTCGGTGAAGGAATTGAAACTCATATCTTCTTCACATTCTGGGGCTTCGACATGATCATCAAATCTCGTATGAACAACTTGCAATTCAGCCCAGCCGGTAACGCAGCCATGCACTTGCCAATCGGTGACGCTCACTTGCCACAAGCACTTGCTCCACTTCCAGGTATGACCGGAATGGCAACCAAGATGTTGAAGAAACAAATTGCGGATCTCGGTGTACCCGAGGTTCCAGATTTTCTCGATCAGATTGTTGGCGCTGGCGGACACTTGTGGGCATGTCGCATGAGCGCAGACATGAACAACGTAGATGAAAATGATTTACGTGATGACGTTGAAGGAATCATCAATGCATCAGACTTCATCGAACTCACTAATGGAGCTCAAGTAATTTTCATCTAACAACGAATAGACCGCAGCAGAGGGATCGGCATGACATCCCTCTGCTGTTCTATTTAGCGCAGAAACAGCGCAGTGAGCCGCTTAGTTGTGTAAACCAGACCGCCGACAATCATCACTGCGAAATAGACGATGTGGAACATTAATCCCCAGCTAAGTTCACCAAGAGTGAATGCACGCAACATGGCAATTCCCTGCCATAAAGGCAGAGCTTCAATCATCCACTGAATCCACTGCGGATAGACGGTGAGTGGATAGAAGGTTCCCGAGAATAAGAACATAGGGAGCAAAAAGAAGTTCAACCAATTCATCTGTTGGAAAGATTTGAAGTAAGACGTTAAAGCCATTCC
This sequence comes from Actinomycetota bacterium, assembly GCA_041181965.1. GTDB lineage: Bacteria > Actinomycetota > Actinomycetes > S36-B12 > UBA5976 > JAFMIT01. The sequence goes on from JBEGON010000137.1 coordinate 29,276, forward strand.
AATTGAAGCGAAACCAAATGCGATCATCACCGCACCTGGAATCGCTAGCAATCCCCACCAGCTTGGAATCAAACCAAGCGGAGCCATAACAGTCATAAATGCACACGCATAAATGAATCCGCGAATCAGCGCCCATCCAATTTCACCGAGAGCAACGTCAAGCGTGCCCATCGAAGTGGAAAGAATTCCCTGATAAATCTTGCCGAAATGCATTTTGAAAAACACATTCCACGTCGATGCATAGAGGGCACCATTCATCGCTGAGGTCGCGAGCAGTGCTGGTGCGATGTAAGCGGCGTATTGGACATTCACACCATTACTGCTGACACCGCCAACAAGCTGGCCGATGCCAAGACCAAATGACAGCAAATAAAGCACCGGTTCGAAGAAGCCCGAAAGGAAGGTAAACCAATTCGAGCTCTTGAATGCCATGAGGCTGCGTTCAATCATGACGTAAGAGCGACCTGCATAGATTGATGCACCTGGTTTATGCGCTCGCTTTTGAGCGATGACGATTGCGCTATCGGTGACTGCATTGAGAAGCATTATTGAGCCAACCTCCATGCATATCGACGTTCAGCAATGATCGTGCCAATCACCATGATGACTGCAAGATAAGCAAAGTGCACAATCAGAAGACCAGTATCAATGGGGTGGTCATACGTGAGATAGCGGCCGATTTCCGTTGCATGCCATAGCGGTGAAATCCAACCGATCCACTGCAAATACACAGGCATCAAGCTCAAGGGATAGAAAGTTCCCGAGAACATAAACATGGGAGCAATGACGAACTGCCCGATCACACTGAAAAGGCCTTCGTCATTTGTCACATACGCGCTGACTGCCAGCATGACGTGAGCAACTGCAGCGCCAGCAAACACACCAGCAGGAATTGCTAACCAAGCTCGTGGTGAATCAAGTGCGCCAAAGGCAAACAAAATGATCCAATAACTCACCACCGTGAAGATGTTTCGCACAAGCGACGCTATAAGAATGCCACGGGCAACTTGTTTGCCGTTGAGCGCCGTAGCACTCATGCCAAAGAAGACTTTCTCCCACACAAAGCCATGCAAAGTTGGGAAGGTGACTTCGTCCATCGCACCTTGAATTGCGGCGCTCGCCAAAAGCGCTGGTGCCAGGAATGTCATGTAGCGCACGCCATCGACACCTGCAGAACCTGCGTTGTTATCGACGAGCGATCCGATTCCGATTCCCACAGAGGTTAGGAAAAGAATCGGATTACCAAGCCCAAACGCAAGGATTGCACCGAGCCATTTGCGCATGTTGAGCAAGCGATATTCAGCAACATACCACGATCCGAATCTCCGAACCTTTGCAGCGTTAACTTTTTCTAAAGCAAAATCCGACACTGTTATTCAACCAAACTGCGACCAGTAAGTCGCAAGAAAACATCTTCAAGCGAAGAGCGGCGGACGAGGCTGGTCAGTGGATGATGGCCACGTTCTGTAATGCGCACGAGGTCGGCTTCGCCATCTTCCGAGTACACCAGGATGCGATCTGGGAGGATTTCTTGACGGTCGCCAATATCAGCAATCAATGCAGCCACTTCTTGATTTCGCTCAGAACCAAAACGCACTTCAAGAACTTCTTTACTCGAGTATTCGCGAATCAAATCCGCTGGGCTTCCCTCGGCCATGAAACGACCGTTGTCCATGACAACGAGTCGATCGCACAATTGCTCAGCTTCATCCATGTAGTGCGTCGTCAGGATCAACGTGACGCCTTGTTCTTTAAGTCGAAAAAGTCGATCCCACAAAATGTGTCGAGCCTGCGGATCAAGACCTGTTGTTGGTTCATCGAGCAAGAGAATGGTTGGGGAATTAATAAGTCCGCGTGCAATCGTGAGACGACGCTTCATACCGCCAGACAACTGATCGGTTTTGTTGTCGCGCTTTTCTGCGAGCTGCGCAAACTCAAGCAATTCATCGACTTTGGCTTTCAGATATTTGCGCGACAAACCAAAGTAACGACCATAAATCATCAGGTTTTCATGAACACGGAGTTCTGAATCCAGGTTGTCCTGCTGCGGAACGACACCTAGGTGCGCACGAATCTCTGGACCTTTGTCGTTTGGGTCGAGTCCAAG
>JBEGON010000138.1:0-24350 GCA_041181965.1 Actinomycetota bacterium
CCGGGATTGGACGTCCAACGGAACCCACGCGAATGAAGTTCGGAAGATTTACTGTTGAGGCCGACGAAGTTTCTGTCAACCCATAACCTTCAAGAATCGTTAAGCCAATGCCGCGGTAAAAATGTCCAAGTCGAGATCCGAGAGCGGCACCGCCAGATACCGACCATTCGACTTTGCCGCCCATCGCAGCACGCAATTTTCCGTACACAAGTTTGTCGAAAAGAGCATGCTTTGCTTTGAGGGAAAGCGGCACCTTTCCTTCGCTCATCGCTTTCGAATACCCAATCGCAACTGACGCTGCAGCATTAAAGATTTTCTCTTTGCCTTCGCCAGTTGCTTTTTGTTGGGCTGAATTAAAAACTTTTTCAAAGACGCGGGGGACAGCAAGCAGGAAGTTTGGCTGTGTCGTTTTGAGGTCCGCCACCAAATCTTTCACATCTGGCGCAAACGACACTTTGAGTCCGCATTCCACCATGGCAATTTGAATAATGCGACCAAAGACGTGCGCAAGCGGCAAGAACAACAATGTTGATGTGTTGCGATTGCCAAATACTTCTGGCACCGATGGAATGACATTGCGCACCAAGAACATGAAGTTTCCATGCGTCACCATGCAACCTTTAGGACGACCAGTGGTTCCAGAGGTGTAAATGATGGTGGCAAGGTCGCTTGGTGAAACTGAGGAACGCACTTCTTCAATAGCGGCGTCAGTGACATCACTTCCAACCGAGCGCAATTCTTCGAGTGCGTTGTTGTCGTACACCCACGTGTGTTGAAGAGCTGGCAACTGATTGCGAACCGAGTTGAGGATGTCGAGGTGACGCTGGGATTCCACGAGAACAGCAACTGCGCCTGAGTCGCCGAGGATCCACTGAACTTGTTCGGCACTCGAGGTTTCATACACCGGAACTGTTACGGCACCTGCGTACCAAATTGCGTAATCGGTGACAGTCCACTCAAAGCTCGTTCGAGCGATGATGCCAACCCGGTCACCTTTCTTTACGCCGCATGCGACGAGACCTTTGGCGGTCGAGCGGACGATGTCGAGAAATTGTGCTGACGTCAGTTCCTCAAACCCGCCACCGTGACGACGTGTGATCGCCGATGTGAAAGGTTGGTGTGCGGAGTGCAAAACCAATGCGTCGGTCAGGCTGCCCGTTGTAGGAAGGGGCACGATGGCAGGAATTGAAAACTGTTGCACGTTTCTCCTCGACTAGTCAGGCAAAAGTATTGGGCGAAAGCACCCATCGCCACCCATCTCAGCCGCCACTTGCTACCTACTAGTAAGCGAAGCGCCTCACTGAATAGATTTGGGGAGTGAGCGAGTCCACCTCTAGTCAGATAGCCATTAGCGCTACGCCAGACGAGGTTTTTGCGGTGATTGCTGCGATTGAAGACTATCCCGCGTGGACTGATGGCATGAAGAACATCGTGGTAACTGATCGCGACTCCGCTGGTCATGCACGCACGGCCGAGTTTGACATTGCAGGTGGTCCGATTACCGATCGTGTGACGCTGGCGTACCAATGGGACCCTCACCAGGTGTCGTGGACTTTGGTTCGTGGCACTGCGATCACCAAGCTCAACGGAAGTTATGCCGTACACGCTTCTGGAGCGGACACGGTCGTCACTTACACCCTTGAAGTTGATGTAGCTATGGCATTGCCAAGCTTCTTGAAGCGAACCGCAGAAAAACAAATCATCGCCACTGCACTTCAAGGCTTGAAAAAACGCGTGGAAGTAACCCCATGACTCAGCGACCAATGAAAGCGGATGGCACACCGTGGTGGGTGTCTTCAGGTCCGCCAACAAAAGATGAACCGACCGTCGCCGAACAAATCGTTGCCGAAAACTCTGCGCCACCATCTGCGCCTAAGGTTGAAACGTCGGAAGAGCCAAAGGTGTCACACTCGGACGCAAACGCGAAGGACTCCGCATCGCATTCGACTTTTTTTGGAATCGATCCGGAAATGCAATCGGCGGCCCTCGCAACAGGACTGGGATTGCTCACGTCAGTCATGGACTTGATCGCAAAACCAAGCAGCGGCGAAGAACAGCAAAGCACCCATGACCCAGAAACGTGTGGAGTGTGTCCACTGTGCGTTGCGGTTTCAGCACTGCGTGAGCATGATGCGGGACTGGCAGATCTCGTGCAATCGGCGATGTCGGGTGTCACCGGAAGTATGGAAAAACTTTCGCATGCATTTCCGGATGTTGCGGACAAAATTTCAGAAGCTTTAGTAACAGCTGCAGTCAAAGCACTGCTCAAGCGGAACTAACTGGAGGGCACGTGGGACTTGCAATTGGTGTTGATCTTGGCGGAACCAAGATCGCGGCAGGTGTGGTCGATGAGACCGGCAATGTAGTGGCGCAGGATCGTCGACCAACCCCTTCGCTGTCGGCAGACGATGTTGTGGATTCCATGGTGGACATCATCAATTCGTTGGCGCGAGGTCGCGAAGTTGTTGGTGTGTGTGTTGCCGTGCCTGGATTTGTTGATGCAACTCGTTCACGGTTGCTTTTCACGCCAAACCTTCCAATGCAGGAAGAGCCATTGCGTTCGCGCATTGAATCGCGCGTGCACTTGCCAGTGGTCATTGAAAACGATGCCAACGCGGCAACATGGGGAGAAGTTCGTTACGGCGTAGCTCGCAATGCCCGCAATGCAGTGATGTTGACGGTGGGCACAGGACTTGGTGGTGGTTTGGTCATCGATGGTCGATTGGTGCGCGGATTCACAGGTGTTGCTGCAGAAGTGGGACACATGACGTATGTCCAAGATGGCGCACCGTGTGGATGTGGGTTGAATGGTTGCTGGGAGCAGTATGCAAGTGGCAACGCTCTCCTACGGATTGCTCGAGAGCGCGCAGCTTCTCGTCGTTCCGATGCGGCAATTCTTTTGTCACTTGGTGACGGCACGCCGGAAGGAATTCAAGGCGAGCACATCACCACTGCAGCACAAAAAGGTTGTCCAGTAGCGATTGAAGCTTTCAATGAACTTGGCGACAATCTTGGTCGTGGCATGGCCTCGCTTAGTGCGTTGTTGGATCCAGAAATTTTCATCATCGGTGGCGGCGTAAGCGTTGCGGGGGATTTACTCGTGAAACCAGCCTCCGAAGCATTTGAAAAGCATCTCACTGCTCGCAAGTTCCGCATACTTCCAAAGATTGTTGCTGCAAGCATGGGTAATGAAGCTGGACTCATTGGCGCGGCTGACCTGGCAAGGAATATCTGACATGTGGTACTGGATTTTTAAACGTGTCATTCTCGGTCCAGTTTTGACTGTGCTGTATCGACCACGCGTTATAGGAAGACGAAATATTCCTAAAACCGGCGCAGCAGTTTTGGCGTCGAACCACGTGTCTTTCAGTGACTCCATCTTTTTGCCCATGGCATGTCCTCGCCGGATTACTTTTCTGGCAAAGAGCGAATATTTCACTGGTAAAGGTTTGAAAGGTGCGATCAGCCGCTGGTTTTTCACCTCGGTTGGACAGGTGCCAATTGATCGCAGCGGCGGTCGCGCATCGGAAGCAGCGGTGCAGACTGCAATCCAGGTCTTGAACAGCGGCGAATTGCTTGGCATCTATCCAGAAGGCACTCGTTCGCCCGATGGCCGCTTGTACCGTGGCCGCACAGGAATGGCACGCATCGCGATTGAAGCTGGCGTTCCAGTAATTCCGGTGGCGATGGTTGGCACGTATGAAATCCAACCTACCGGAAAAGTGGTTCCGCGCATCAAACGCGTCAAAGTTGTGATCGGAGAGCCCATTGATTTCTCCGTGTACAAAGACGGAGTTCGCGATCCCGCTGTTTTGCGGGAAGCCACGAATGTGGTGATGAACAAACTGCAACTGTTGAGCGGGCAGGAATACGTTGACATCTATGCAACGAAAGCAAAGGAATTGCTAGCGCAACCTGAATCGGATGCGGTCGACGCTGTCGAAGCAGCCGATGCGATCACTGAAGAATAATTTCTCATAACAAAAGAGGGCCGCGGTTGCGACCCTCTTTTGTGTATTCAGACTTAGTGGTGTGCTGCTTTGCCCTTTGGCTGACCAATGCCAGAGAGAAGTGAGTCAAACCACTCCTGTTCCGTATTGAACGGCTTGCCACCCTTGATGCGTTCAAACTCAATGGCGCGCAAAACATTGCCGCGTTCTTCGTCGTGACCAACAACACCTGGAGTCGACGCAAACGCTGCATCTACTGCGACGTGGACACATTCGCGGATGAGTTCGAGGTCTTCAGCATTTGCTGCGGCGGAACGTGCAAAGTAACCGCTCTTTTGGACGAGTACTTTTTCAGCGCCAATCATTGGTGCGAATTGCTTGCCAAACCAGGCACCCGGATTGATCAAATCAATCTTGACGTGACCGAATGGATCGCGTGGAACTTCTTCGCCGCGCGCAGTCATTTCGGCAACAATCGAGTCCACGCCTGCACCTTCTGACAGGAAGATGTTGACGTTGCCGTGCTCATCCATGATTTTGGAGAGACGAGCCGCTTCTGCAGCAATATCAACTTCGAGTTCTGGCACGTACACCGCGTGCACATCGCGACGAACGCGTGGCACACCAAAGTTTGGCAACCATTCACGTTCATCAAGCATGCTGCGGTATGCCTGCGCAGTAGCGGCAGTGAGCCAACCACAGTGACGACCCATGACTTCGTGGATGACAAGCATGCGTGGGTTTGAAGAATGTTCTGATACGACGTTGGTGAAAAACACTGCACCTTGTTCGGCAGCAGTCCATGCACCGAGGCTTTGTGCAATTGGGACAACGTCGTTGTCGATGGTTTTTGGCAAACCAACGACGGTCAATGGGTAGTTGTTCTCGGCGAGAAAGGCTGCAAGATCAGCAGCTGCAGTGTTCGTGTCGTCGCCACCAATGGTGTGCAACACATCAACGCCATCGGCAACCAATTGGTCCGCAGCAACTTTTTGTGGGTCTTCGCCTTCTTTGACCAAGCCACGTTTGACGCAGTCTTTGACGTTGGTCAACTTGACGCGTGAATTGTTGATCGGGCTACCGCCAAATCCATGAAGGAGGTGAGCTTTTTCGCGAATCTCGGGAGTGACTTTGAAACTTTCACCTTTGAGCAAACCCGCATAACCACCGAAGTAACCGATGATTTCGACATCAGGTGCAATTTCGGTGTAGCGCTCGATGAGACCACCGACTGCAGACGACAAGCACGGAGCTAATCCACCAGCAGTGAGCAGAGCGACTTTACGGACCGGAGCCATGGGGTTCCCTTCGTTTGGATGCGGGGCAAAAGGTACTGTGTCAGTGCGCACAGATTTGCGGGTGTCGATGGTCACTATGTGAACTCGCGTCTCAGCATGTGTCTGTTCTCGGTATTCTTCGCGCATGTCTTTCGCAGTGCAATGGCCAGATTTACCCGCAGCTCAACAGCCAGAGTGGCCAGATGCGGCTGCCCTCGCGCAGGCTCAAGCGCGCCTCGCTGCGGTTCCACCCCTCGTTTTCGCTGGTGAATGTGACACGCTGACCGAACGTTTGGCAGACGTCGCCGCTGGTCGATCATTCGTATTGATGGGTGGAGATTGCGCAGAAACTTTTGCTGCGAATACGGCTGACTCGATTAAGGCTCGTCTCCAGACGGTTCTTCAGATGGCAGTTGTTCTCACCTACGGTGCATCTATGCCGGTCGTCAAAGTTGGCCGCATGGCAGGGCAGTATTTCAAGCCGCGTTCCAAGCCGACCGAAACCCGTGACGGCGTGGAACTCCCTTCGTACAAAGGGGATGGCATCAACGACATTGAATTCAATGCGCAGTCACGTGCCATTGATGCGAGTCGTTTGGTGGATGCGTACCACGCATCATGCTCAACCTTGAACCTCGTTCGTGCATTTACTCAGGGCGGCTTTGCTGATCTGCGCATGGTTCATGCCTGGAATCAAAGTTTCGTTGCTTCATCCTCAGTAGGTCAGCACTATGACCGTGTTGCACAGGACATTGATCGCGCGCTCGCGTTCATGTCTGCATGCGGCCGTGACCCAGAAGAATTTCGTCGCACTGAATTCTTTGCTGCTCACGAAGCGCTCGTTCTTGATTACGAAAAGCCTTTGACGCGTATCGATTCTCGTACGAGCAAGCCTTACGCCGTCTCTGGTCACTTCGTCTGGATTGGTGAACGCACACGTCAACTTGATGGCGCACACGTCAACTTTGCCGCAACAATTCAGAACCCCATTGGTGTGAAGCTTGGACCAACCACCACTCCGGAACTCGCTGTGGAATTGGCAGACAAGCTCAATCCGAACAAGATTCCAGGTCGTCTCACCTTCATCACTCGTATGGGTCACGACAAGATTCGCGAAGTACTTCCTGCGATTGTCAAAGCAGTTGAAGAAAGCGGACATCCTGTCGTCTGGTGCTGCGATCCCATGCATGGAAATACCAAAGAAACTACCAATGGTTACAAGACTCGTCTCTACGAAGAAGTCATTGACGAAGTATTTGGATTCTTCGAGGTGCATCGCGCACAGGGCAGTCACCCAGGCGGATTGCATATCGAACTCACTGGCGACGATGTCACCGAATGCCTCGGTGGTGTCAGTGGTTTGGTTGAGGCTGATTTGGAAAGCCGTTACGAAACTGCCTGCGATCCACGTCTCAATCGTGAACAGTCGATTGAATTGGCGTTTCACGTCGCTGACATGTTGCTCAAGCGCTAGTTATGCCTCGCGAATCAATTGCCAGTCCGTTTGGACGCATTGATTTTGAGTGGAATCCCGACGCTCTCGGAACCATTGCGGATGGTTCACGCGTTCAAGGCGCGGTAACCCGACTTGAATTTCGACGCGGTGCAGTTTCGAGCACTGCAAAAAGTGCAGCCGCACGATTGATCAAGAAGTGGCTCGCAGGTGATTGCGACGCATTACTTGAGATTCCCGTACTCCAAAGTGGAACCGCATTTCGACAAGAAGTGTGGAGTGCCATGCGTCTTATCCCAGCGGGAACTGTGAGTCCGTATGCAGAATTGGCTGCACAAACTTCCTCGCCTCTCGCGGTGCGTGCGGCCGCATCAACCTGTGCAAACAACGCCATTCCATTGATTGTTCCATGCCATCGCGTGATTCGAGCTGATGGGTCAATCGGAAATTACGCACTTGGTACTGCACTCAAACGCGATCTACTCGTCCATGAAGGTGTGGACATTAGTTAACACATATTTCTTACGGTAATGGTGACCGTAGTGCCGCGTTGAACTTCAACTCCCGCTTTTGGACTTTGTGATTGCACATAATTATTGCGGATATGGCCGGTGCACTTCTTGATGATGCTCTTCACTTTTAGACCAGCGGAGGTGATTTTCGCGATAGCCTGCGACTTCGTGTAATTCGTCACACTCGGAACTTTTACCGGCGGCGGACCGTTGGAAACTGTGACTGTGATTATCGTCGATGCACTGTGTGCAGTACCGGCTTCCGGTGAAATCGCAATAACTCGATCGCGTGGAACTGAATTTGAGTATTGACGCTGCGTCACCACTGAAGTGAAGCCAGACTTTTTCAAAATGCTGACTGCACTACGCGCTACTTTGCCCTTCACCGACGGAACTTTGATGGGTTTTGGACCTTTAGAAATTGTCAGATTGACGAGGGCGTTGAGCGAGAGTTTTTTGCCAGACGCAGGGCTACTGGAAATCACAGTGCCTAGGGGAGCGGTTTCGCTAAATTCTTCTGCAATGCTGCCAAGTGCGAGTCGGGCAGATGTGAGTGCCGCGATTGCGTCGGTATTGCTCAGGCCCGCAAGATTCGGTACGGCGACTTTTTCGGGACCTTTCGAAACCACAAGTTTGACGTCTGAATTTTTGCTGAGAGATTCACCGCTCTTGGGCTCTGCCGAAAGCACAGTGCCAGCGGCAGTAATTTCATTGAAAACCTCATCGGCGACGACTCCGTGAAGTTGAACTTTGCTGAGATCGCTCAGTGCCTGATCTACATTCTTTCCAACGAGCTGCGGAACCGTGACTTGATTGATAACGTGAAATGCACCGAAAGCAATGAGCGCAACTGTTGTGATTGCGGCGACGAGTTTGAGAGTGCGATTGCTCGGTAGCCGTCGGGATGGTTCTTCGGCTTGTTCGATAATGAGAGGAGCTTCTGACTTCTCTGGTTGTGGAAGTTCAGCCTCGCGAAATCCAAAGCTTTGCTGTTGTGCTTGCTCGATTGGCAGAACGATGGTTTCTTGAGCGTTTGGCGACGAAACCTCTGGAGTATGGCCATGGAAACTTTGCGCATCCGCTTTGCCTTCGATGATGTCGCGCACCTGGCGTAATTCGCTGAGAAATGCTTCAGCGGATTGATAGCGTCGTTCTGGTTCTCGCGTTGTGGCGCGGGCGTACACGATGTCGAGCAATGTTGAGAGACCTGGTTGAAGATCGCTAGGCATTGGCATGTTGGCATGCACATGCTGAAAGGCCACAGCGATGGGAGAGTCGCCGCTGAATGGAACTTTGCCGGTCAACATTTCAAAGAGCAAAATGCCTGCGCTGTAAATATCGCTGCGCTCGTCTGCCTGACCTTTTTCAACTTGTTCAGGTGCGAGATAGGCAACAGTGCCTATCAATACGCCACGCGTGAGCGCTGTTGATTCGGTATCAACAATTGCGCGCGCCAAACCAAAGTCTGCAACGCGAACCCGCCCGTCGTCCGCGATCATGACGTTTTCAGGCTTGATGTCTCGGTGGACAAAACCGGCCTTATGCGCCGCATCAAGTGCTTGGAGCACCGGGTCAAGCACTGCGAGCGCCTGAACTGGGGTCAGATGCTTGCGCTCAACAAGAACATCGCGAATGGTGTGACCGGCTACCAGTTCCATAATGAGATACATCGCGCCTGTAGCTTCGTCGCGACCTTGATCGTGAACGGAAACCACATTGGGATGGGTGAGCGAGGCCGCGGCGCGAGCCTCACGTTCAAAGCGCGTGATGAAGTTGGCATCGTCAGCCAAACTCTGATGCATGACTTTGACAGCAACTGGTCGCTGAAGTCGCAGGTCGATGGCGAGAAAAATCGTGGCCATGCCGCCACGCGCCGCAATAGATTCGATGCGATAGCGACCGTCAAGGGTTCTACCGACTAAATCTTCAGGGGAAGCGCTCACGCGACTGATTTTAGGTGCGCGATGCGTTGAAATTGTGCACTTACGTGCGTGTCAGTTGATGAACTAATCGATGCGAACTGCACCGTGTGCAGTTTCGAAAGTGACTGCAACGATGCCAGGAGTTTCACCTTTGACCCAGATGATGTCGATGTCATCTAGTGGGTGATTGGTTGGTTCGCCGAGATATTCGGTAATGGTTTTTTCGTCGCCACTAATTTCAATTGATTTGAGTGAGACAGAACTTGGATTATTCGAAGGATGCTGATCTGCAGATGAGATCCATTCGATGAAGAACGGCAATTGCGCATTATCGATGATGTCGAGAACGCCAATTTGCTTCCATTGAAGATCAAAGCCATCCGGACGAGTGCGGTGTCCATCTACTGCGGAGCGGCCAATTCGTGCCTCAACTGTGGTGATGTCGCTCGTTGAAACGACCCATCCGAGCCAACCGCCACCTTGATTTGCGACGGCACGAACAGCTTGTCCAAACGCTGCTTGGTCGGCGGCTGGATGATCCAAAGCAGCAACAACTTCGAAATAAGTGCCATTTTTCAGTGGCAAAATAAAGTTGCGGGTACCGAAACGTGGATGACGACCACCGTCAATAAACGAGGCACCAAGTGAGGCACCAAGACGTTGAACTGTGTCAGCAAGTTCGTTGTGACTTACTGCATAAGAGACGTGGTCGAGACGCATGGGCAAAGATTATTGACCTCTTTCCGGACGACTTTTCGGGGGGTCACTTTTGCGGTTGGTATGCATTTCGGCGTGTCAGTGACACAACACCAAACCTCACCCTCTAGGTTTCGCCACGGCTCGGTTGTCGCGGGAGGGGAAGCCTTCGGCAGCCGAGTCCTTTTTGTTTCGTTGTGTTGTGCACACATCAACGCGATCATTTTTGATCATGTGAATTTTGAAAATCTTCACTCATGACAAGATCGGTATTCGCGCGATCAAGTAACTCTTGAGATGTGTAGCGTGAAAATGCACTCAAAACTATTCCTCGCGGTGCATCTGCATCATGGGCTTGGATCAGCAGTCGCGCGAGAGAGTAAGTCGCATCAAGTTCGATGGCGCGCAATGCGAGTCGATGGCTACGGTCCATTTTTTCTTCGAGAAAGAACACGCTCGACAGAATGCTCAACCATGCCGGGTGGTCGATGTCCCCGTGCGTCGCCTGCAGGTCCACCCAGTGCTCCATTGCACGCGGCTCATGGGCGAGTTGAGCTAGCAGGGCGTCTCTCAGAGGCAAATCTCGCAACGACGAAAGCGCTGTGCCCAGCAGGTGTTCTGGAATTCTGCTTGTCAGGAGCCAGGATTGCCATTGCGCGTACAGAGCAGCCCGCTGAGGTTTTTCGCATTCGACTTTCTCGATTTCGATGGTGAGTCCATCTGGGGGGCAGCATGTCGAATCAGTGCACAGCAGTGAGCGCCATCGTTTGTGATGAATCAGCAGAACATCAAGCAAGTGGACATCATCAGGAATGTCTGCTGAGAGTTCTTTGGTATCCGGCCAGGACTCGGCATTTTCGACACGAACCACGATCAGATTGGCATCGTTGGCGGAGGAGGGCGACGACGTGTGCGCTGTGATCTGATGTTTGTCATTCAGCCATAGACAATGCGTGCTATCCACATCGAGGGCGATGTTGAGCTTTTCAAGGGAGGACATCAAATGTCGCGGCCCTCGTAATGTCAGGTTTTCGGCTTGTAGCGTCATAGATGACCTTTCGGGTTTGGTATCAAATGACGTGCCACTCGATACGCGTTGATGGGGAGTGAGGCTCGTTGGATGATGGGTGGGTCAGCAATGGCTATGTCGCTCACGCCGTCAACACTGAAGAAGCCAGTCCACAGTGCAGTAATGGCAAGCGCGTGACGACCAGGGGTTCGAAACATCACCGCATGTGTCCAATAGCGACAGCTGCTATTGCATTCAAAAGTGCGTCGCGAAGTAGCGCGCACCATCACTTCGTTGCCACCGATCATTCGAGTGGTAGAGGGAATGACACTGCTTGAGTCGCTTTCGATGTCAGTCATCAAATTCACCACAGTGTTTCGTGCAGGCGTTGTATGGACAATGAGTGGCGGCACAAGTACGCGCCACGTTTCGAGTACTTCACGTTCGATGAGCTGGGTGCTTGCTGGAAGGTCATGAAGGCAGGTGAATCCCTGCCACATCCATAGCGACGAAGTTGTTGGTGGGCGTGACGGTGCGTTAGCCCGATACACCTCAGCAAGTCGCATCGATGTTGGGCATTTCAATCGCCAATAAGGGCAGTTGCCGTGCGCTGCATCTAGCCAGTTTTGGCAGATGACAGTTATTTTCCAAAAGCATTGCGTGCAATGTGCGGCTTCTTCGCGATCATGCGCGTAAATCTCGTCGTGAATAACGCCACCGGTGACGAGATAGGAATCTCCGTCCGTTTCGACAGCTACTGACGCGTGCGCTGCTACTGGCGTGAAGAGAGAAATGGTGACTAACAGAGAGGTCAGAAGGTGCCGCATAGGCGGACTGTGATTGAGAGGCGTCGTTTTTCCTATGGCACAAATGGTTGGAAGAAAGAACTAGTCCCGCAATTAGTGTGACCATGTGTCACGTCGATTCGCTGGTTATTTCTTTGCACTTGGTTCTGCTGCAAGTTTTGGCACTCTTGCCATCAGCGGCAAATATGCCTATGCGGACGGCGTGTCTGTTAGTACTTTGATGGCATACCGATTCGGATGTGCCGCACTGGGTTTTGCGATTGTGGTCGCAATACTTTTTCGTAACGCGCCATGGTCAACTCTCATAACGCGAATGCAGATGCTCAAACTTTTTCTACTTGGAGCCACCATTCTCGCGCCAGAAGTGACGCTCTTCTTTATGGGACTTGCAGAACCAGGTGTTACCGCTGGTTTAGCCGAAACGATTTTTTATATTTTTCCCGCCTGGGTGATTGTGATTTCGGTGCTGTTCTTTAAACACCGCATTACCGTTACTTTGTTTGTGTGCGTACTTGCAGCATTAAGTGGAGTCGCGCTTACTGCTGGAACATTGAGTGCGCAGTCTTTGCGCGGCATCGCATATCTGTTGGCAGCGTCGGTTCTCTATGCGCTTTATGTTGCACTTTCAGGGCACTGGATCGGAAACGTTCCGCCGATGATTGCGACCGCCGTGATGTTGGCTGGCACTGCGATGACTTTGATTGTTGTCGCGCTCATCCGCGCAGAGCCAGGTCCCGTCAGCGCCCAAGGTTGGCTCGCAGTAGCGATGGCGATTGTGATTGGAACTTTTCTCGCGTACTCGTTGATGTATGCAGCACTGCATCGTGCACCTGCCTCGCAGGTTGCAGTGCTCGCCACAGCGGAACCGTTAGTGGCGGTCATTCTTGGGTGGCTCTTGTTGAGCGAGACCATGGCGGGCCCTCAGATTGTCGGATCGGGACTGATTCTTGGAGCTGTGGTGTGGCTTTTGACCGCGGAATATCGGGCAGAACGGTTACGTCAGGCTCATCCTTGATACTTGCCCCCGCAAGGCTGATTCGGGGGAATAAGCCGTGGGGGAACGGCGTTACTGTCTGTGACACAATACGCACACGCGTAGTCGGAAGCCCGGTTTTGAGCGAAAGCTCTTGACACGGGCCTTACCTATGCGGTTCTTGCGGGAATAGAAGGGTTGCGAATGGCAACGGCTAAAAAAGCAGCAGCAAAGAAGGCGGCACCAGCTGCCAAGAAGACTGCCGCGAAGAAATCTGCACCTGTAGCAAAGAAATCTGCACCGGCAGCGAAGAAGGCAGCACCAGCCGCCAAGAAGGCTGCAGCGCCTGCTGCGAAAAAGACTGCACCTGCCGCCAAGAAAGCTGCGGCTGCACCTGCTGCGAAAAAGACCGCACCTGCCGCCAAGAAAACTGCCGCACCTGTTGTTGAAGAAAAGAAATCCTTAGCTGCCAAAGTTGTTGAAGCAGCAAAAAAGGTTGCCGTCCCTACCGCCAAGAAAGTCAGCGAAGCGCCAAAGGCGAAGAGCGTCAAACTGGATACGGTTGATGGTGAAGATGTTGAACTTGATGAAGAACTTGAAGATGAAATTGAAGTCGAAGAAGTAGAGGCTGAAACCGAAGGCGTTGACCTCAGCGAAGCTGCAGTTCTTGAAAAGGAATTGAACGAAGAAATTCAGCCTGAGATCGACGAAGTCATGAGCGAGACGACCGAAGGAAAACCGGCCGAATCTGAAGACCAAGGATTCGTGATCTCCGACAAGGATGAGTCAGACGAACCAATTCAGACTGTGACCCAGGCTGGTGCAACAGCTGACCCGGTCAAGGACTACTTGAAGCAAATTGGCAAGGTCGCCCTTCTCAACGCAGAACTCGAAGTATCACTCGCGAAATCAATCGAAGCTGGTTTGTTTGCTGAAGAGTTGTACAACAGCAAACTTCAAGAGAACAACAAAGCGCGCAAAGTGAAATGTTCAATCTGCAAGTGGGAAGCGAACAAATTCGTCAAGATCGAAGCGATTCATGATTTCCCCGCAGAAGTTGTCTGTGAATTCTGTCTCGAGAAGGTCATCAATGCGGGTTACCGCGACAAAAACCATTTGCTCGAAGCCAACTTGCGCCTCGTTGTCTCGCTCGCAAAGCGTTACACCGGACGCGGCATGCTCTTCCTAGATCTCATTCAGGAAGGCAACCTCGGTTTGATTCGTGCGGTTGAAAAATTCGACTACACCAAGGGCTACAAGTTCTCTACCTACGCGACGTGGTGGATTCGTCAGGCGATTACTCGCGCAATGGCAGACCAGGCTCGCACCATTCGCATTCCAGTGCACATGGTGGAAGTCATCAACAAACTCGCACGTGTGCAGCGCCAGATGTTGCAAGATCTTGGTCGCGAACCGACGCCAGAAGAATTGGCGCGCGAACTTGATATGACGCCGGAAAAGGTTGTCGAAGTTCAGAAATACGGTCGCGAACCAATTTCACTTCACACGCCGCTTGGTGAAGAAGGCGATAGCGAATTCGGTGACTTGATTGAAGACTCCGAAGCGATTGTTCCTTCCGAAGCGGTTTCCTTCACTTTGCTTCAAGAGCAATTGCAGGGCGTGCTTGACACACTTTCAGAACGTGAAGCTGGTGTGGTCAAGATGCGTTTCGGTCTCGACGACGGTCAGATGAAGACGCTTGACGAAATCGGCAAGGTGTATGGAGTGACCCGCGAACGTATTCGACAGATCGAAAGCAAGACGATGTCGAAGCTGCGCCACCCATCGCGCTCGCAGGTTTTGCGCGATTACCTCGATTAACGAGACATCAAAAAAGGCTCCCTCGTCTGAGGGAGCCTTTTTTATGAAGTTAGTTAGATGAGATGAGTCTCGTCGACAATTTCAACTGCCTGGCTCTTAAGTGCCTGTGCATTTGCTGAGAAGTGGTGTCCACAGAACAACAACTGTCCGCCACCGGGCATGACGACGCGAACGTACGCCTGCGCACCGCAACGATCGCAACGATCTGAAGCTTTGAGGGTAGGTGCCGTGGTTGTGGTCATCGTGTTCCTCTCCAATGTGTCCTGCAGTTAGAACGAGCACCCTACGGGGTTTATTCCCCGAGATAGCGTCTTCTCCACCGCGCGTGTCCCACAAACCCGTGCGGCAAGGCGGTACCCTGCCACCTCACCCTGACAGCCGCACGTCGAGCATGTGATGCTGCACAACGTTTGCAAGGAGCACGAGTGACTCGCGGCAAGTCCAACGCTGACTACTCAGCCAAGAGCCTGTCCGTCCTCGAGGGCCTCGATGCGGTCCGCAAACGCCCGGGCATGTACATCGGTTCGACCGATGGTCGGGGTCTCATGCACTGTCTGTGGGAAATTATCGATAACTCTGTCGACGAGGCGCTGGCAGGTCATGCGTCTCTGATTGACGTCGTCCTTCATCCGGATGGCTCAGTTGAAGTGCGAGACAACGGTCGCGGCATCCCCGTGGATATCGAACCTCGCACCAAGTTGAGTGGTGTTGAGGTCGTGATGACCAAACTTCACGCTGGTGGCAAATTCGGTGGCGGCTCATATGCCGCTTCGGGTGGTTTGCATGGCGTTGGCGCTTCGGTTGTCAACGCATTGTCGAGTCGTCTTGATATTGAGGTGGATCGCGAAAGCAAAATTCACGTGATGTCATTCAAGCGCGGCGTACCTGGTGAATTTGATGGCGATGGTCCAGACGCAACTTTCACTAAGAAATCTGGTTTGCAGGTCGCAGGCAAAGCGAAGAAGGGCGTCACTGGCACCCGCATTCGCTACTGGGCCGACAAGCAAGTTTTCGACAAGAGTGCCGAATTCGACATGGAAGCACTTCTCAATCGCGCTCGTCAGACTGCGTTCTTGGTGCCGGGACTTGCGATCGTGATTCACGATGAGCGCACCGAAAACAAAACTGTCGAAACTTTCAAATTTGTCGGCGGTATCTCTGAATTTTGCACCCATCTCGCACCCGATGACGCAGTGACGCCAATCATTCGTCTGACTGGTACTCAGCACTTCAAAGAAACCGTGCAAGTTTTGGATGACAAGGGTCATCTTGTTCCGCAAGAAGTGGAACGCGACATGACTGTCGACATCGCAATGCGCTGGGGGACTGGATATGACTCCGAGGTGCGTTCTTTTGTCAACATCATCGCGACACCTAAGGGTGGAACACACCTCACTGGTTTTGAACGTGCGATGACAAAACTCATCAACGAGCAATTGCGCAATCAGAAAGTCTTGAAAGCATCTGACGAAAACGTCAGTAAAGACGATTTACTTGAAGGGCTTACGGCCGTCATCACAGTGCGCGTTGCTGAACCGCAATTCGAAGGTCAAACTAAAGAAATTCTCGGCACTCCAGCGGCAACTCGGATCGTGAGTGCGGTTGTGACGAAAGAACTCAACAACTGGTTCGACAATCCGCCGCGCGGGGATAAGCAAGCCACCAAAACTGTTCTTGAAAAGATTGGCAATGCAATGCGAGCCCGCGTTAGTGCTCGTCACCAACGCGATGTCCAGCGTCGAAAGACTGCGCTCGAATCCTCCACACTGCCGTCAAAGCTTCGTGACTGCCGCGGTGATGATGTGGAACGCACTGAACTCTTTATTGTCGAAGGTGAGAGCGCACTTGGTACCGCAAAAGATGCGCGCAATTCAGAGTTTCAGGCGCTTTTGCCAATTCGCGGCAAGATTTTGAATGTTCAAAAAGCTTCTCTTGCAGATATGTTGAAGAATCAAGAATGTGCAGCGATCATTCAGGTCATTGGTGCTGGTTCAGGTCGCACATTTGATTTAAGTCAGGCGCGCTATCAGAAAATTATTTTGATGTCAGACGCAGACGTCGATGGCGCACATATTCGTTGCTTGTTGTTGACCCTGATTCATCGCTATATGCGCCCACTGCTTGATGAAGGTCGCGTTTTTGCTGCAGTGCCTCCGTTGCACCGTATCGAGGTAGTGGCGCAAGGCAAAACACCAGGCGAAGTGATTTACACCTACAGCGACAACGAAATGAAAACGACTCTTTCTGATCTCACCAAACAAGGTCGACGTTGGCGTGAACCGATTCAGCGCTACAAAGGCCTTGGCGAAATGGATGCTAGCCAGTTGCGCGAAACCACCATGGATCCATCACGTCGCACGCTGCGACGGGTGACGATGACCGATGCTGTCGCTGCCGAAAAAGTTTTTGATTTGTTGATGGGCAACGAAGTTGCTCCTCGTAAAGAATTTATTGTTGCTGGCGCAGAAGGGCTTGATCGCGCCCGTATCGATATCTAGAAGTCTTGCGCAAGTAATGCGCCGTTGTCGACGTCATACAGCGCACCTGCGACTACCAGATTTTCTGGCAAGAGCGGGAAGCTTCGGATTCTTTGAATGTCAGTAGCGAGCGCTGCTGCTTGATCCTTGACAGTGCGAATTTCAATACTGCGAGTATCGATTCCTGATTCAGCAAGAATGGCATTGTGCATTTCGGCCTCTGTTGCGGAAGCCATTTTGCAGTCAGTGTGGGGCATCACAAGAATGCGGTTGACATTCAAAAGCCATGTCGCCAAAACCAATGTACGTAAAACGTCGTCGGTCACGCGTGCACCTGCGTTACGCAAAATCTTCACATCGCCAGGTTGCATTCCCACAATGTCGAGTGGGCTAATGCGTGAATCCATGCACGTGACAATGGCCAAACCTTTAGCTGCTCGGCCGGTCAAATCAGTATGTTCAAAGGATTGCATGTAGTCGGCATTGGCGCTCAACACGTCAGCGAATTCCTGACGTGGGAACTTTTGGGGTTGATTTGATGCAATCACGGCGCGAAACCTACCGAATCCTTACCAATAGTGCTTGGTTTGAAGCGGTGGCAGGGCTACTTTCGGCAGGTGACTTCCTATGACCTCGCCATCATCGGAGCTGGCCCTGCCGGCCTGTATGCGGCGTACTACGCCGGCTTTCGTGGTTTTTCCGTAGCTGTGATTGACGCTCTGCCAGAACCCGGCGGACAAGTAAGTGCAATGTATCCAGAGAAGGAAATCTTCGATATTGCCGGCTTCCCACAAGTCAAAGGTCGCGATCTTGTTGATGGATTATTGAAGCAAGCAAATGCATTTAGTCCGTCACTACATATGAATGAACAAGTGACCAATCTTGTCGCTCACGACGAGGGCGTGATGTTGACCTGTGAGTCTGGTCTTGAAGTGCGTGCAAAGGCAGCGATCATCACCGCGGGTATTGGTGCTTTTTCTCCGCGGCCGTTGCCGGTTGGAATGGAATGGCTTGGCAAAGGGCTTGTGCACTTTGTTCCAAAACTTTCTGATCACGCAAACAAAGACATCGTCATAGTCGGTGGTGGCGATTCAGCATTCGACTGGGCATATTCACTCAAGCCAATCGCAAAGTCAGTGACTATCGTGCATCGTCGTGATGCGTTCAGAGCGCACGCTGCAACAGTGGATCAAGTCAAAGATATGGGTGTTGAATTAATCACGAGTGCAGAAGTCAGCGCCGTATCTGGAAGCGACAGCGTTGAATCTGTCACAGTGACCTCAAAAGAGTCTGGTGAAACTCGCGTGCTGCCTGCGCAAACTGTGGTCGCAGCTCTCGGGTTTGTAGCAAACATAGGTCCGATTGCACAATGGGGAATCGAATTAGAAAAACGTCACATCAAAGTGAGTTCTTCGATGCAGACCTCTATTCCGCGCGTTTTCGCAGCAGGTGACATCACTACGTATGACGGAAAAGTCGCATTGATAGCAGTGGGCTTTGGCGAGGCTGCTCTTGCCGTCAACAATGCTGCGCCGTTTATCAATCCTGAATTTGGAGTGTTTCCCGGACATTCATCCGGTGGCAGCGGCGAATAGTCGCTAGCGATGCCAGCGTTCTAGTTCACTCACCACACCAGCCACGAGAGCAAGTCCAGATGATGGCTCATCTCCGCATGACGTTGGTCGCGGTGCGACTTCATGTGATGTGAGCGCAACTTCCCAAGCGCGGCCATCCTGATGACGAACCTGTACATGATCACCATCTTGCAATGCTCCAGCAATGGTGGCTGCAATCGGTCGCTCTGATCGTAAGGCGATGACATCGAGAGCATCTGCATTTCGGATGTTGAATTGTTGGCGGACAGCAATTTCTGCAACCTGCGCCCATTGCGGAAGCGCTGTACGGCCGCGCAGGTAATCACTTTCGACTTCGACATTCCAAGCCGCTGCGAGCACCTCTCGTGCTCGTGCAATCGTCAGTCGTCCATAGATGTAGCCGTAGGGGAGCAGCAATGCCGTTGGTGCAAATCTGTGACCACCGAGATGGGTGCATTCGTAGATCTGACCAGTGAGTTCTGGATCTGGTCGCAAGTCATCGATGATTTCGCGACCAAATTTTGCGCAGCAGGCATCTTTCTTGCCATTGGTGCAAACAAACAGCACAGGATCGAGACTTCGACGACCGATTGGTGGCAGTTCACCACGCAAGATCGCTTGCCAATCCCAGCGCAGCACATCACTGATGTCGTCTAGCGAGCCCGCACGCATTCGAACGCCACCAGGTGTGGTGTGGGCGAGCCACAGACGGCGCCGTTTGGTTGTTCGTCGTTCTACCGCGCCGAGATCAGGTCTACGTGCAAGCAGAACTCCAATGCCAATCTCGTCCTGAAGTTTTTTGAGTTCAGCGCCGAGACCGTCAGGAAGAGAGGATTCGATTAATGCGTCATTGCCCCAGGTGCCTGGTTGTTCAATGATCAACCACACGCGCTTTTGCGGCGAAGTGCCAGCAAGTGGTTCATGAGTTGATTGCGCGCTACAGAATTCGGTCACTTTTCGCCTCCGGCAATTGCAGCAATTGGACCAGATACTGGCGTTCCGGTGGCATCGCGTTTCGACATTTCTTCGGGAAGTTCGACTGCGACCCCACTTGCACTTGCAGCTCGTAATGTTCCGCTCGCTACACCTGCAAAAAGCAGTACATCTTCATTCTTTCGCAATGTTTGTGCGCGCACACCACCAGTGGCGCGACCTTTTGTTGGGAAGTCAGACAAGGCGCTCACTTTGCACGTGCCATTGTCGGTGCCTGGCAATGCATTGGAGGTGCCGGCAACCGTTACGACAAAAGCATCGTCGTTGCTAATGAAGAATGTGATGACGTGTGCGTCGTCAGAGAGCTTGATGCCTGCCATGCCTGCTGCGGCTCGTCCCTGGGGGCGGACGGCACTTGCTTCGAAATGCAATAGTTGAGCATCAGATGTGATGAAGCCAAGGTGTTGTTTTTCAGACGTAGTCACGCCGGCACCAACGACATAATCATCTTTGTCGAGTCGGATGATTTCCCACACATCGCCCTTTGGCACTTCTGGGCTCACACGTTTTACGACACCTTGTGCAGTGCCCAAAGCAATAATTTCCTTTTCATCGAGGGAGACCAGTGTTAGAGCAGTTTCGCCTTTATCGAAAGTGACGAATTCTTTGAGCGCTCCGCCGCCTTTCATGCTGAAAGAAGATTCTGACGCAACCAAGGTTGGAATTTCGATCACGTTGATGCGATGTACGCGCCCCTTCGAGGTCACAACGCCGATGTTTCCACGAGCGGTAGTGGTGATTGATGACATGGCAATGTCGTGTTTGGTGCGAGTGCCATTGTTGAATTTTGCATCAGGTGCGAAACGGGCAAGCAGCCCCGTCGATGACAAAGCAACACGCACCGGATCGTCTGCAACTTCAAGGTCAACCACTGCGACTGAACTTCCATCATCTTCCTGCAACACGGTGCGACGTGGAGTTCCGTACTTGTTGGCAACATCGGTGAGTTCATCAGCGACCTGAGTGCGAATCGCTTTTTCATCAGAAAGCAGGTCGGTCAACTTCTTAATTTCTGCATTCAGTTCATCCCGCTCTTTTTCGATTTCAATGCGAGAGAACTTGGTCAAGCGACGAAGTGGCATTTCGAGGATGTAGTTCGTTTGGATTTCGCTAAGGTCGAAAACCGACATGAGTTTTTCGCGCGCTTCAGCAGTGTCTTCAGATTGGCGAATCACTTGAATAACCTCGTCGATGTCGACGATAGCAATCAGCAAACCTTCAACAAGATGTAGACGATCTTGTGCCTTTTTGCGGCGGAATTCGCTGCGTCGACGCACTACTTCAATGCGATGGTTGAGGAACACCTGCAAGAGTTCGATAACGCCGAGAGTCTGTGGCTGTCCATGAACCAGGGCGACTGCGTTGATGGAGAATTGCTCTTCTAGCGGAGTTTGTTTGTAGAGCTGCGCGAGCACTGCTTGCGGATTGAAGCCAGCTTTAAGTTCGATAATCAATCGCAAACCACGATCGCCATCTGAAAGATCAATCACATCGGAAATGCCAGTGATGCGTTTTGCTGTGACGCCTTCTTTGAGCTTTTCAATGACTTTTTCAGGACCGACGTTGTAAGGAAGTTCGGTGACGACGAGTGCACTTCGTCGCGCGTTAACTTGTTCGACTCCAACGGTGGCACGCATCTTGAATGCACCTTTGCCGTCGACATACGCATCACGAATGCCATCGAGTCCGACAATCACGCCGCCGGTTGGCAGATCGGGTCCAGGTAGAACCTTCATAATTTCTGCAACGGAAGCATTGGGATTCTTCAACAGCATTTTTGCGGCAGCAACTACTTCAATGAGATTGTGTGGTGCCATGTTGGTCGCCATGCCGACCGCAATACCTGTTGCACCGTTGACGAGAAGCGCAGGAATGGCCGCTGGTAGAACTTCTGGTTCGGATTCACGGCCGTCATAGTTTGGCGCGAAATCGACGACGTCTTCATCAAGGCTTTCAGTCATGCTCATCGCTGATGCCGCAAGACGCGCTTCCGTATAACGATAGGCGGCAGGGCCGTCATCAAGCGAGCCGAAGTTTCCATGGCCATCGATGAGCGGCACCCGCAAAGAGAACGATTGCGCCATGCGCACTAAGGCGTCATAGATCGCACTGTCGCCATGAGGGTGCAGGCGGCCCATCACTTCGCCCACCACACGAGCTGATTTCACGTGTCCGCGATCTGGGCGAAGTCCCATATCTGCCATGGTGAACAGGATGCGGCGTTGAACAGGTTTCAAGCCATCGCGAGCATCAGGAAGAGCGCGGGAGTAAATGACGGAGTAGGCGTACTCGAGGAACGACCCTTGCATCTCTGAAGAGACGTCAATATCAACGATTCGCTCCGAGCCAGGGGCAGGCTGGGATTGGCGGCGAGCCATTGATTCTCCTCAGAACGCGAGCGTGAAAGCGGGCTGAGGTTACGCCACAAGGGCTAGGAAGCAGGCTGTGCGCCGCGGGTGTTGAGAGCCAAAGTGGCGATTTTCGCCCCATTCAGTGCTGCATCGTGGAGCGAGAGTCCAGAGTCGAGTCCTTGCAAGGTGCCAGCGGCATACGCATCACCGGCACCGACTGTGTCCACGACGTGGGTAGCAAGGGCGGGGATATCGACGATGGTGTCATCAGTGCAGATCGCCGAGCCTGCGGCACCACGCTTGACGATGATTGACGGAATCGATTGAGCGAGAGTGCGAGCACTAATTTTCCAGTCAGTAGCTGGAGCGAGGGTGTGAAGTTCTTGTTCGTTGGGCAGCAGCACATCAACTTCTGCAAACCACGCGGCACGTTCGGTAGAAGAGATTGCGCTTATCGGAGTTGATGACGCTGGGTCGAGCGCAACTTTTACACCGCGTGAGCGAGCCATGCGCATGATGTGCAGCCCAAGTTCGCGAGTACTTGGTTGAAGCAATGTGTAACCCGACATCGACAGCCATGTGACATCGCGCCATACATCGTCATGGAATTGTGAATGGCTGAGTAATTGATTCGCGCGCGCATCGGGAAACATGCTTCGTTCACCATCGGGATGAGCGAGAGCCACCACTATTCCGGTTGGGACAGAATCAACGTGCTCAAGTTGGACGTCAACATGTAGAGACTTTAAATGTTGCGACATCAAATGGCCCCAGGGGTCATTTCCTACAACGGATACTAAGCGGGCGTTACCACCAGATTTACCGATCCACGCAGCAACGTTTGCGCCAACTCCACCGAAAGTTGTGGCGATTTCAGAATTTGCATCACTGCCGCGTTGCATTTCTTCTCGCAACGAAACGATGATGTCCATCATCACATCGCCGACAACTAAAACAGTCATGATGATTTAGAGAGCTGCCGCGATGCTTGCTGCAAAGCGAGCGTTATTGAAGACGACATCGATATTGACTTCCAAACTTTGACCATGTGATTCTCGATGGAAAAAGTCGAGCAAGAATGGTGTTACTTCTTTGCCGCGAATTCCGCGTGCATTCGCTGCGGCTATACCGTCCTTGAGAAGTTTCGCATGCAATTCAGGATTGAGTTGTTGCGCTTCTGGAATGGGATTAGCAACCACCATCCCACCGTTGATGTTGAGTGCGGCGCGCTCATTCATGATGCTTGCGACTTCATCTCCGGACTCGACCATCCAATCGGTGAGGTAGCCGGATTCCGTGAGGTAAAAACCTGGGAATTTTGTCGTGCCCACAGTGACGACGGGAACACTCAGAGTTTCAAGGCGTTCCAAAGTTGCGCTGACATCCAGAATGGATTTCACGCCTGCGCAGACGACTGTTACTGGAATATGCGACAGGGCTGGTAGGTCTGCAGATTCATCGAAAGTGATATTTGCTTCACGGTGTACGCCGCCAAGTCCGCCAGTCGCGAAAACTCGAATTCCTGCGAGCGCTGCAATATGTGCGGTTGCTGCCACCGTGGTAGCGCCATTTCCTTTGCGGGCGGCAATGATTCCAAGATCGCGAATGCTGACTTTGATCACTGAGTCATCGTTGGCAATTGTGTTGAGTTGCGTTTCGTCGAGACCAACGCAGGCGACACCATCAATGACCGCGATAGTTGCCGGAGTTGCGCCTGCGTTGCGAACAGTGTCTTCAAATTCTTGTGCGACTTCGAAATTTCGTGGACGTGGCAGCCCATGGCTGATGATGGTTGATTCCAGCGCAACAACAGGTGCATTTGCAGCGAGTGCCGCGGCAACATCAGGATGAATTCGAAGGTTTAACGTCACGAGCAGAGGGTAGTGAATGTTCTGTAACCTTGCCTCATGGCTGTGCTCGATGGCGTTCCAGTAACTCTGCGCAATGGGCATGTTGTCAACATTCGACCGATAAATCCCGATGATGCACAAGCGCTGAGCGATTTTCATGAAAAACTTTCGGATCGCACGGTCTATTTTCGACATTTCGCAGTGCATCCACATTTAACTGAAAAAGAAGTGGCGCGATTCACGCATGTGGATCACGAAAAGCGTGAAGCGTATGTAGCGGTTTTAGGTAGTGAGATTCTTGGCGTTGGCCGGTGGGATTCCATCAATGCAGAACTTGCGGAAGTCGCATTTGTCATCCGCGATGATTATCAAGGTCAAGGCCTCGGGGTTGTGTTGTTCGAACTTCTTGCACAATCAGCATGGTCACTCGGCATTCGACAATTTGTCGCTGACATGTTGCCGCAAAATCGCGGCATGGTTCGGTTGATGGAAGATTATGGAAACGTTGTTTCGCGCACTAACCAAGAAGGCGTTGTGGAGATTGTGGTGGATTTGCGTGAATCTACCGGCCCAACTTTGACGGGAGGTAATGCAGATGTCTGATTCGCAAGGTTTGGGATCACTTCGCGAAGTGTTGACTCCCGATTTGAAGAAAGTTTTTACTG
>JBEGON010000139.1:0-5546 GCA_041181965.1 Actinomycetota bacterium
GACGCTGCCCAGTAACGCACCGCGTCTGAACCGTGTTCGTCGAGCAAGCCCATAGGAGTGACAACGTTGCCCTTGGACTTCGACATCTTCTTGCGGTCTGGATCGAGAATCCATCCGCTAATCGATGCGTCGCTCCATGGCAAGCATCCTTCTTCGAGATGTGAACGAACTACGGTTGCGAACAACCAGGTACGAATAATTTCGTGCGCTTGTGGACGAACATTGAATGGAAAGACGCGTGACCAAAGGTCTGCGTCGCGTTCCCAGCCACCAGCGATTTGCGGAGTGAGAGATGAGGTTGCCCAGGTGTCCATGACGTCTGGATCTCCCATAAAGCCGCCCGCGACACCGCGCTGTGAGGCGTCATAACCAGCCGGTGCATCAGATGCAGGATCGATTGGCAAAGCGGATTCGTCAGGAACGATCGGATTGTCGTAATCAGGATTACCTGCCGAATCCAGCGGATACCAAACAGGAATTGGCACACCGAAAAAGCGCTGACGAGAAATCAACCAGTCGCCAGTGAGACCTTCAACCCAATTCGTGTAACGCACACGCATGTGATCTGGATGCCAATTCAAATCTTTACCGCGCGCAACAAGTTTTTCGCGCAAATCCAAATCGCGACCACCATTGCGGATGTACCACTGACGAGTGGTCACGATTTCGAGCGGCTTGTCGCCTTTTTCGAAGAATTTCACAGGGTGAACAATCTGACGAATGTCGCCAACCAAGTCACCGGATGTCGTAAGAAGTTCTGCCATCTTTTCTTTTGCAGTGTGCAAAGTGGCACCGGCAATCGATGCGTAGGCAGCGCGACCTGCATCAGTCGTAATCCATTCTGGAGTTTCAGGGAGGATGCGACCATCCCAGCCGATGACCGGACGAGTTGGGAGTTGCAATTCGCGCCACCACGTCACGTCAGTAACGTCACCGAAAGTACAAATCATGGCGATGCCAGAGCCTTTTTCTGGATCCGCAAGACGATGTGCAAGCACTGGCACCTCAACACCGAAAAGTGGTGTGACGACGGTCTTTCCAAACATTGGCTGGTATCGCTCGTCATCAGGATTTGCGACGAGGGCAACACAGGCAGCCAGCATTTCGGGACGAGTGGTTTCGATGTAAATCGGTTCACCATTGTCTGAACGTTTAAACCCAACTCGGTGATATGCACCTGGGCGCTCGCGATCTTCAAGTTCGGCCTGCGCGACTGCAGTGCGGAAAGTGACATCCCACAATGTTGGCGCTTCTGACTGATATGCCTCGCCGCGCGCAAGGTTGCGCAAGAACGCACGCTGTGATGCTGCACGAGCATTGGTATCGATGGTTTGGTACGTGTGATTCCAGTCAACAGAAATTCCGAGTCGACGCCACAGTTCTTCGAAAGCTTTTTCATCCTCAACCGTGAGCTTGACGCACAGCTCAACAAAGTTGCGTCGTGAAATTGCAATCTGATCTTTGCCAGGCTCTGCTGGTGGTTCAAAGTTTGGATCATAAGGAAGGCTCGGATCGCAGCGAACGCCAAAGTAATTTTGAACACGACGTTCGGTTGGCAAACCGTTGTCGTCCCAGCCCATTGGGTAGAAAACAGATTTGCCGTTCATGCGCTGGTAGCGAGCAATGCAATCGGTGTGGGTGTACGAAAACACGTGACCGACGTGCAGTGAGCCAGAAACGGTTGGGGGAGGAGTATCAATAGAGAAGACGTCTTGACGGCTCTTGCTGCGGTCGAAGGAGTAGGTGCCTGCGTCTTGCCAGGTCTGCACGAATTTGGTTTCCAAGCCGTCGAGGGTTGGCTTTTCTGGCATCGCTGGGTACTGAGGCTGCGTCATAAGGGGGCATTGTAGGCAGCGCATTCGAGGGCACTTTAGGGTGAAGCCGTGGGTAACGCATTGAATCCTGAGTTGGTTGTGGACTTCGAGAGAGTGCTGGCCGCGCTGAATGTTCGCGCGGCTGAGAATGTCATCAAGCCATCTCTCGATCGCATCGAATATCTGCTCAAGATTTTGGGCGAACCGCATCGCGCATACGACGTGATTCATGTGGCAGGAACAAATGGCAAGACATCTACATGCCGCATGATCGAGTCATTATTGTGCGAATCCGGTCTCAACGTTGGGCTGACGACAAGTCCTCATCTGCACGACATTCGCGAACGCATTCGCATGTATGGCCAGCCGATTGAATTTGAACGATTCATCGAAACCTTTGATGACATCGAACCGTATTTACAGATGACAGACACTGAATTTGTTGGCGACGTGTCGTTGTCTTATTTCGAAACTCTCACTGCGATGGCATTTGCTGCATTCGCCGATGCGCCCGTCGATGTTGCCGTCATTGAAGTCGGTCTTGGTGGTCGCTGGGATGCAACAAATGTTGTCGTGCCAAAGGTGTGTGTGATCACGCCGATTGGTTTGGATCACCAGGATTACCTTGGCGATACCATCGAACAAATCGCCGCAGAGAAAGCCGGCATCATCAAAGCTGGATCGATTGTGGTGTGCGGACATCAAACAGAAGCAGCACTGAATGTCATCGTCAACAAAGCAAATGAAGTTGGCGCCGCACTTCTTCTGCAAGATCGCGACTTTGGAGTGGTTGATCGTCGTCTGGCAATTGGCGGGCAAATCATTGGTATTCGCGGCATTGGTGGCTACTACGACGAGATTGTTTTGCCGCTTCACGGTGCACATCAAGCGAACAACGCAGCATTGGCTTTTGCAGCGGTGGAAGCGTTCTTTGGCGTGGGTGTTGATGGGCGAGAACTTGATGCTGAATTGGTCACGACAAGTTTCGGCAAAGTCACATCACCTGGTCGACTGGAAGTTGTGAGACGCGGACCAACAGTGATTGTTGATGCCGCACACAATCCGCACGGAGCGCATGCACTGGCAGAAGCAGTCGAAGAAGAATTTTCCTTTACTACTCTCATTTTTGTTCTTGCAATGTTCCGCGACAAAGATGCGGCGGGATTCATTCGCGAAATTGAACCGCTTGCCGACAAGATTGTTGTGACAACAACAAAGAATGAACGTTCCGATGATGTGGCATCGCTCTTTACGAAAGCCACAGATGTGATGGATAGCGACGACATCGAACAGGCAGCAGATTTGGCCACCGCAATCGATCGTGCAATCGCACTCGCAGACGAAAAAATGTCGCGCGAAGATGAATCAGTAGGCATTGTTGTGACAGGTTCTGTCTTCACTGCGGCACAAGCGCGAGCACTATTAGGGCGAAAGCGCGCATGATGAAGGCACGTCTTGCGAGTGCAGTTTTGGTAATGCAAGGAATCACCACATTGTTGGCGCTGCCAGTTATTTCCGCAGTAACCGAGGGTGCTGATGCAAACAAGTCATTCGTCATCATCATCGCAGTGTTGCTGTTGCTCGTGCCTGGCGTACTGCGCAGACCAGGTGGCTATTACATCGGACAGGCTGTGCAAGGTCTCGCGTTCATTGCTGCGTTCAAGATTCCGACATTGCTCATTCTCACTGCCATTTTCTTTGGGTTGTGGGTCATGGCATTGCGCGGCGGTTCGCGAATTGATCGGGACCGCGCTGCCCTGTCGCAGGGCTAGACTCAGACTCGTTGAAAGGATTCATCATGACCGAACGCACCCTCGTCCTCATTAAGCCTGACGGTGTTGCGCGTGGTTTGGTTGGTGAAATCCTCAAGCGCATCGAGCAGCGTGGTTACAAGATTGTGGCGATGGAAATGCGCACCCTGACCCGTGATTTCGCTGAAGCCCACTATGCAGAGCACAAAGGCAAAGACTTTTTCCCACCATTGGTGGATTTCATCATCTCCGGACCATTGCTAGCCGCAGTTGTCGAAGGCCCCGAAATCATTGCAACTTGGCGCTTGATGCAAGGTTCGACCAACGCCCTGACAGCAGCCCCTGGCACCATCCGTGCGGACTTCGCGAGCTCCAACCGCCTCAACCTCACCCACGGCTCAGATTCCCCAGAATCGGCCGCACGAGAAATCGCCCATTTCTTTCCTAATCTCTAACTTTCCGATTCGGCACTAGTCAGGCCGAACGCTTACGATTCGCCTCTGATGCAGGGGTAGATACCCCTTGAACGCATTTGTGGAAGGTTTCTCATGGCAGTCAATAGCTCATTCCTCGGTCGCGATATGGCGATCGACCTTGGTACCGCGAACACCTTGGTCTACGTACGCGGACGCGGTGTCGTTCTCAATGAGCCATCAGTTGTTGCCCTCGACCACGACAACCACAAGGTGCTCGCTGTTGGCGCAGCAGCGAAGCAGATGCTCGGTCGTACCCCAGCAAACATCAGTGCGATTCGTCCGATGAAGGATGGCGTAATTTCTGATTACGACGTCGCATCCGAAATGATTCGTTACTTCATCCGTCAGGTTCACAAGAAGAACCGTCTTTTCTCAAAGCCACGCATCTTGATCTGCGTTCCTTCGGAAGCAACCAAGTCTGAATGCCGCGTTATCAAAGAAGCCGCATCAGAAGCTGGCGCTCGCGAAGTGCACTTGATCGAAGAGCCAATGGCAGCAGCAATTGGCGCCGGTCTCAGTGTTGGTGAAGCACAAGGCAGCATGGTGTGTGACATCGGTGGTGGCACTACTGAAGTTGGTGTGATTTCTCTCGGTGGATTGGTTACTAAGAAGTCCGTCAAAGTCGGTGGCGACAAGATCGACGAAGCGATCATCAACTGGGTGAAGCGCGAATACTCGCTTCTCATTGGTGAACGCACTGCAGAACAAATCAAGTTGAATGCTGGCTCTGCGTACCCTGTTGCAGGTCTTCAGAAGGCTGAAATTCGTGGACGCGACTTGATGAGTGGCTTGCCCCGCAGCATCACGGTCACTCCAGAAGAAGTTCGTCGCGCACTCGAAGAACCAGTTTCGCAAATCGTTGACACTGTAAAAATGACTTTGGATAGCACTCCACCAGAACTTGCTGCGGACATCATTGTTCGTGGTTTGATGTTGACTGGTGGTGGAGCTCTTCTTGCTGGCTTGGATGAACGTCTTCGCGCAGAAACTGGCATGCCAGTGATGCGCGCAGAAAATCCTTTGGACTGTGTCGCACTTGGTTCTGGTCATTGCATCGAAAACTTCGACACGTTGAAGCGTTTGTTCATGCCAGAATTTCGTCACCACTAAAAATCAGATTGATTAGTTGATGAATGCCAGAAGGGCGACCAACCGCACCCCAAATCCTCGGGTTCGCGTCATTGCACTTCTGGCTTTGTCATTTTTGTTGGCTTTGCTCGATGGTCGCGGTTCGACTGGTTTTCTCAACACGATTCGTAGCGGCGCTTCCGCCGTACTTTCTCCACTCCAAAGTGGCGCTAATGCGATGTCGCGACCAGCGGTTGACTTCTTGCGCGACTGGTCAGAAGTGGGTTCCAAGGATGACCGCATAAAAGAGCTCAACAGTGTGAATGCAAAATTGCGTCAACAACTTTTGACAGTGCAAGACCTTGATCGCCAAGCAAAAGAACTGCATCATCTTTTCCAAATGGCGGGTACTGCTGGTTACAACATTGTGCCTGCAC